>NC_010617.1:2023155-2360347 GCF_000010285.1 Kocuria rhizophila DC2201 | reverse complement strand
GCACGTCTCATCCTCGCGCACCGCGCGGGGCTGGGTGCTCACGGGCATGCCGTTGTGCAGCTCCACGAGGTTCACAGGACCGCCGGCCACCTGCGCCACCTCCTGGCGTTCCCCCGGTGTGAGGTGGAAGATCCGGTGGGCGTCCCGCAGCACGCGGCGGGTCAGCACGGCGTCGAGCGGGCCTGCCAGCGGGTTCTCCGACGGGTCGATCATCCCGTGGGTCTGCAGCACCGTCCGGGTCCCTGCGCGCTGCGCGAGCCGCGCGGAGGGCAGGGTCAGCAGGTCACGGGCCATGTGCACGTGCACCACGTCCGCGCTCGGGGCCACCCGGCGCACCCACGAGAGCATCGCGGGGGACGTCAGCCCCGCGAATCCCGCGCCCGGCAGCACGTAGTGCGGTGGGAACAGCGCCGTGCGCACGCCGTCGCGCTCCGTGGGCAGCGGGGTACCCAGCTCGGAACCGGTGGCGGCGAGCACGACGTCGTGACCGGCGTCGGCCAGCGCGCGGCACTGGTTGAAGGCCACCGTGGTGGGCCCGCCGTACGCGTTGGTGCCCGAGACGAGGGCCACAATCTGCAGGATCCGCATGCCGCTCACGCCCTCGCGGCCACGGGGGCCAGCACGCGCTCGCCGGCCGGGACGTCACGGGTGACCAGGGCGGTGGCACCCACCACGGCGCCCTCGCCCACGGTCACGCCGCGCAGGACCGTGGCGCGCAGGGCGATCCACGCGCCGTCGGCCACGGTGACGGGCGCGTTGTCGAACTCGAACGCGGGGTCGTCCGCGCGGTGGCTGCCAGTGCACAGCATGGCACCCTGCGAGATGCACACGTCCGAGCCGATCGTGACGGGCTCCAGGTTCAGCAGCCAGGCGCCGACGCCGATCCACGAGTTCTCGCCCACGCTCAGTTTCCAGGGCCAGTGGATCCGTACGTCGTGGCGGATCAGGGTACCCTCCCCGATTTGCGCGCCGAACGCGCGCAGGATGCGCGTGCGCACCCGTGGGGGGCACAGCACGGAGCGCTGCAGCGGCTCCGCGACGAGCGCCCACGCCGCGCACTGCAGGGTGCTGCGGCCCTTGTCGTAGCCACGGCCCGTGAAGGTGGCCAGGCGGCGTCGCTGGTGTGTCATGTTCTCTCCCCTGTGTTGATCGGTCGGTCGTGCATGGCGGTTGCCGGGGCGGTCCGGCCAGCCCACCGGTGGCGGGCCCGGGACGGCCTACCCGCCGGAGGCCCCGTGGTGGACGGGTGCCGAGTAGGCGATCCGCCCCTCGTGGGTGACCACCCTGGCGATCGTGAACCCGCCCGGGACGGTGCTCACCTCCTGGCCGCCCACGATGCTCCCGGGCGGGTCCTCGTAGCCCACGCCGGTGGCGTCGAGCGCGAGACCGGCGGGCCAGGTGTTGTGGAGCAGCTCCACGGACCGCACGGCCCGCGTGGTCGTGACGTGCATTCCGGAGGGCCCCGGGCCCTCGCCGCGCTCGAGTCTCGCCACCCCGGAGAAGTCCGTGGTCTCGTGGCTGCCGAGGGAGTAGTAGCGGCGGCGGTCCGGTGACGGCACGGCGGGGTCCGCCTCGTCGTAGACGACCACCGGGGCGCCGCGGACGCCGGCGGTTCTCGCCCCCTTCTCGTCGAGAAGGTCCACCACGGCCACGACGTGCTCACCTCCGCGCAGGTCCAGGGTCCGTTCGACCACGGCGGCCGTGACGCCGCCCGCGGCCACCGGCTCCGAGACGGCCTCGGCGAGGGTCCGGCCGGCGGCGGAGGTGACCCTCGTGCGCACCCTCACGGCCGTGTGGCCGTGGTTGATCACGAGACCCTCCACCAGCAGCTCCCGGCCGGCGAGCAGGTACTGCGGGGAGCTCGCGTACGCGCGGGCCTCGGAGTCCGCCTGGGCCGCGCCCCGGAAGACCGCGGAGTGGTGCGCCAGCAGGTCCGCGCGCGTGCGGCCCCAGTCGGTGGTGGGCTGGACCGACGTGTGCTCCACGGCGTCGTTCCAGGTGACGGCGGTCAGCCACGCGGGGTGGGCTGCCAGCTGGCTCTCCAGGTGGCGGCGCCAGAGCTCGGTGCCCCGCGCGTCCACGTAGCCGCCGTGAGCGGTCTGCCGGTCGTAGCCGGGCAGCGAGCCCCCGGCGAAGGGAAGATCGTGGGCGGCGGCCCAGGAGACGACGTCGTGGAGGACCTCGGTCTCCTTGTCCTCGAACAGCCACAGCGCGTCGAAGGACCCGGCGTACGGGTCCACGAGCGAGGTGTCCAGGGTGTCGCCGTGCTGGCTCGCCTGGGTCTTCAGCTCCGCGACCAGGAACACGTCGGTGCCCCGGTCGTGGAGCGTGCCGCGCAGCGTGTTCCAGTCACCGGGGGAGAGGGACCGGGCGTTGTAGACCCAGACGACCAGGGCGTCCCCCGAACGGGCCGCGGAGGGGTGTTCGGCCGCGGCCGCCGCGTACTGCTCCACCATGGAGGTGGCGCGGCGCAGGGACGAGACCTGCAGGCACGGGGCCACCGAGAAGCCCGCGGACGACGAGTTCCGCCACGACGGATCGGCGGCCGACATCCAGTCCGCCACGAAGTCCGTGCCGGAGTTGACCCCGTCCAGCAGCAGGATCTGCATCCCGGTGAGCCCCGCGGCCCGGGCCTGCGTGAGCTGGTCGGCGACGAGGCGCTCGTACCCCGTGCCCGCCGGGGCGAGGGAGAGCGGCCGCTCGCTGCCGTAGTGGACGTCCGGGTCCGCGGCCAGGGGCAGTCCCTGGGGCACCATGTGCGCCCACACCTGGCGCCGCTCCAGTGCGCTGGGGGCGGGATCCCGCGGCGCCGGAGCCCCGCCCGGTGCGCACGACGCCGTGACCCCCACCGCGGTCACGGCGGCGAGCGCGATGAACCCGCGGCGGGTGGTGCGGGCCGGGGTCACCGGTGTCCCGTCATGCCCGGCCCGCACCGGCGAGGGGTCCTCTCAGAGCGGGGCCGCGCGGCGCCCGGGACCGCAGGGCCCTGCGCCGCAGGAACGCGGCGGTGAGCGGGCGCAGCGCCCGTTCGAGCACCGTGGCCAGGATCATCATGGAGACGATCCGGCTCACCGCCCGGGTGTTGTACTGGGTGATCATGACCACGGTGAGCATGGCCATCCCGAGCAGTGCGGACAGGAACAGCACCATGGTGGGGTGCGGGTTCGTCCCCACGCTGCGCAGGCAGCCGCGCACCACCAGTCCCCACGCGAGCGTGAACAGCATGAGGCTGAATCCGCCGAAGCTCGCCCACTCGCCCAGGGCCGAGTACGGGATGAACTCGTGGACACGCATCGAGAACAGGATGTCGTCCCAGCCCACCAGCCGCCCCGGCCCCGGGTTCAGGGAGATGAGCATGTCCTGCGCCGTGATGCCGTACTCGTGGCTCGTGAACACGAGCAGCGGCACGCTGAAGCCGAAACTGTTGGTGGTCGTAAGCAGGGACTCGCTGAAGAACGAGGGTTCCGGGAGCACCTTGGCCATGGCGTGCGCGTACGGGATCAGGCCGTGCTCCGTGAGGTCGCGGCAGTACAGCGGGATGGGCAGCAGCACCACCGTGATGGCGGCGGTGCCGAGCCACCCGAGCCAGGACACCCTGCCCCCGGCCAGGAACCTGCCCACCACGTAGAGCACCACCACGCCTGCGAAGACACGGGTGGCGCACGCGAAGAGCAGGACGAGCCAGGACACCATGGCGATCCGGCCCAGCAGCGGGTGCCGCACCGAGAGGAAGCCCGCCGCGAGGACGGCCATGGGCTGGGCGACGCTCGAGGCGGACACGATCGCCGGCGGCGCCATGAAGATCAGGTATTGGGGCGCCTCCAGGATGTAGCGGCCTTTGGCGAGCAGCAGCGCGGCCATGGTCCCGAACGTGATCAGGACCCAGAGCCACGTGAGGGGACGCACCTGCCGCCCGATGGTGCTCAGCAGCGTGGGCCAGGACGGGGTGCGCCCCGGGAACGGGAACACGAGCGCGAGCACGAGCCCCAGGACGGCCCAGGAGATCAGGCGCACGGCGTCGGCGTGGTTGTACGCCGCCCACACCGGCGTGAAGGGGCTCGGCACGGTCACCACGGAGTGGTCCAGGAAGTAGACCGTGGAGGCCCAGCTGATCAGCAGGAAGACGATCAGGGTCAGGACCGGGACCCGGTCCATGGAGATGGCATCGCGCCACTTCATGACGAGAACGAGCCGGTCTGACCTGCGGCGCTCTGTGCGTCGTGGTGGCGGGGTGCGGAGCGTCGGCGCGTGAGGGCCTGGGCTCCGGCGATGCCCAGGATGCCGCCCACCGTGCCGCCGATCAGGGCCCACCGGCTGGCGCTGGGCTTGTCGCTCGTGACCGCGGCGGCGCCCTTCTGGACGATCGAGACGTCCACCTGGGGCGTGCCGTCGCTCTGCGGCGAGAACTGGCGGATGGAGTCCCGCAGGCCCGCGGCGAGGTCGTCGGCGACGGCGGCGCTGCGGTCCCGGTCGGTGTCCGAGTACGCCAGCTTCACGAGGCTCGACCCCGTGGGCACCTCCACGGTGAGGTCCTTGGAGATCTCGTCCGTGGACCGGCCGTGGTCCCCCGCAGTCTCCAGGACGCTGGCGGTCATCGCCAGGTTGTTGTAGGTGGGCATGTTGCTCAGGATGTACTGGGACACCGTCTCCGTCTGACCGCTGGGCAGACTCTGCGCCGGTGTGACCATCACGGTGGTCGTGGACGTGAAGCTCTCGGGCCGCAGCACGGCCACCCCTCCTCCGACGGCCGCCCCCAGGACGGCGGCGCCCAGGACGATCCCCAGGAACCTGACGATGACGTTCTTGACACGTGCGCTCACGTGATTCCCCCCAATTCTTTCCGTTCCCGTCAGCCCGACAGGAACTCCCCTCACGAAATGTCATCGCGAAGGGGGACAAATATTTACCCAATTACCCCTAAACGGGGGACAACCTGGAATTCCTGACCACCTCGTGCGGATTCCCCCGGAACGCCGAGATATTCAGCGAACCTGACGGACCCACGGCGGTGCTCCCCTGAATCCACGGGGATTCTGCGCCCGGCAGTACCCCCGCCCTTCTGTCCCGCCTTTCCCATGATAGCCTCATTATCGCGCTGCGTTTCTATGACAACGAATTTGTCCGCAGTAGTTCACCCTGGGGAGCCGGGAACGGTGGGGTGATCCGTGGTTATCAGGGGAGAGTGCCACCATGCCGAGACTGACCGTCATCATGCCCGCCTACCACGCGGGCGCAACCGTGGAGAGCGCCATGCGGTCCACGCTGCGGGCCATGCCCCGGGACGCGGAGCTCGTGGTGTCCGTGGACGGCCCGGACGCCGAGACGGAACGTGCCGCCCGCCGGGTGTCGGACCGCCGCGTCGTCGTCCGGGAGAACCCGGAGAACGTGGGGACCGTGGTCCGCATGCGGGAGGCGCTGGAGACCACGGACAGCGAGCTGGTGGCCCGCACGGACGCGGACGACCTCTCCCTGCCGTGGCGCTTCGCCGTGAGCATGCGGGCGCTGCGGCACGCGGACATCGTGTGCGGCAGCGGGATCCGCTTCGGCCGGGGCATGCTGCCGCGGCCCTCCTACCCCCGCAACCTCACGAGCACCGAGCTTGGGCTGCTGCTGCCGTTCGTGAACCCGTTGTTCCACTCGAGCATGCTCGCCCGGCGGGAGACCCTCGAGGCCGCGGACGCCTACGCCCGGCCCAACACGGCGGAGGACTACGTGCTGTGGTTCGACGCTCTGCGCCAGGGGGCGCGGATCCACAAGCTGGCCGTGCCCGTGGTGGCCTACCGGCTGAGCCCGGGGCAGCTCTCGGGAGCCCCGGACTACCACGAGCGGATCGCCCAGGACCCGGAGGTGCTGCGCGCGTGGAGCGCGTGGGCCCGGTCCGGCAGGATGTCCTGGCTCGTGGACAACGGCGGCGTCCCGGGCCGTCCCGTGGGCACGCCCGAGCAGCTGCGGCGCGTGGTGGCCGGGGTCCGGCCCGGGACCCGCCCCTACGCCCGGCGCAACCTGGCGCAGGTGGCGGACCTCGCGGGGCACCCCGCATGCTGAACCAGGTCAAGTCTCTCATCGAGCGGGCGCTGCCGCGGGTGTCCTCGGCGCTCGTGATCCTCACGCTCGCCGCGTTCACGTCCCCGCACTACGTGGGCATCTACAACCTGGTCACGCTGATCTACACGGCCATCCAGGTGACCATCGACTCCGGCGCGCGCTTCGCGGTGATCCGGGTGCTCACCGAACCGGGTGGCATGCGCATCATGAACCGCTACCGGGCGGTCATGCCCGTGGTGGCGTTCGTGATCCTCGCGGGGTTCATGCTGTTCCTGCTGCACAACGGGACGCTGGAGAACTGGGGCGAGTTCCTCCAGGTGCTGCCCGTGGCGCTCGCCCCCGGATTCGGTGCGCTGGGGCTGCTGTACGTGGGCACCCTGCAGGCCACCAACCAGTGGGGCACGCTGGCTCGGATGCAGCTGCGGGCCTCGCTCGCTGGGCTGCTCGTGGGCGGCACGGTCCTGGTGCTCACCCACTCGCTGCTGGGCCCGTCCCTGCAGCTGGCGGTCACGGAGGGGACGTTCGCGGTGCTGTGCTGGCTGCGCGCCCGCCGCAGCACGGAGCCCCTGCCGCACACTGCCCCCGGTGGGAAGTCGATCGTCTCGGACATGACCACCATGTCCGGCTACGCCCTCCTGTCCTGGTTCCAGGGCCAGGCGGAGCGGCTGTTCATGACCGCGTTCGCCGGCACCGCGGCCCTCGGCACGTACACCGCGGGCAGTGCGGTGGGCCGGGCCCCGGGAGACGCGCTGGCGGCGTCGACCGTCAACGTGGTCCGCGTGGGCATCGCGGACAAGGAGACCCCGGACGAGATCCGGGAGGCGAGCGACCGCCACCTGTACCCGGCGCTGCTGCTGGCCGTGGCGGGCGTGGTGGTGGCGCAGGTCGCCGCGGTCGTGCTCACCCCGATCCTGGGGGAGCAGTGGCGTCCGGCGATGTCCATGGTGCCGTTCATCGCCATGGTCTCTTTCCCGGGAGTGCTCTCCTGGGCCGCCTCGGTGCTGCTCGTGCGCACGGGAGGGGCGTGGAAGACCTTCGTGGGCCCGCTCATCGGCCTGGTGTTCGGTGCCGTGATCGCCTGGGTGGCCTCCTTCGACCTGCACCTCGCGGCCACCGTGCTGGTGCTGCGCGAGTTCACCGTGGTGGTGGTGGCGTACCTGTTCATCGGCAGGGCCGCGCCGTGGCGCTCCTTCTGGCTGTCCGCGGGGCTCTCCGCGGTGGGGCTCGGGACGTGCTGGCTCGTGGTTCTCTGACCGTTCCCCCAACGTTCTCGCCGCCACGGCACGTAGCCTGCCCGCATGACGAGATCCGGGCCCACGGCCTCTACAGCAGCGCCGGCCCCGCACCGGGGGCGCGCAGGGTTCCTGCGGGAACGGCTGAGCGAGCCGCCCCTTGCCGACGCCCGATCCCGCCGCAACCGCGTGGTGATCGCGCTGGTCATGGTCGTTGCGAGCCTCGTGCTGTTCGTCCGCGTGTGGGACTGGTGGACCGAGCGGGAGGACCTCTCCCGCTGGGACGTCCCGGCCCTGACGTGGCTCACGGAGCACCGTGACCCGGTGCTCACGGGTGTCCTGGAGGTCGTCACCACCCTCACCGCGCCCACCGGGATGATCATCATCTGCGCCGTCACGGTGCCCGTGTGGCTGCTGGGCAGCCGGCACTGGTGGCGCCCCGTTCTGCTCGCCGGGGCCATGGCCGTGGCCGTGGCGTGCATCGTGGGCATCAAGTCGGTCGCCGGGCGCGGGCGGCCCCCCGTGGCGGACATGCTCATGGGCGCGGACCTGTCCTACTCGTTCCCCTCCGGCCACACGCTGGCCACCTCCACGTTCGTGCTGGTGCTGCTGTACCTCGTGTACTTCCGTCCGTACGCCGAGCACCTGATGGAGGCCACGGGCGCGGTGACGACGACGCCGCACGGGCCGTCCGCGGCCCGTCCGCCCGCCCGCTGGTGGGTGGTCGCAGCCGGGATCGCGGTCATTGCGGTCGTCGCGTTCAGCCGCCTCTACCTGGGCTACCACTGGCTCACGGACGTCACCGCCTCGCTGCTGCTGGCCGTGGCCGTGCTCGGTCTGGTGGTGGGGGTGGACGCGTGGCGCCCCACGGCCCGGCTCACGCCCGTGGCACCGCACCCCCAGCAGGAGCGGCCCGTCTGAGACCTGCGGTGGTCAACGCGGCACGGCGGGCGGCCCCGTGGGGACCGTCCGCCGTGCCGCGTGCTCGAGGACTGCCGCTAGGCGCCCCGCGCGGAGTCCCGGTGCGCGCGGTACCAGGACACGGCGTCGTCGAGCCCCGTGGGCAGGTCGATGGACGCGTTCCAGCCCAGCGCACGCAGGTGGGAGACGTCCATAAGCTTGCGGGGGGTGCCGTCCGGCTTGGAGGCGTCCCAGTGCGTGGTGCCGTCGAAACCGGTGGCGGCGGCCACGAGCTCCGCGAGCTCGGCGATGGTGACGTCCTCGCCCACGCCCACGTTGACCTGCTGGGGGCCGTCGTAGTGCTCCAGCAGGAACAGGCAGGCCGAGGCGAGGTCGTCCGCGTGGAGGAACTCGCGGCGCGGTGACCCGGAACCCCAGTTGGTGATCTCGGTGTCCCCGTGGCGCACGGCCTCGTCGTAGCGGCGGATCATGGCGGGCAGCACGTGGGAACCGGTCGGGGAGAAGTTGTCCCCGGGGCCGTAGAGGTTGGTGGGCATGGCGGAGATCCACGGCAGCCCGTACTGCCGGCGCACCGACTGGACGTGCAGGATGCCGGCAATCTTCGCGATCGCGTAGGCGTCGTTCGTGGGCTCCAGGTACCCGGTCAGCAGCGCGTCCTCCCGCAGCGGCTGCTCCGCCAGCTTGGGGTAGATGCAGGACGAGCCCAGGAACAGCACCCGTTCCACGTCCACCGCGCGCGCGGCGTCCAGGAGGTTGAGCTGGATCCGCAGGTTGTCGGAGAGGAAGTCCACCGGGCGCGTGTTGTTCGCCCCGATGCCGCCGACCCTGGCCGCGGCGAGCACCATGTACCGCGGCTTCTTCTCGGCCATGAAGGCCTCGACCGCCCCGCGGTCCCTCAGGTCCAGCTCCGCGGAGGTGGCACCCACTAGGTTCTCGAAGCCCTGGGACTCCAGGTGGCGCCACACGGCCGAGCCCACGAGCCCGCGGTGGCCCGCCACGTAGAACGGGGCGGTGCGGTCGAGCGGGCCCGGTGTGAAGCGGACGTCGTCGGTGGTGCGGGCGTCGGCGGGGTCGCTGACGGTGCGGGGCCAGTGGGAACCGTCGGTGGCGTCCACGATCTCCTCCTCGTGCAGGTGCGTGCTCATGCGGCCCGTCCGGGGGCCCAGATGTGCTGGGAGACGGTGTCGATCCAGGGGGTGCCGGCGCACTCCAGGGCTGCACGGTCCGCGTCCACCATGATGCGCGCCAGCTCGGGGGCGTGCACGGTGGCCTTCCAGCCGAGCTTCTCCTCGGCCTTGGAGGGGTCCCCGATCAGGGCGTCCACCTCGGTGGGGCGCAGGTAGCGCTCGTCGAAGCGCACGTGGTCCTCCCAGTTCAGCCCGGCGTGCTCGAACGAGGTCTCCAGGAACTCGCGCACCGTGCTGGGCCGACCCGTGGCCAGCACGAAGTCCTCGGGCTCGTCCACCTGCAGCATGCGCCACATGCCCTCCACGTACTCGGCGGCGTAGCCCCAGTCGCGGATGGCGTCCAGGTTGCCCATGTACAGGTGCTCCTGCTTGCCCGCGGCGATCGCGGCCACGGCCCGGGTGATCTTGCGGGTCACGAAGGTCTCGCCGCGGCGGGGGGACTCGTGGTTGAAGAGGATCCCGTTGACCGCGAACATGTCGTAGGCCTCGCGGTAGTTCTTGGTGATCCAGTACGAGTAGATCTTCGCCGCACCGTACGGCGAGCGCGGGTAGAACGGGGTGTCCTCGTTCTGCGGCGGCGGCGTGGCACCGAACAGCTCCGAGGTGGAGGCCTGGTAGAAGCGGCACTTCACCCCCGCGCGGCGCACCGCCTCGAGCAGCCGGACGGTGCCCAGACCGGTGGTGTCACCGGTGTGCTCGGGCTCGTCGAAGGACACGCGCACGTGGGACTGCGCGGCCAGGTTGTAGACCTCGTCCGGGTCGATCTCGGCCATGAGGGTGACCAGTCGTGCGGCGTCGGAGAGGTCCCCGTAGTGCAGGAACAGCTGCGCGTCGGGGTTGTGCGGATCCTGGTACAGGTGGTCGATGCGCGAGGTGTTGAACGTGGAGGCGCGGCGGATCAGGCCGTGGACCTCGTAGCCCTTGGACAGCAGCAGCTCCGCCAGGTAGGAGCCGTCCTGCCCGGTGATGCCCGTGATGAGCGCTTTCTTGTGACTCATGGTGATCTCTCCCCTTGTGGATCGTGTGCGGCGGGGCGGCGGTGCCCCGGTGTGTCAGGAATGGGCGGTGGCGGGTGTCCGCGGCTGCGCGGGAACGCCCGGGTGCAGCCTGCGCAGCGCGGAGGTGAATGAGCGCACGGCCGCGTCGCGGCTGAGCACGTCCCGGACGTAGCGGCGCCCGCCGCGGTGGGTGGCGCCACCCGTGGAGATCCACTCCTCGTGCAGCGTCATGGCGCCCGCCACGAGTGCCTCGGGGTCTCCCGGGCGCACCCGGATGCCCGCGTCCGCGGCGGCGAGCTCCGCGGCGGAGGGGCCCTCCGCCTCCACCGCGGCGAGCACCGGGCGGTCCGCGGTGAAATAGCTCGTGAGCTTGCTGGGCACGCACATCTCGGTGAGCCCGGGCCGTTCGTTGACCAGCAGGATGTCCGCGGCGCGCAGCAGCCCGGCGTAGGTGTCCTCGTCCACGCTGGGCAGCACCTCGAAGCGCGGGGTGCGCTCGGCGAGCTCCTCGAGCTGGGGGCGCTGGTGCCCGCCGCCCACGAGCACGAAGCGCAGCGGCGCCCCGGTGCGCTGGGCCACCTCCGCGGCGGCGGCCACGTTCGCGAGGTCCTGCTTGGCGCCCATGTTGCCGGTGTGCAGCACCACCACGTCCTCCGGCCGCCAGCCGAAGCGCCGACGCAGGGCGTCGGTGTCCACGCCGGGGGCCTCGGAGATGTGCGTCCAGTTGCGCACCGTGGTCACCCGGTCCGCGGCCACGCCCATGTGCCGGCGCAGGTAGTCCGAGAACCGGTCGTGGATCACGACGACGCCGCTGCAGGAGCGCAGGAACGTCCCCTCCACCGCGCGCATCAGGCGCGTGACCGGCCCGCCGGCCGCGCCCGTCTCCGCGAGCCCGGCCGTGTAGATGTCGTGCACCCATGCGATCACCGGGGTGCGCGTCAGCGCCGCGCGCACCCGCACGATGGCGGAGGCGAACAGGGCGGGGGTGATCAGGACGACGACGTCCGGGTTCCCCCACGGGGCGGTCACGGCGCGCAGCCCGAAGACGATCTCCATGCCCAGCCGCCGCAGCTGGCCGGCGTCGTGCGGGACCGGGTGCGGCACGCGCAGCACCGGGACGCCGTCGACGACCTCGTACCCGTTGCCGTTCTTCGGGTACCCCTCGTGGATGCTCCACTGCGGGTAGTGCGGGAGTCCGGTGATGACGTCGGTGTCCCACCCGGCGTCCCGCAGCGCGCGGGCCATGCCCGCGGTGTAGGGCGCGATGCCCGTGTGCTCCGGTGAATAGTTGAGACCTACGATCAGAATGCGTGGTGCCACGCTTGCTCCTCCCCCTGAAAAGCGGGGCCGAGCCCCTGCTTTCCCCCAGTTGCGGTGGGCCTCCCCAGGCCCACCCGCCGCCTCCCGCGTGGATCGTCGGCAGCGGCGCATCGGTGTCGACGTCTTCTCTCCCTAGCCCATCGACGTTTGCCATCATAATCACGCCGCAAAGCATGCAACTCCGGAATGACCACAAATCTGTGTGGGCTCATATAGGTACAACCGCACAAACGCGCTGGTGGGAGCGGGAAAAACAGTCGTGTCAATGAAAAACCACACATTAGGGGACGCCGCCCCTCGGCCCATCTGTGAACTTCCTGGCTATGCTTTATGAGTGCAAAGCTGCACGACTTCCGCGGGGGAACGCGGGTCCGGGGCAAGAATCCGCCGGTGGCGGTGGGGGATCCGTTCGTGGAGGAGTGACCGTCGTGACGGCGGGGCAGGGGCAACGGTGTACGGCTGAGGTGCATCCGGAGCAGAACTGGGGAGAATTCATGCGTATTGCCGGGCAGGCAAGTTTTTTGACGGGGGACGGGCACACCATTCACGCGTGGGTCCACGGTCCGCAGGACGAGAAAGTGCGTGGCGCGGTGATCGTGGCACCGGCACTGGCGCGGGAGGAGGTAGTGAGCCACCGCAGCATGCGCCTCGTGGCCGCGCGGGCTGCCCAGGCGGGCTGGCTCGTGCTGCGCCTCGCGTGGAGCGGGACCTCCGAGTCGGGGGAGCGCCCCGCGGGCAGCGACCCCGTGGCCGTGTGGCACCGGGATCTCGAGGTGGCCCACCGTGCGTCGCGTGAGCTCGTGGGCCCCGAGCTGCCGGTCCACGGGATCGGGCTGCGGATCGGTGCGGCCGTGCTGGCCACGTCCCCGCTCCCCTTCGAGCGCCGCGTGCTGTGGGAGCCGGTCTCCGGCGCCGTCTACATGCGCCAGTACACGGGACTGAGGCGCGCCAGTGGTCTCGACCTGCCTCCTGTGGTGGAGGACGGCGTGGAGATCGGGGGCGCGCACTTCACGAATGCCGAGGCCGGGGCCATCCGCGCGCTGCCCGACCCCCGCAAACTCTCCACCCCCGGGCTCGTCCCGGTGCGCGAGGAGGACCGCACCGTGGCCAAAAAGCTCTACGGGGTGGCCGCCATCTACGCGAAGGCGTGTCCGCCCGCGATCGCCGCCCTCGTCGAGCGGCTGGAGGACTCCGGGCCCACGCAGCGGCCGCGCGACGAGTGGGCGGACGTCAGCGGGTGGCGGCCGGTGACCTCGGCCCGGTTCCATGTGGCCGAGTTCGGCGTGGACGTGGAGGAGGAGCTGCTGGAGCTGGGCCTGGACGGCATGCCGGCCTCCTACACCCATCCCGTGGGACGCCACGGCACGGGTGCGGGAGCTGCGCTGCTCGCGCCGCCCTCGGCCGATCCGAAGGACGGCCCCACCGGGCTGTGGACCGTGCAGGCTCGCCGTCTCGCGGCCCGGGGCGTGCCCGCGATGCGCATCGAGCGCCACCACTGCGGGGACGGTGCGGGACTGGACGAGGTCAAGGACGTCAACCCCTACACCGGTGAGGGCGTCATGGACCTGGACCTCGGGGCGGCCTGGCTCCGGGACCGCACCGGGGAGGACGTCACGGGAGCCGGACTGTGCGTGGGGGGCTGGCTCGTGGCCATGGCCCCGCCCACGAGTGCGATGACCAGCCGCGTGGTGCTCAACAACGTGGCGTGGCGCGCCGCGGAAACCTACTACGACAAGCTCTACCGCAACTGGGACGTGGACGCGGTGCTCGAGCAGCTGCGCACCATGAGCGACGTGGAGGTCAACGCCGGCTGGCGCACCCGTGCCAAGGACCGGGTGCGCCGCCGCATGCCCTACCTCGCGTGGCTCGTCCTGGGCCGCCGCAGCATTCCCAACGTGCCCGAGGTGGTCATGGAGTACGCCTCCCGCGGTGCGGAGGTCGCCTTCTACTTCGGCCCCGAGGACGGCCTGCTCTTCCAGCAGGAGCGGGGCGAGGAGGGCCTGGCCCGGCTGCGCCGTCAGGGGCGGCGGATCAAGGTGGCCCACGTCCCGGCGCTGGACCACTCGCTGCAGGCGCACGCCTCACGGCTCACCGCGCTGCAGATCATCGACGCCGCCCTGGGCCTGAGCCAGTACCCCGCGGAAGAGGTGGTTCCATGCGCGGCATGAGACGTTCCGGGTCACGGGTCGACGGCTCCCGGGGTTCGGGTCTACGTGTGCTGGCCGGGTGCGCCGTGGTGGCCACCCTTCTCACCGGGTGCGGTCTGGGCAGCCCGGACGGTACCGCGTCGAGTTCGTCGGGCCTGTACGACACCCAGGCCGTGAAGGACGCGGGGTTCGGTGACCCGGAGGCGCTGCGGGCGCAGGACCACGGCATCACCGTCACCGCGGCGCGGCGGCTCTCGCAGCGCGCGGTGGACCTGACGGTCGAGACGGACGCCGTGTCCCCGGACGCGCTGGGGGGCCGGAAGTCCGTGGTGGTGATCGCCCCCGAGAACTACGACCCCTCCACCCGCTACCCCGTGGTGTACATGCTGCCCGGCAGCAGCTCCCCGGACGCCTCCGCCCTGCAGTGGTACGACGAGGGACACGCGGAGCAGCTCACGCAGAACCTCCCGGTGATCACGGTGGTCATGAGCGGAGGGCAGCAGGGCTGGTACACCGACTGGGCCACTCAGGACACGGGTGCCCAGAACTGGGAGACGTTCCATCTCAAGGAACTGGTGCCGTGGGTCGACGCGCACCTGCCCACCGCCGCGGACCGGAAGCACCGGGTCGTCCTGGGCAACTCCATGGGCGGCTACGGCGCGGTGCGCTACGCCGAGGAGCGCCCGGACCTGTTCGGGGAGGCCGTCAGCCTCTCCGGTCTGCTGGACCTGTCCTCGGGCGCCGCCAAGAACAACCTGGTGGAGGCGTCCCGGCAGTCCACGGGTGAGACCGACGCGGTGTTCGGGGACGGCACCACCACCACGGAGGAGCAGTGGCGCGCCCACGACCCGCTCTCGCAGAGCTCCAGGCTCTCGGACGTCCACGTGCAGCTGTTCGCAGGCACGGGCAACGGCCAGGAGGGGGACATCGAACCCGCTCTGCGGGACACCACCGCCACGTTCGCGCGGGAGCTGGAGTCCCAGGGCATCGCTCACCAGTACACGGAGTACGGCCGTGCGGGCGAGTGCGACGGCGGGCACGTCTTCGGGTGCTGGCGGCCCGCCGCGGTCGTGGCACTGGGCCGCTGGGCGGAGCGCACGGGGCTGAGGACCACCGCCCCGCAGCCCTCGGTGGCTCCCCAGTTCACGGATGTGACCTCCGGGGACAAGCCGTGACGGCCGCGCACGACGCCGCCCGCGCACCCCGCGTGGGCTGCGACCTGCAGGCAGTGGCGCCGGTGGCCGAGGCCATCGCGCACCGGGGGGAGCGCTACCTGCGGGCCGTGCTCGCGCCCGAGGAGGTCTCGGCGCTCACCGCCGGGGGAGGCGCGCCGTCCGCGGAGTCCGTGGCCGGGCGGTTCGCCGCGAAGGAGGCCGTGCTCAAGGTGCTGCGGCCCGGCACCCGGGACGCCGTGGCCTGGCCGCAGATCGTGATCCGCTCCGACGCCCACGGCGTGCCCGCCGTGCAGCTGCGCGGGGAGGCCGCGCTGCTCGCCGACCGCGCGGGTCTGCGGCACTGGAGCCTCAGCACGTCCCACGACGGCGGCTTCGCCATGGCCGTGGCGTGCGCCACCGCGCAGTGACGGCCCCGCCGTCCGCCACCCACACACCACCGCAGGAACCGCAGAGAGGGCGGGTCCGCGGAGCAGAAGAATCACCAGATCAACCGAAAGAGGTTCACACCATGGATTCGACCGCCATCGAGACCACCGTCCGCTCCGTCCTGGCCGATCAGGGCAAGCTCTCCGAGGACGCCCAGGCCATTGCCGCGGACGCGGACCTGTACCGCGCGGGGATGACCTCCCACGCCTCCGTGAACGTGATGCTCGGGCTCGAGGACGAGTTCGACATCGAGTTTCCCGAGGAGCGGCTCACCAAGGCCACGTTCACGTCCGTGCGGTCGATCACCGAGGCCGTGGAGGCGATCCAGAATGACTGAGACCACCGTGCTGACCGACTCCTCCCGCATGCCGCGGGAGGAGACCCCGGGCGAGGACCGCGCGCAGCGCAACGCCGCCCGCGCGGAGGCCGTGGCCCGGGTGGCCCGCGAGTTCGCGGCCGCCGTGGACGAGGAGGGTCGTTTCCCCTGGGAGGCGATCGACGAGGCCCGTGCCCAGGGACTGCTGGGCGCGCCCATGTCCGAGGCGGACGGCGGGCTGGGGTGGAGCATCACCGAGCTGTGCCGGATGCTGGAGCGCGTGGGGCGCGAGTGCACCTCCACCGCCATGATCCTGGCCATGCACCACTCGCAGACGCTGTGCCTGACCCGGCACGCGGACACCGGGTACCTGCGCGAGTTCACCCGCCGAGTGGCCTCGGAGGGGTTGCTGCTGGCCTCCGCCACCACCGAGGTGAACATCGGGGGCAACACCCGCTCCTCCACGTGCGCGGTGCGTCCGGCCGGGGAGGGCCGCGTGCACCTGCACAAGACGTGCCCCGTGATCTCCTACGGCGCGTACGCGGACGCCATCCTGGTGACGGCGCGCGCGAGCGAGGAGGCGGCGTCGAGCGACCAGGTGCTGCTCGTGGTCGAGTCCCAGGACCTGCAGCTGGAGCGGCAGCGCGGCTGGGACGCCCTAGGTATGCGGGGCACGTGCTCCGAGTCCTTCGAGCTGGAGGCCACCACCCCGGCGGACGCCGTGTTCACGGTCCCGTTCGAGACCATCTCGGCGCGGACCATGCTGCCGGGTGCCCACTGCCTGTGGGCCTCGGCGTGGCTGGGCATGGCCACCCAGGCGGGTCTCACGGCCCGGTCCGTGGTGCAGAAGGCGGCCCGCAAGACCCCGGGCACCCCTCCACCGTCGGCCCTGCGCCTCGCCGAGCTGGAGGTGCAGCTGCAGTCCATGACGGACGTGGTGCGCGCCTCCGTGGCCCGCTACGAGGCGGCGTACGAGGACCCGGCCGCGTGCGAGTCCATGCCGTTCGCCATCGCCATGAACACCCTCAAGGTCTCCGGCGCGGAAGCGGTGCGCCGGATCGTGGGGGACGCCCTGGTGATCGTGGGCATCACGGCCTTCGCCAACCACTCGCCGGTCAGCCTGGCCCGGCTCTACCGGGACAGCATCGGACCCTCCGTCATGGTCAACAACGACCGCATCCTGCAGCACACCGCCACCTTGCAACTCGTCTCAAGGGGAGAACGATGACCATCACCGACACCCACCAGGACCTCACCCGCCAGCAGGACACGTTCCGCGCCGGGCTGGAGGCCAACGACTGGCTGCTGCCCACGCTGGGCGACGGCGTGACCGGGCTGGGCCCGCAGGCCGAGGACGTGGTGCAGGGCATCGCCGCCGCGGCACGCCGGGTGGCCAGGGAGCTGACGCCGGAGGCCGGTTCGCGCCGGCTGCGCTTCCCCCCGGTCAACGGAACGCGGTTGCTGGAGCGCACCGACTACGTGGCGTCCTTCCCGCAGCTGCTGGGGACCATCTCCGCGTTCGAGGGGGACAACAAGGCCCACCGCAGGCTGCTGGCCATGTACGAGGAGGGCGGTGACTGGCCCGCCGAGCTCTCGCCGGCCGGCCACGCCCTGGTCCCGGCCGTGTGCCACCCGCTCTACGCGTACCTCGAGGGCTCGCAGGTGGACGGCTCCGTGTACGAGCTCATGGGGGAGTGCTACCGCCACGAGCCCAGCCCGGACCCCATGCGCTTCGTGACGTTCCGGATGTTCGAGGCCGTGCGCATCGGCACGCCCCAGGACGCCCAGGAGCACCGTGAGAAGTGGCTCGCCGCGGGCACCGAGCTGCTGCGCGCGCTGGGTCTCACCGTGGAGGCGGACACCGCCAACGACCCGTTCTTCGGCCGCGCGGGCAAGCTGCTCAGCGCGGGTCAGCGCGAGGCGCAGCTGAAGTTCGAGATCCTCACGGAGGTCTACCCGGGCCACCCCACGGCGATCGCCTCGGCGAACCTGCACGAGGACCACTTCGGCGAGGCCTTCCACTTGCACACCGCCGACGGCGCCGTGGCCCACTCCGCGTGCTTCGGCTTCGGCCTGGAGCGCGTGGCGCTGGCGCTGGCCTCCGTCCACGGCTTTGACGTGGCCGCGTGGCCCGCGGGGGTGCGCACGGAGCTGGGTCTGCTATGACCGCCGTGACCGAGTCCCGCGGCGTCGTCGTCCCGGCGGGCGCCGAGCACCCGTTCGGCACCGAGGTGCTCGCGGTGCGGGGGTGCGAGTCGCTGACACCGGCGAACGCGCGCCGCTCCGTGCTGCACGACCCAGCGGAGCCGTGGTCACCCACCAACTGCTACATGGACGTGTGGATCGGGCTCACCGCGGTTCTCGGTCTGGATCCCGTGCCCATGCTGGGGGCCGCGTTCAGCGCGGATTTCCTGGGGGACCAGTGGGAGTTCCTCAAGCCGCGCCAGGAGGACCTCGAGTGCCTCTACGGCCTCACGGTGGGGGAGTACGACACCTGGCGTCCGCTGGGGGAGCACCTGCAGCTGGCCATGTCCCGGGGGGACGCCCTGGTGGTGGAGGTGGACGCGTTCCACCTCCCGGACACCGAGGGCGTCTCCTACGGCCTGGAGCACACCAAGACCTCCATCGTGCCGCTGCGCCTGGACCCGCTCGCGGGGGAGCTCGTGTACCTGCACAACGACGGCGTCCACGTGCTGGGCGGGGAGGACCTGGAGCACACCCTCGGCCCCGCGATGCGTGGCGGGTCGGTGCCGTACCCGTACGTGGAGCTCGTGCGCCTGGACGGGATGCGGCGGCTGTCGGAGCAGGAGCTGTGGTGGCGCGGAGTGGGCCTCGTGCGGGCCCACCTGCGCCGCGCGCCCTCGGACAGCCCGGCCCGGCGGCTCGTGGACTCGATCCGCGCGCAGCTGCCCGTGCTGGCCGAGCGGGGTCTGCCGTACTTCCACGTCTACTCCTTCGCGACCACCCGGCAGGCGGGGCTCACCGCCGGTCTGGCCGCCCACGTGTGCCGGTTCCTGGCGGACGGGGCGCAGGCCTGGCCGAGCGACCTCTGCCCGGAGCGGCTGCGGGAGGCCGCGGAGGCCTTCGACGACGCCGCGGGCGCGGCCAAGACGCTGCAGTTCCAGCTGGCCCGGGCGGCGTCGGGACGCACCCCGCGCGTGGACGCCTCGTCGGCGGCCTTCGTGGCGGGGTACGACGCCGCCACGAAGGCCGTGCGCGACGCCCTGGGCTTCGGGGAGTGACGCGCGTGCCGGGGGCGGACGTCGCGGCCGGTGCCGACGTCCTGGCGGACGCCCGGTGGACGCTGCGCCGCCACGACCCCGACGGGACCGTCGCGGATGCCCCGGACCCGGCGCTCGCCGACCCGGCCGGCGGGGGGATCCCGGCGCGCGTGCCCGGCACCGTGAGCGGCGCGCTGCGCGACGTCCTCGGTGAGGACGCCGTGGATGCGCAGCTGCGCGCTGGCTGCGGGGACACCGCGTGGGAGTACCGCACCCGGGTGGTGACCCCCGGCGGCCCATACCGCTTCCGCTCCGCGGGTGTGGCCACGGTGGCCCGTCTGCTCGTGGCCGGACGCGAGGTGCACGTCTCGGAGACCGCGTTCACTCCGTGGGACGTCGTTGTGCAGCTGCCCGCCGGTGCGTGCGAGGTCGTGCTGCGCATCGAGCCGACCACGAGCGTGGCCGTTCCCCGCCGCCCCCGCGCCCGGTGGCTCTCACCGCTGGTGCCCGAGCGTTCCGTGCGGTGGCGGCGCACCCCGCTCGTGGGCTTCATCGACTGGCCCGGAGCGCGCCCCGTGCTGGGTCCCTGGGGAGGCCTCACCGCACGGGCTGAGCCCTCCACCGCACCCCTCGACCTCTCCTCGTGCACCGTGAGCGCCCGGGTGGCGGAGGACGGTGCGGGCCTCGTGAGCGTGCGCCTGGTGTCCCGCGTCGCCGCTGCCACCGCCCCGGCATCCGCGCCATCCGCAGAGCCCGCTCCGAGCACCGTCCCCTCCGGCACGAGCCCTGCCGCGCCGCCCGGCGACTCTCCGGACCAGACACTTCGCGAGGCCGCCCGACCAGAGCCGGACGCGGAGCCCGCGGGGGCGACCGTGCGCGTCGTCGTGTCCCGCGCGGACGCGGACGACGACACCGTGGTCCGCCTCGAGCACACGGTCACCTCCGGGGACCGCGCCTCGGACGGGACCGTCACCGTGGCCGTCCGGGTGCCGGAGCCGGACCTGTGGTGGCCCCACGGCATGGGCGGGCAGAGCCTGTACCGGGTGCGCGTGGGTGTGGGGGGCGAGCACACCGAGACCACCGTGGGGTTCCGCACCGTGAGCGCCGAGCACCGCGACGCCGAGCACCGCGGCCTGGCGCTGCGGGTCAACGGGGTCCCCGTGTTCGTGCGCGGTGCGGTGTGGACCGGCAGCGACCCCTTCGAGACGGCCGCGGACCCGCGGCGCACCCGCGCGGTGCTGCAGCGGCTGCGGACGGCCGGACTCACGATGCTGCGCTGTCCCGGAACCGGCTGCTACGAGAGCGAGGACTTCCACCGGGCGTGCGACGAGCTGGGCCTCATGGTGTGGCAGGACGTCGCCCTCGGGCCCCTCGACCCGCCCGACGAGCCCCACTGGCGGGAGGGGCTGCGCTCAGAGGTGCGCTCGCTCGCCGCGCGGCTGGGCGCCCACCCGTCCACCGCGGTGGTCTCCGGCGGCACCGAGGTGATCCAGGCCCCCGTGCTCGCGGGCCGGCCCGCCGAGCAGTGGACCCCCGAGGTGCTGCTGCACGACGTCCCCACCGCGGTGGGGGAGGCGCTCGCGGACGCGGTGGTGGTGCCCTCCTCGCCGTGCTCCGACGCCCAGCTCGACGCCGCCGCGGCCGCCTACGAGTCTGCCCGCGACCGGGCGGCGAGTGAGCACGCACCGGCCGGGTGTCGGACCCCGAACGAGACCCTTGCCGAGCACGAGGATGCCCCGCTCACGGGAGACATCCGGGACGCTGCGCTGCTGTCGCCCGAGGGCGCGGGCGCACCGCTGGCCACGCCGGAGCAGGCGGGCGGCGCGGCGTCGTCGTCCGGTGTGCCCGCGGGATCCCCGGTGGACGCCGCGGACGGCGTGTGCCACTACTTCGGGGTGGGTGCGTACGGCCGTCCGCTCGAGGACGCCGTGACGCGCGGGGTGCGTTTCGCCGCCGAGGCGCTCGCCTTCGCCGTGCCCCCGGAGCCCGCCGTGGTGCGGGCGCAGTTCGGCACGGACGGGCCGCTGGACACGCCCGCCGGTGCCGCCGCCTGGCGCCGCGGTCTGGCCCGCGATCCGGGCGCGGCCTGGACCTTCGAGGACACCACCACCACGTACGTCCACCGGCTGTTCCTCGACCGGGACAGCGATCCCGACGCCGCCCTGGCGGCTCCCGCGCGCCCCGCCGAGGCCGGCGCTCTCGGGGGTCACGCGCAGGTGCTCGAGCACGAGCGCGCGGCCCTGGCCCACGTGTTCCAGCGCAGCTTCGCGCAGTGGCGTGCCGCGGACTCGCCGTGCCGGGGAGCCCTCGTGCTCGCGGCGGCGTCCACCGCACCGGGGGCGGGGTGGGGCGTCCTGGACGTCACCGGTCGACCCACCGCGGCGTGGTACGGAATGCGCCGGGCGTGCGCGCCGGTCGCGGTGTGCTTTGTGCCCGCGGGCGGTGACGGGCTGCCCGCCCACGTGTGGAACGACGGCGCCGAGCCCCTGGACGCCACGCTGCAGCTCACCGTGGCCACGGTCCGGGGCGGGAGCCTGCCCCCGATCGACGTGCCGGTCACGGTCCCCGCCCGCGGCGGGATCACGGTCCGAGCGGACCTCGCGGACGGCACGTTCCGGGACCTCGACCACGCCTACGGTTTCGGGGAACGGGAGTTCGACGCCGTCGGCGCCGTGCTGCTCGACGCTTCCGGGAACGCCCTGGCGCGGGACGTGCACCTCAGTGGCGGTCCGCGCCGGAACGACCCCGAGGACCCCGGGCTGCGCGCTCGGTGGCACCGGAACGAGGACGGTTCGTGGGCGGTGGCGGTCAGCGCGGAACGGCTCGCGCGGTTCGTGGCGCTGGACCTTCCCGTGGGTGCTCCCGAGGACGATCCCGAGGGTGCCGCACCGGCCGTGCCCGGTGGCGGGACCGCCGGGAACCGTGCACCGGCCGCCGCGGCTGCCGACGTTGCCCCCGCCGTGGCCGAGGACGGCTACGTGCACCTGCTGCCCGGGGAGACGCTGCACCTGCCCGTCAGCGGTGAGGCCACGGACGCCGTGCGCCGGGGGACCGTGGTGCGCGCGCTGGACGCCGCTCCCGTGACGGTGGCCGGCGAGTGACCGCGGCCTGTCCCGGTGGCTCCCGGCGGCGTCGAACGTGCGGGCCCGGGCGCGTGGGCCGTAGCCGTGGGCTGGGACGCTCAGCCCACGGGCCGTGGTTCACGGCCTGCTGACCCGCGCTCGCGGGGAAGAACCTGCGTCGGGCAGGTGTCCGGACACGCAGCTCCTGACACCCTGCCGCGGGCCCATCGTGGGCCGGCGGAGCCGCAGAGCGAGCTGTCAGTGCTCGGCGGGTGACTGGGGCGCGACCTCGTCCACCACGTACCGGCACAGCGTGTGCCGGGAGGCCGTGGCGAAGACCGAGTGGTCGAGCGGCTCCAGCAGCACCATGGCCGAGCGCCCCTCCCGGGTGGCCTCCCTGACCCCGCAGTGGGCGGCGTCGGCGGGGCCGAACACCGCGTTGACAGTGAGGCCGGGGACGCGGGAGAGCCGACGCAGCGCGGGCTGCGGAACGTCGATGATCCCCGCGGTGGCCGCGAGCGAGTTGAGCCGCGGGGAGGCGTTGTGGGCCCGTGCGCGCGTGCCGCGGACCACCGTGCGGCCCACGCTGCCCGCGCGGGAGAGGAGCACGCGGCTCAGGGGGCGCGGGGCGGCGTCGTCCTGCTGCGGTGCCGTCGGCTGCGCGGACGGCTCGTCGCCGGGCAGCCGCGGTGCCAGCGGTCCGCTGCGCAGCCCCTGACGCCAGTACCGCCACGATTCGCGCTGCCACGCCACGTTGTTGATCACGTGCAGGGTCAGCCGCTCGCTCACCTCGGCAGGAAGCTCCGGTGCGGCGGCCACGAGACCCCAGGCGCCCAGGCAGATCCCGGCCGCGCTCAGGGCACCATCCGTGAGCCGCGCGAGCTGCTCCACGAGCTCCCGGCACTCCACCACGGTGTGGCGGGCGTAGGGGTTGGAGTCGCGGGTGAGGGCGTGGTCCACCAGCTCGCCGGTGTCCGAGCGCTCGGCCAGCAGGCAGACCGCGCCGCGTGCCGAGGCCAGCAGCGCCGTGTGCAGCCACAGTCCGCTCGCGGCCTCCATGACGTCCGAGCCGGGGGAGACGAGCGCCAGCCCGGGGGCCTGCGCGGTGTGCTCCACGGGCTCCGTGCGGATCGCGGGGCGCTCGTCCCGGCCCACCGTGGTGTGGATGAGCCGCACAGGCGTGCCGTGGACGTCCACGGTCAGGCTCCGGGCGGGACGCGGCGCGGGTGCGTCCTCGGGCGCGGCGGTGCCCCGGGCCGGTGCGTGCGGGCCGAGGGCCGTGAGCACCGCGCGGGTCACACCGCCGGGAACCGTGGCCACGCGGGGGTGGACGTCCAGGGGCAGGGGGCCGGTGCTCTCCTCGGGCAGCACGACCAGCCCTCGTGCAGGGTCCTCGACCGGGGTGGGGACGGTCCTGACCGCCGCGGCGCCCTCCGCGCACAGCTGCAGGTCCATGAGCTCGGTGCCCTCGGTGTCCCTGGGCGGCAGGGTCGAACCGGCCATGCGCCGGAGGGCGCTCTGGTGGCGCAGCCACTGCTTGCCGGACACCGGCGCCAGCAGCACGCGCTCGAGCCACGCGGAGTCCTCGTCCGCGGCCATGTAGGCCCCCGCGACGCTGAACGCCACCCCGCGCACGGGCTGGTCCGCCCCGGCCCAGTCCCGCACGACCCGCAGGTCCTGCTCCCAGAGCCGGGCGTCGCAGCAGTCCTCGGTGGCGGGGCTCTGGCCCGTGCCGGACCAGTCGAAGCGCACCACGCGCCAGCCGTCCGCGGCCAGGGCCCGGGCGGTGTGCACGACCGTGCGGTTCATGGTGACCCGCTCCCGGCCCGGCGGCGCGGCGAGGACCACCGCAGCACCCCGGGACGGCTCGGCGGGCTCGTGCACGTGCACGGCCAGCCACCGCTGCCCGGCCGGGATCCAGCCGTGGGTCACTCCGGCGTCGAGGGCCTCGTGCCGGGGCCCTGCCGCGTTCGAGGACGCCGTGAGCAGGGACCGCAGCGGTCGGCCCGGACCTGAAAAGCTGAACAATGAATTCTCCCCCGACAAGACGAGCGTCGCCGTCCGCCCGCGGTGGTCCACCGTCTCTCCCCCAGTCGGTGGCGCGGACTCGGCGCTGATGTACGTACTCAGCCTAACTTCTTCGCGCGGTGCGGCCCTCCGGAGATCTCGCCCCCACTTTGGTGCAGTGGTCCCCCGATGTGGGGGCAGTTCCTGGGTGCCGGGCGGTGCGGCACCGGGCCCTGGCGACCGCGGTCGCCTGGGATCGCACCGGGACGGCGACGGCGCCCGGTGCGGTCCCACGCCCCGGGCGGCCGGTGCCGCAGCCCGAGCCAGGCACGGATCCCGCCACGGGAGCCCCGGGGAAGGGCTTTTCGCATGAAGCACTACGACACGCCGCGCCGGCCCGCCGAGTACCGGCGCCCACCCGAGAAGGTCCAGGGCCGCCGCAGGGGCCTCGGCATGGACGTGGTGGAGAACATCTTCTTCGGCCTCGTGATGGTGCTGATCTTCGTGTTCGCGGTGGTGATCCTGCGCAGCGTGGACAGCGTCTGGACGCTCGTGGGCTACAGCATCGTGTTCTGGGCGCTCATGGCGTACCTGGCCCTGCCCCGGCTCACCGCACGTCGATGCCGAACACGCGCTTGACCGCGGTGACCACGTGACGCCCGTAGCGCTGTGAGGACGGTGTGGAGGAGAACGGCAGGAAACGTCCGGGCACGTCCGGGTGGGTGATCTTGCCGTGCGTGGGCCCCGAGGTGGTCACCTCGAAACCCGCCGCGCGCAGCCGTTCCAGCAGCTCCCGGCGGTTGGTGGGGTAGCGCGTGCCGCTGCCGCCGGGCTTGGCACCCGTGCGCTCCAGGGAGTCGGGGGTGTCCGCCCAGGTCTCGTCCGGCCGGCGGGCCACGGCCCACCCGCTGCGGTAGATCCCCACCACCCGGTGCTGCGCGCGCGTGACCTGCACGCACAGTTGGCCGCGCACGTAGTAGTCGGTGCGGCCCAGGTCCGCGGTCCACGTGTCCTCGGGGTCCGCCACGACGGCCCGCAGGGCGTCCTCGCCCACGTCCCACACTCCGCGCACGTCCACACCGTCCGCGGGGACGTCCAGCTCCCGGGACGGCGCGGGCCCCGAGTCCACGGTGTAGAACGCGTCCCGGGGCGTGGCCGTCACCGGGGTGACCCCGGCCCGCAGCTGCGCAACCATGGCCGCGAGCTGCGGGTCCACGGTCAGCACGCGGGGAGCCTCCCGCACGGCGGCCACGGGGGCCGGGCGCGGACCGGGCCCCGGCTTGGGCGTGCCGCCCGGCGCCACGTGGGCCGCAGCTCCGGGTGTCCCGGGGGACGACGCCGCTCCCGCACCCCGTTCTGCCGCGTTCCCTGCTGCGGTGGTGCCCGTTCCGTCCTCCCCGGCGGTCCCCGAGGTCGCAGGGGACGGGCGCCACGAGGTGTAGTCCACCGGGCGCACGTCTTGTGCGGGATCGGTGCGGCCCCGCATCACGGCGGGGGAGGGGCGCTGGGTGCTCATGGCTGTGGTCCTCCAAATGGGCGGCGGGTGTCCTCACGGTGCCACGATCCTCGGGCGCACGCCACACGCCGGGATCGCGGGGACCGCACGGGGACTGGACGGGGACAGGACGGGGGGCCGCGCGCCCGGTGGGTGCGGCCCGGGGCGAGTGCGTGCCTTCGCCCCGGGCGCGGCCCGCACATTGGGGGCGGCCCTGGCGTTGCCCCGTAGCGGACGGCACGCCACGCGGACGAACGGGGCAGTGCACCGGGTGCCGCCCGCGGGACCCGGCAGTGCGGCGTCGTCGTGCCCGGCAGGCGGGGCCCACCGTACACTCGGGCGGGTGGAATGCGGATACTACGACCGGGGCGAGTGCCGGTCCTGCACGGTGATCGAGGTGCCGTACGCGCGGCAGCTGGCGCGCAAGCAGGAGCTGGTGCGGGAGCTCGTGGACGCCCACGGTGCGCCGCGGTGGCTGGAGCCGGTGGCATCGCCGGAGAAGGGGTTCCGCAACAAGGCCAAGATGGTGGTGGCGGGCCGGGTGGGGGCGCCCGCGCTCGGCATCCTGGACGGCGCCGCGGGCGTGGACCTCCGGGACTGCCCGCTGTACCCCGAACCCGTCACGCGGGCCCTGCACGCGCTCGCGGACTTCATCGGGCGGGTGCGGCTGCTGCCCTACGACGTCGCGAAGCGCCGCGGCGAGATCAAGCACGTGATCGTCACCGGCAGCCCCGAGGGTCGGCTCATGGTGCGCTTCGTGCTGCGCAGCACCCGCCAGCTGCCCAAGATCGCCGAGAACCTGGACCTGCTGCGCGAGCTGGTGCCCGCCGCGGACGTGGTTTCCGTGAACATCCAGCCCGAGCACAAGGCCGTGCTCGAGGGCCCCGAGGAGATCCTGCTGAGCGAGCAGTCAGAGCTGGTGATGCGCCTCAACGGGATCGATCTGCGCGTGCGGCCGCGCTCCTTCTTCCAGACCAACACGGCCGTGACCGAGCAGCTGTACCGGCAGGTCGCGGACTGGGTGGACGCCGTGGGGCCGGCGAGCGTGTGGGACCTGTACTGCGGCGTCGGCGGCTTCGCGCTGCACGTGGCGGGGCCCGGGCGCGAGGTGGTGGGCACCGAGATCTCCGAAGAAGCCGTGGCCTCCGCGCAGGACACGGCTCGGGCCATGGGCTTGCCGCAGGACGGCCCGGGCTCCGTGCGCTTCCTGGCCGACGACGCCGCCGCGACCCCCGCGGACCTGCCCGGCACCCCGGAGCTCGCGGTCGTCAACCCGCCGCGGCGCGGCCTGGACGCCTCCCTGTGTGCGTGGCTCGAGAGTTCGTCCGTGCGCCACGCGGTGTACTCCTCGTGCAACGCGCAGACCCTCGCGCGGGACCTCGCTCGCATGCCGTCCCTGCGCCCGGTGGAGGCACGGCTGCTGGACATGTTCCCCCACACCGGGCACTACGAGGTGGCGGTGCTGCTGCGGCGCGACTGAGCGGTCGCGTGGGCGGTGCGCGCCAGGGAACGACGCCGCCGGGCCCGGGTGACGCCGCCGCGCCCCGGTCGGGCGGCGGCTCGCGCCTCGCCACCGAGCCGGACTGCCCGGCCGGCCCCGCGGCGCTGGTCCGCGGCATCCCGCAGGGAGGGTCCGGCCAGGACGATCCGGCCGGGCCCCTGCGTCCAGGGCAGGGTGCTCAGGCCCGAGTGCTCAGGACTGCGCGGCCACGAGCGCGCGGAGGCGGGTGACGGCGTCGTCCACCATGTCCGCGACGGGCTGGTCGATGTTGAGCACGTACCCGCCCTCCTCCTGGGCGAGCGGCTCCAGCGTCTCGATCTGGGACTCCAGCAGCGCGGCCGGCATGAAGTGCCCGCTGCGCCCCTCGATGCGGCGGGTCAGCACCTCCAAGGTGCCGTCCAGGTGCAGGAACAGTGCGGACGGGGCCTGGGAGCGGATGCGCTCGCGGTAGGCGCGCTTGAGCGCGGAGCAGGCCACCACGAGGCCCTCGCGGCGCTCGCCGTGCTCATGCAGGGTGCGCCCCACGATCTCGAGCCACGGCCAGCGGTCGTCGTCGTCCAGCGGGGTGCCCGCGGCCATCTTCTGGACGTTCTCCAGGGGGTGCAGGCTGTCCCCGTCGATGAACTGGACCCCCAGCTCGTGCGCCACGAGCGTGCCGATGGTGGTCTTGCCGGAACCGGAGACCCCCATGACCACCACGAGCGGCGGCAGCGGCTCGCGCGCCGGGCTCATGCCCCGGCCCCCGTGGTGGGTGCCGGGTGTGCGGCCGGACCCTGTGCGGCAGGGTCCCGGGGCGCGGGGCCGGTGCGGACGTCGTCGTCGTTCACGGTGTTCCTCTCAGACGGTGCGTGACCACGAGGTCACCCGGTAACCCTGCCACGCCGGGGGGCCTCCGTGCGAGACGGGCGTGTCCGAACGGGACGGGGCGACCGCGCCGCCGGGCCGTCCCGTGCACGCCCTCCGCTCCCCGACGGCCCACCGTCCTGGCCGCGCCGCGGGAGGCGCGGTGTCCCGGGCGGGGGCACTCCGGTGCCGGGGCGCGCACCACGAGCGCATACTTGCCCAGTGATCACTCTCGCGATCGTGCTGCTGGCGGTGGGGTTCCTCTACGCCGTGGACCACTCGTGGCCCGGGTTCCGCCGCATCAGCGCGTGGTGGCTGCGCCGGGGGGAGCCCCTCAAGGACAGGGTGCGCCACGCGCCCCTCACGTACCTGTACCTGGTGCTGCTCACGTTCACCACGTGGCTGCTGGCCAACACCTCGGAACCCCTGCGCAAGGCGTTCCTCGCGGAGCAGTCCACCAACCTGCACGAGCTCAGCACCAACCCCGTGACCGTGCTGGTGCGCAGCGCCATGTACGTGTCCCCCGCGGAGCTGCTGATCTGGTGGGTGGGTTTCAGCCTGGTGGTCGCACCCATGGAGCGCCGCTTCGGGTGGCAGCGCGTCCTGGCCGGCTTCGTACTGGGCCACGTCGGTGCCACCGTGGCGGTCGCCTACCTGCAGGTGTGGCTGTTCCGCACCGCGGAGCTGCCCGTGCCGTCCCCCGTGCTGATCGACGTGGGCGCGAGTTACGGGTTCTGCGCGCTCGCCGCGCTGGCCACCTACCGGGGCCCGCTGCGCCGTCGGCTGCTGTGGGCCGGGGGGCTGGTCGGGCTGCTCGCGGCGGGCCTGCTGCTGGACCTCGACTGGTCCTCCATCGGGCACTGCGTGGCCGCCGTGCTCGGTTTCGTCTCCTACCCGCTCGTGCGCCCGGAGGCCGCGGTGCACCACGAGGCGCGGGTCCGCGCCCGGCGGCTCTACCGGATGGAGCACTGAGCCCGGGCAACGCCAGGTTACCGACGAGTTTTGTGACCTACCGCACCCTGACCTAGCATGCACACAGAATGAGCGGGCCCGGGGCTACTGGCCCCGGGTGAACCCGCCGAGGGCGACGACGAGGGAATGACGGCATGAGAACGAAGCCCTGGATGAGGGTCAGCTCCGCGCTGCTGGCGGTGGCGTGGGGAGGCAACGAGTTCACGCCGCTGCTGGTCATGTACCGCACCGTGGAGGGTTACCAGCAGGTGGCCGTGGACATGCTGCTGGCGGCATACGTGCTGGGCATCGTGCCCGCGCTGCTGATCGGCGGGCCACTGTCTGACCGGCACGGGCGCCGCACCCTGATGATCCCCGCCCCGGTGCTGGCCATGGTGGGCAGCATCCTGCTGGCCGTGGGCGCCGAGAGCTTGTTCGTGCTGTTCGTGGGCCGGGTCTTCTCCGGTCTGGCCCTGGGCCTGGGCATGGCGGTGGGGACCTCCTGGATCAAGGAGCTGTCGGAGAAGCCCTACGAGGAGCACCCGGAGCGGGTCTCCGGTGCCCGCCGGGCCTCGCTGTCCCTGACCGCCGGGTTCGCCCTGGGGGCCGCGGCGGCCGCGGCCCTCGCGCAGTTCGCGCCCCTGCAGACCGTTCTGCCGTACATGATCAACCTGCTCATCTGTCTGCCCGCCGTGTTCCTGGTGGCCGGGGCTCCCGAGACCCGCCACGCCACCGCCCCCCACGGCCCGCTGCTGGCGGACCTGAAGATCCCCGCCACGCGGCAGCACCGCTTCTGGTTCGTGGTGGCGCCCTCCGCGCCGTGGGTCTTCGGCTGCGCGGCCTCCGCGTACGCGATCCTGCCCGCACTCATGGCAGACGTGGTGGGCCCCCGGTACGGCATCGCCTTCTCCGGGCTGATGTGCCTGGTGGGGCTGGGTTTCGGGTTCTTCATCCAGCCCCTGGGCAAGCGCCTTGATAGGGACGGCTCCATCCGCTCCCTCGCCGTGGGGATGGGTGCGGTGATCCTGGGAATGCTCGCCGCGGTGCTGGCCTCGGCCACCCTGAACCTGGCCCTCGTGCTGCTGGCCTCCGCGGTGCTGGGCTGCGGCTACGGGCTGGTGCTGGTGTCCGGGCTGCAGGAGGTCCAGCGGATCGCCCGCCCGGACGACCTCGCCGGGCTCACCGCCGTGTTCTACTCCCTGACCTACATCGGCTTCTTCGTGCCCATGGTGCTCGCCCTGGTCTCCGAGTTCACCAGCTACCCGTGGCTGTTCGTCTCGGGCGCGGTGATCGCCGCACTGTGCCTGGGGATCATGGCCTACGGCCGCCGCCACGAGGTGCGCGACCTCGACCTGCTCGAGGCGAACGACGCCGCCCGCCCCTGACCCCGACGCAACGACGCCGCACGCTCCCGGACCCTGCGCGGGTCACGGGGGCGTGCGGCGTCGTCGACCGTGGGGCCTCCGCGCGGGCGTGGCCCGGGACCTGGGTCGGCGGCGTCACCGGGCCCGCCGTGCCGGAGCCGCTCCGGGCGGGCGGCTCAGCCCACGGCGTCGGAGAGCAGCTTCACGAGCAGCACCGTGAGCGGGCCGCCCAGCAGGAAGTTGTTCAGCGCGTGCATGAGCAGCACGGGCCAGATGTTGCGCGTCCACAGGTACACCAGGTTCATCACCAGGCCCGCGCCGGCGTAGGACAGGGTCAGCAGCCAGTGGCCGTCGACGTTGTTCACGTGGATCAGCCCGAAGACCAGGGCGTTGACCAGCACCAGCGCGGCGGCCGGCATGGCCCTGCCCCACACGGGCAGCCGCAGCAGCAGAGCGTGGCGGAACGTGAAGTCCTCGATGAGCGCCGTGACCGTGGGGCCCAGGGACGGTGGAGGACCCCAGGGCGGAGCCCAGCCACCCCGCGGCGAAGATGGCGGGGACGGCCAGCACCGCCACGGTGTCCCGGGCGTGCCAGGAGCACTGCCGTGCGGGGTCCTCGGCACGGACGAGGGCGGTGAACGAGGGTCGTGGGGCGCTCGGTGCTGTCATGTCCTCTGATCCTGGGGTGGCCGGGGTCCCGGACGCGGCGTGCGGAACCGGACCGGGCGGCGTCGTCCGCGGTGCGGTGAGGGATGGTGCGGGGGCGGGGCCGGACGGCGCGACGGGCGTGCGCCGTCCGACCCCGGGCAGGCTCAGGGGCGGGTGTCCTGGGCGTCCGAGCCGCTCAGGGAGCGGTGGTGGGCCATGAGCTGGCGCTCCCGGGGCAGCACGAACAGCAGCAGCACCACCGTGAGGACCACCGAGAGGGTGAGCAGCCCGTAGGTGGCGCCCCACCCGAACTCGTGCACGACCCAGCCCACGCCCGTGGAGGCCAGGGTGGCGCCGAAGACGTAGCCGAACAACCCGGTGAACCCGGCCGCAGTGCCGGCCACGTGACGCGCGGACATGTCCAGGGCCTGCAGGCCGATGAGCATCACGGGGCCGTAGATGAACGCGCCGATGAAGAACAGGAACACCATGAGCAGCCAGTACGGCGTGCCCACCGGGGCCAGCCAGTAGGCCACCAGGAACACGCCCACGCCCACCATGAACGTGATGCCGGTCCAGCTGCGGTTGCCGTGGAACACCTTGTCCGAGACCCAGCCGCACGCGAGGGTGCCGAAGATCCCGGCGAGCTCGAAGAGGGAGAAGCCCGCGATGCCCTGCGCGAGGGACATCCCGTGGTGCTCCGCGAGGTACGTGGGTGCCCAGCTGAGCACGCCGTAGCGCAGGGAGTAGATGAACACGTTGGCCAGGGCCAGGAACACCATGGTGCGGTTGAGCAGCACGTGCTTGACCACGATGCGCCAGTAGGAGCTCTCCTCGAGCTCGCCGAGGTCCGCCTCCACCTTGGCGGGATCGTCCCGGTACTCCTCGATCGGGGGCAGCCCCACCGCCTCGGGACGGTCGCGGACCAGCACGAAGGCCACGGCGGCCACCACCAGGGCGCCGATCGCGGGCACCCAGAACGCGGACTGCCAGGAGTCACCGGTGATCGCCAGGCCCAGGGCGGCCAGTGCGCCCACACCCATGCCGCCCACGTTGTGCGCGGTGTTCCAGATGGCGGTCTTCCAGCCGCGCTCGGTGGTGGAGAACCAGTGCACGAGCACGCGCCCGCACGGCGGCCAGCCCATGCCCTGCACCCAGCCGTTGACGAACATCACGGTGGCGAACAGCGCCACGGACGCGGAGACCGCCGGGACGAACGCGACCACCAGGTTCGCCACCGCGGACAGCGCCAGGCCGATCGGCAGGAAGTACCGGGCGTTGGAGCGGTCCGAGATGGTGGCGGAGAAGAACTTGGAGAAGCCGTAGGCCAGCAGCACGGCGTTGCCGATGATGCCGATCCCCACGGTGCTGATGGTGCCCTGGGCCAGCAGCAGGGGAGCGATCAGCGAGATGTTGTTGCGGATCAGGTAGAACCCGGCGTAGCCGATGAAGATCCCCAGGAACACCTGCAGCCGCAGCCGAGGATAGCGCCGCGCCACCTCTTGCTCGGGCAGCCGCGGGGCCGCCGGGGGAGCGGCCATCCAGCGCAGCGCACGGGGTGTGCCCGCTGCCGGGGCGTCCTCCTCGTGTGGCGGGGCGGACGGGGACGAGGGTGCGGACATGCGCTCCACCTCTCTGGTCGTGGGGAAGGTCCGTCGCGGACTCCGGCGTCCGTGGAGGGCACGGGGAGGGTTTCCCAGCGGCGGCACAGGAGAACGCCATGGTACTCACGGGCCCGCCCGCGTTTCGAGGCGCCCGGGCGTGTCGGCCGGTCGGGGAGCGAGTCGACATATTGCAGAACGCGCATATAAGCGCCGCGGCAGGGCAGGCGCGCGGGCGGCGTCGTCGGCGGAGGTCAGCCGACCAGCAGGGTGAGCGCGCCGCGCGCCAGGACGACGACGCCGCCCACGGTCGCGAGCGCCATCGCCAGCCCCTGCGCGGTGGCCTTGGACATGTGGCGGGAGAGCCACGTGCCCACCGCTATGCCCGCCAGGACGGTGAGGACCAGCGCGGCCAGAGCCACCGGCGCGGGGACCGGCAGGGAGAAGTGCACACCGGCCGCGAATTTCGAGCCCGCGGACAGCGCACCCATGGCCATGAACACGGGCTGCATGGTGGCCGCGAAACGCACCTGGTCCCACCGGGTCACCCGCGAGTAGATGACCATGGCCGGCGCCGCGACCCCGGCCGTGGCGTTGAAGAACCCGCCGATCAGGCCCGCGGGCACCACGGTGGCCCTCCGGGACGCGGACGGCGTGGCGGGGGAGAACCGGGTGATGCCCAGCCCAGCAAGCACCACCGCCCCCACGGCCACCTGCAGCCACGCACTAGGCACGTGGCGCACCACCACCGCACCGGCCACGATCCCCGGCACCGCCGCACCCACCAGCACGGCGGCGTGGCGCCACTCCACGAGCCGGCGCACGGACAGGGTGATGAGCAACCCCGAGCACGTGGTCGCGGCGTTGGTGGCCAGCACCCCGGCGCCCGGGCCCATGAGCAGGGAAAGCACCGGGGCCACCACGAGCCCCACCCCCGTTCCGGAGACGCGCTGCAGCACGGTGCCCACGAGCACCGCCGCGAGGGCGCCCAGCAGAAGGCCCATGGGTGCTCCTTCGGGTGGGGCCCGCACCGGGCCGGTGCGGGTGCGGAGGGGGCCGTGCGAGGCGCACGGCGCTTCCGGTGAACGCGCTCCATCATGCCAGACGGCGCCCGGTGGGCGGGCGGTGCGTCGTCCGGTGGCGGAGCGGCCTACCCTGGCCCCATGGTGGAACTGAGCAAGTGGATGGCCCGGGTGGCGGAGAATCCGGGGCACTCCCGGTGGTACATCGACCGCTTCCGCACCATGGCCCGGCGCGGCGAGGACATCGTGGGGGAGGCCCGGCTGGTCGACGCGATGGTGCCGCGCGGCGCCCGGATCCTGGACGCGGGGTGCGGGGCCGGGCGGCTCGCCGGGTACCTGCACGAGGTGGGCCACCGGGTCACCGCGGTGGACGTGGACCCCGAACTGGTGCGCGCCGCCCGCGAGGACTACCCGGGGCCGGACTACCGGGTGGCGGACCTCGCGGAGCTGGCCTCCCTCGAGCTCGGGGGCGGCTTCGACGCCATCCTGTGCGCGGGCAACGTGATGACGTTCCTCGCGGAGAGCACCCGCCGGGACGTGCTGCGCGGCTTCCGCGCGCACCTGGCGGACGGTGGTCGCGCGGTGATCGGCTTCGGGGCGGGCCGCGGGTACCCGGTGGCGGACTTCCTCGACGACGCCGCGGCGGCAGCTCTCGCCCCGCAGCTCACCCTGGCGGGCTGGGACCTCCGCCCCTGGCGGGAGGACAGCGAGTTCCTGGTGGCGGTGCTGGGGGCGGATTGAGACGCGGGATGCGAAAGGCCGCATCTCAGTGAAGTCGCGTCACCCGTCAGGCGTTCAGCCTCGTCACCGTGGCCCGCAGCTCGTCACTCAAGTCGTAGATCTGTTCCAGCGTGTCCACGGCGTGCCGGGTCTCAACCTTGTTCTCATCGAGCAGGCCGACATACTTCTGGCTCCGGTTGAAGTGCAGGCGCGCAATGGTCTTGCGATTGTTGTTGTCCAGCAGGATTGCGCAGTACGACTTCGCGTCGCGATAGGAAACTCGTGACATGTCGACCTGGTTGCAGACAATGGCGCGCACGATGTTGAAAGCAGTGAGCTCCTCTGCGGTCGTGACAATGTCGTCCTGACTTTCCTGCAGGTCACGCGCGACTTCATCCTGACTCGTAATTTCCTCCGCGACTTCGGCGTCTGCCGGTAGCTGAGGGGGTACGGAGCCGGCGCCGAGAGCGGTAGTGAGCCTGTTGTTCACCTGCTCGTTGAGGAACTGCTGCGACGCCTTGCTCACCAGCGGCGTGAACTGTTCCCGCACCTTTTGGGTGAAAGCACCCTCGTAGACCCTGTTCGTGAAGAAGCGAATCCACTCGTCCGAGGGGTCCTTGAACTCGGCGGCGATCGCGCGTTTGATCTGTCCGACGTATTTCAGCTCTCCCGCAGCGCTGATGATCGAATCGAGGTCGAATTCTGTCTTGCTGAGTTTGAGCAGTTCAGGAAGGAGGGTCGTGTCGATGTCCAGTAGATCGAGCACGAGGAACGGTTTCGCATCCATGCGGTTCGGCGCGTCAAGGTCCGTGTAGAAATGGTATTTTTCACCATTGGTGAGGATTGCAATTCGCGCATTGGTGACCGCAAAATACCTGTAGAGCTGAGATGCGTGCTCCAGCGAGAGTGGCGAGCCGATGTGCTTGCACTCGATGAGCATCTGAATCTGGCCGTCCTGGACGATGGCGTAGTCGATCTTCTCGCCCTTCTTGACGCCAACGTCCGCTGTGAACTCCGGAACCACCTCCGACGGATTGAACACGTCATAGCCCAGAATCGTCGAGATGAAGGGCATGACAAACGCGTTCTTAGTCGCCTCCTCGGTCTCGAGCGCCGATTTCTGGTGCACGACTTTGCTTGCGAGGGCGGCCAGCCGTTCCGCGAACTCCACGGGTACCTCCAGGGGTTGTCATTGCTGTGGGGGCGAACCGGAACCGCGTCAACCGGTTCCGGGACTACTGTGAATTGGGTTACACCCTACTGCCGGAGGGGTTGATCCTCGGTTGACTCGCCGAGTCGCGGCCCAGGTCCCGGCATCTGCCGGGACAACCGGGGTATCAAGGTTCCGCGCAGTGGTAGTGGGTGCAAGCCCCCGTCGGTGGTGCTGAGGAGGAGGTCGGTGACAACCCCGTACGCTTGAGCACACATTCACGCGCTGACTGATCGGAAAGAGGTACCCGCATGTCCGCTGGACTTGCCGCACTGCTGGACGACATCGCCGCGCTCGCCAAGCTCACGGCCGCGAGCGTGGACGACGTCGCCGGGGCCGCCGGACGCGCGAGTGCCAAGGCCGCGGGCGTGGTGGTGGACGACGCCGCCGTCGCCCCCCGCTTCGTGGAAGGGGTCACCCCCAACCGGGAGCTGCCGATCATCAAAAAGATCACGATCGGGTCCCTGATCAACAAGATCGTGATCATCCTGCCGGTGGCCCTGCTGCTCAGCCAGTTCGCCCCCTGGGCGCTGACCCCGCTGCTCATGCTGGGCGGCACCTACCTGTGCTTCGAGGGCGCGGAGAAGATCATCGAGCACTTCTCGCCGGGCCAGCACACGGAGGAGAAGCCCGCACCGGACCGCGGCCCGGGGGCGGAGAAGAAGATCGTGTCCGGGGCCGTGCGCACGGACCTGATCCTGAGTGCGGAGATCATGGTCATCTCCCTCAACGAGGTCTCCCACGAACCGCTGCTGGCCCGCACTGTCATCCTCATCGCGGTCGCCATCCTCATCACCATCGGTGTGTACGGCGTGGTGGGTCTCATCGTCAAGATGGACGACATCGGTGTGGCCATGGCTCGCAAGGACTCCACGGGCGCCCAGAAGTTCGGTCTGGGACTCGTCAAGGCCATGCCCAAGGTGCTCGCCGTGATCTCCGTGGTGGGGGTCATCGCGATGCTCTGGGTGGGCGGGCACATCATCCTCACCGGCATGGCGAACCTCGGCTTCGGCCTGCCCTACGAGTGGGTGCACCACCTCAGCGAGGGCGTCCACCACGTCCCGGCAGTGGGTGCCGTGCTGGCGTGGCTGGTGGAGACGTTCTTCTCGTTCCTGCTGGGCCTCGCGTGGGGCGCGGTGATCGTGGGCATCGTCCACGTGCTGCCCTTCGGGAAGAAGCACGAGGACCAGGCAGTCGAGGGTGAGAGCGGCGTCGAACCCGGGCGCAAGACCGCGCCCTCCGGGGCTGAGAGCACGGTGCCGACGGCAGGCGCGACCCCGACCGCCGGACAGCGTGCAGAAAGCGGCGGATCCACCGCGGCGACGAGCCCGGACGAGCGCTGATCTGCAGGCCGGGCACCGGAGGCCGCAGACGAAGGAGTATGCCGTGAACGACAACCAGCGCGGTGGATCGCGGGGGTGGTTGCTCGCCTCCCGCGCGTCGATCCCGCTGGTCGTGCTGCTGACCCTCGCGCTGCTCGACTGGGACGGCACAGGGACACCGCGGCCGTTCGTGATGTTCTTCCTTCCTGCCCTCGTGGGAGTGCTCGGAGGACTGGCAGGAGCCAAGGCCGGGCGCCCGGCTCTTGCGGTGTGCGTCGGGCTGCTCGGGATCATTGCGGTGCCGGTGGCGCTGCAGGTGGTGCTGCTGGTCGAGGGGCCGTGACGTCGGGGGAGGTGCACACGTTCTCACGTTCCCTTTCAGCAACGTGGAGGTGCTGCTCGGCCACTACCCGGGTACGGTCTTCGACCAGCTTGTGGTGCGCCGCCGCGGCGGCTACTGCTTCGAGCGCGCGCAGCTCTTCGCCGCCGCCCTGGAGACCGCAGGCTTCACGGTGCGTCGCGCCCTGGGCCGCGTGCGGTCCCTGCAGAGCGCACGAACCCACATGACCGTCCTGGTGGACCTCGCGGGCGTGCGGTACCTGTGCGATCCCGGCTCCGGGTTCAGCATCACCGGCCCTGTCCCGTTGCAAGACGGCGCTCGCCACGTGGACACGGGTCAGACCTTCGCCGTGGGCCGGGTCTACGATCTGGGGGGTGTCGCTCTCGGAGAGGGAGGCGGAGCAGCCCACCGCAGTGGTGCAGAGTCTGCGGAACCAGTGAGATGATCGTGGCGAGGCCGGTCCCCTTCCCCCGGGGTGCCCGGCTTTCGCCGTGTCCGGAGCGGAGCTGACCGGACGGGGCACAACTGCATACTCCCCCCACCCCTGAAAGAGCACCCCCATGCCCTTCCCCCGTTCCTTTGCCGCGTCCGCGACCGCCACGAGCACGGCGGTTCTGCTGACCCTCCTGACCGGTTCGCCGGCCGCTGTGGCGGCCCCGGCGCGCACCCCGGTCCCGGCGCCAGCGCAGCCGACGACGTCGCCGGTCCAGCCTCCGGCGCAGGCCCCGGCGACGCCCGCGGTGGGTGCGGCAACCGGGGCGGGTGCCATCGCGCCCACCACCGCGTTCCACCAGACGTTCAGCGCGGCGGGCAAGACCTCCGCGTACCACCTCTACGCGGACGGCATCGACCGCTCGAAGGCGGTGGGGGTGGTGTACTACCTGGGCGGCGACTACATGAAACCCCAGGGCTCCTGGGTGGGCCGCCCCGACGGGCCCGAGCTGCGCGCGATGGCCGCGGAGGCCCGGAAGAAGAACATGGTCCTGGTGGTCCCGCTCTCCCCGGACCACGATGCGCGCGGTGACGGCATCACCTGGTGGGAGGACGCGGACGGCAACGGAGACTGGTTCCGAGCGCTCCAGGCCTCGCTCACGAGCCGGCACGGGCTGGACACCTCCCGCGTGTGGCTCGCCGGCTACTCGGGCGGCGCCGAGTTCATCACGTACGAGCTGCTCGCGGACCGGCAGAGCTGGATCCGGGGCGGAGGTGCCACGATCATCGGCGGGGGCGGCTCGTACGGCATGCAGAGCGCCCCCGGCGCGGCGGTGCGCGGCCTGCCACTCACCTGGCACGTGGGGTCGAAGGACGGCCCCGGCAGCACCAACCCACCCACCTGGTCCGCTCTCAAGGCCGCCCGGGCGGGTCAGAAGCGCTATGCCGTGGACGGCTTCACGCGCACGCGCCTGTCCACCCTGCCGGGGCTGGACCACGAGGACTACGACATCGTGGGCCTGCTGCGCCAGGACCTCGCCTCTCTGCCCGCCGCCCCGACGGCGACGCCGCCCGCGTCCTGGCTGCGCGGCGCCATCCGCACCGACTACCTCGCCACGGGTGGGGCCGCGGTCTATGGCCATCCCACCTCGCCGGAGAGGTCCACGGGCCACCTCGGCGGGGTGCACCAGGGCTTCACCCGCAACTGGACCTTCTACTGGAGCCCGCAGACCGGCGCCCACCCGGTGAAGTGGGACAGTGGCATCGGCGCGGCGTACCGCGCGGCGGGTCTGGAGCGTGCATGGGGCTACCCCGTGATGGCGGAGCGTGCCCTGCCGGGCGGGGCCTACCAGGACTTCCGGAACGGGAGCGCCAGGTTCCGCGCCATGTACTCCCCCCGCACGGGAACGCACGTGGTCAAACTGACCGGGGGGATCGGCTCGGCGTGGCAGAGGGCCGGACACGAGCACGGCTGGGGGCACCCCGTGACGGACGAGTACGCCGTGTCCGGGGGAGCGGCCCAGAAGTTCTCCAACGGGTACGTGGCCACGTGGCAACGCAGCACGGGAAAGATCACGGTCTCGCGGTTCTGACACCGACTCCACACGCGGAAAGAGTCGGGGGACCCGCACCCGGATCGTGTGCTCCGAGCGGGGGTCCCCCGACTGCCCGTCCCGCCTGAGCAGTGGTCAGGCGCGCTCCTCCACTTCGGTCGGGCCCGCGGTCAGCTCACGGGGCGCGGCAGCGTCGGCGTCGTGCGTGCCCCAGGCCCGGCTCCTACTCGTGGACGTCGGCGTGGACCGCCGCCGGCTGGTTGGTGCGGCGGGTCACGAAGATCCCGGTCACGGCGATCAGCGCGGTGGCGGTGATGGTGAGCAGCAGCTGGGTGCGCGTGGCGGGGTCGAACATCGCGACCACCACGATCAGCACCAGCAGCGCCACCGTGAGGTAGGACAGGAACGGGAACAGCGGCATCCGGTAGGTGGTGGAGCGCACGCCCGGGTTCTCGCGCTCGCGGCGGTGGCGCAGCGTGATCTGGGAGGCGGCCACGGAGATCCAGATGATGATGATCGTGGAGCCCACGATGGACAGCAGCGTGTCCAGCACCTTGCCCGGGAAGATCGCCTCCAGGATGCTCGCCACGAAGCCGAACGAGACCGTGAGCAGCACGGCGCGGCGCGGCACGTTGTTGCTCGCCGTGCGCTTGATGGCGGCCGGGGCGTAGTCGCGCTGGGCCAGCGAGTGCATCATGCGCGAAGCGGCATAGATGTTGGCGTTGAGAGCGCTGAGCAGGGCGAACACCGCGATCAGGGCCATGATGCTGCCCGCCGCGGGCAGGCCCGCCACGTTGAGCACGGCCGCGAATGGGCCCTCGGGGGCGTCCGCCTGGGAGGGCTCGAGGATGGCCACGATGATGAACACGGTGCCGATGTAGAACAGCACGATGCGCCAGGCGACCGTGCGGATGGCGGTGGCCACGCTCTTCTGCGGGTCCGCGGTCTCGCCGGCGGCGATCGCCACGATCTCGGTGCCGCCGAACGCGAAGATCACGATCAGCAGACCGGCGCCCACCCCGGCGATGCCCGTGGGGGCGAAGTCCGTGAAGTTGGACAGCCCGCCCTCGTGGCCGGGGACCACCCCCACCAGCATGAGGATGCCCACCACCAGGAACGCAAGGATCACGCCCACCTTGAGGAACGCGAACCAGAACTCGAACTCGCCGTACTTGCTCACCGCGAACATGTTGACGACCGTGAAGACCGCCATGAAGACCACGCTCAGCACCCAGGTGGGCGGCACGGCGATCCCGGCCAGGCTCTCACCCAGAATGCCGGTGAGGATCGTGGCGGCGCCGTTGGCCTCCGCCGCAGTCACCACGGCCAGCTGCACCCAGTACAACCAGCCCACGGTGTAGCCGGCCACGGGGCCGAACGCGTTCTGTGCGTGCGCGGAGAACGCGCCGCTCGTGGGGTTGGCGGCGGAGAGCTCGCCGATCATCCACATCACCAGCACCACGAGGGCGCCGGCCACGATGTAGGAGACGAGGATGGCGGGCCCGGCCACGGCCACGCCCTTGCCGCTGCCCAGGAACAGGCCCGCGCCGATCGCTCCGCCCAGGCCCATCATGGTCAGCTGGCGGGGCTTGAGCCCGCGCACGGTGGTGGTGGACGCGTCCTGGGCGTGCTCGGACGGCCGGGGAGTGGTGGTGCTCATGTGTCGGTCAGCTCCGGTTCCGGGGCGTCGTTGCCCCGTCGAGGTGGGCGCGCACGTCCTGTGCGGCCACGATGAAGGTCTGGTTCGCGGCGGGGGAGCCGATGCTCACCCGGATCCCCTCGTCCGCGAAGGCCCGCACGATCACGCCGTGGCGGGTGAAGATCTCCTCCGCGGCCGTGGTGTGGGGGCCGGTGCGCAGCCACACGAAGTTCGCCTGGGACTCCACGATGTCCCAGCCCTGCTCGGTGAGCTGCCGGTGCACGTGGTCCCGCTGGTCCACGAGGGCGGTGATCCGCTCCTCCACCTCGGACTCCGCGGCCAGGCTGGCGAGCGCGGCCTGCTGGGCCAGGTTGGTCACGCCGAAGGGGATGGCCACGGCGCGCAGCGCGGCGCTGATGTACGCCGGGGCGATCGCGTAGCCGATCCGCAGCCCCGCCAGGCCGTAGGCCTTGGAGAACGTGTGCAGGACCACCACGTTGGGGTACTCGCGGAAGAAGTCGATGCCGCGCGCGGCGGCCGGGTCCACGTTGAAGTGCACGTAGGCCTCGTCCACCACCACGAGCACGTGCTCGGGGACCTGCTTCATGAACGCGTGTAGCTCGTCCGCGGTCACGGAGGTGCCGGTGGGGTTGTTGGGGGTGCACACCAGGACCACCTTGGTGCGCTCGGTGACGGCCGCAGCCATGGCAGGCAGGTCGTGGCGCTCGTCCTCGGTGAGGGGCACCTTGACCGCGGTGGCACCGGCCAGGCCCGCCAGGATGGGGTAGGCCTCGAAGGAGCGCCACGCGAAGACGACCTCGTCCCCCTCGTCGCACACAGCGCGGATGATCTGGGAGGCGACCTCCACGGAACCGCTGCCGAAGCTCACGGAGGAGGGCTCCACGCCCCAGCGCTGCGCGACGGCCTCCGTGACCGCCTGGCAGGTCATGTCCGGGTAGAGGTTCATCTCCGGGGACATCTGGTTCACGGCGTCGAGCACGGACGGCAGCGGCGGGTACGGGTTCTCGTTCGAGGACAGCTTGTACTGGATCACGTCGGACGAGGCCGCGGACTTCCCCGGCTTGTAGGGGGGAAGGGACTGCAGCGCAGCGCGCAGGGACACGGCGGATCGGGCCGCGTCCCCCGAGGAATGAGTGGTCACGTGGGACTCCTTGCAGGATCTGTGGTGGCAGTCACAGTGACACAGCACACGGGGGTGCACAACCGGAACATGGTGTACTGATCATAATGCGCAGTTCTCAGGTGGTGCACCGCTGATCACTGCACAATGTGTCAGGTGGCACGCGTCCCGAAAATGACTCCCGCGTAACCCGCGCGGGGCTTGGGGCGGCTGGGGTCGTCAGCAGAGGAGCGGGGATGAAGATTGACGAGCTCGACGTGCGGATCGTGGAGCTGTTCACGCAGGACTCGCGCATCGGGGTGCTCGCGGCGTCCCGGGCCCTGGGGGTTGCCCGGCCCACGGTGCAGTCCCGCCTGGACAAGTTGCGCCGTGCCGGGGTGATCCAGGACATGGCGCCCACCCTGAACCCTGCGCGGTTCGGCTATCCCGTGATGGCCATCGTCTCCATCGAGATCAGCCAGGGTGTGGGTCACGTGCCCGTGGGTGAGGCCCTGCGGGAGATCCCGGAGGTCATCGAGATGTACACGGTCTCGGGGGACCATGACGTGATGGTGCGCGTGGTGGCCCGCTCCAACGACGACCTGCAGCGGGTCATCGACGCGATCGCCCGCACCGGGGCCGTGAACCGCACGCGCAGCGTGGTGGTGCTGCAGACCCACTTCCAGAACCGTGTGCTGCCGCTGTTCGCGCAGGTGGGTGGTGCCGAGCCGTCGGAGGGTTCCTGACGGGGCGCCACGGGCGCCGGACGGTCGGCGCAGGGCCCGCCGCGTCCGCTCGCGCCCGTGAACCGGGAGTCCCGGGGCGCACCGGCTTGGGAATGGAAAAGTCCCGCCCGACCTCTCGGTCGAACGGGACTTCCTGCGGTGCGCGAGGGGGGAGTTGAACCCCCACGCCCTCTCGGGCACACGGACCTGAACCGTGCGCGTCTGCCTATTCCGCCACTCGCGCTCGTTGTCCCACTCGGCGTACGCCCGTGAGCAACGTCGAAAAGCCTACCCCACCCCGGCCGGGTTGGCGAATCGGGGTCCGAGGGCCCGGAACGCGGCACGGCCGGGGGTGCCGGGGCACCCGGCGCGGGGGTGACGCCGCCCGCGTGCCGGGCAGGGCGGCGTCGTCCCTCACATGCTGACCGTGAGCCCCACCCAGGCGATGCCCGCGCAGGCCAGGCCCGCGAGCGCGTACAGGGTCACGGGCACGAGCAGCAGCACCTCGCGCGCGGATCCGGCGTTGCCCAGCACGGGCAGGCGCACGAAGGACCGGCGCGCGTAGAGGGACGGCGGCAGGGGAAGGGGCACCCGCAGGGGCCAGAGCAGGTGGATGCCCTGGGTGGTCAGCAGGTCACCGAGCATGTGCACGGCGCACCCGAGCCCCACGGCCACCACGAACCAGCGCGGATCGCCCGGGGGGTGGGTGGCCACGAACGCACCCAGCAGGATGCCCACCACCCAGTTGGCGTGGGCGAGGCGGTCCGGGACGAACGCCAGCACCTTGACCGCGCACGCGATCAGCAGCACGGACAGCACCGCGGCCAGGGGCCACACCTGCCCGGGCAACGACGCCGCGGCGTCACCGACCGCGCCCGCGGCCCCGGACCCGACCGCGCCGGGCGCCGCGGACCCGGTGACACGCCACCGCAGGGCGTCCCCCACCGGCACGGAGGCGCGCTGGGAGAGCTCGGCGAGCAGGACCACCACCAGCAGCCCGAGCAGGGAGTGCGTTCCACGGCGGTGCCCGCCGGCGAGCCTGCTCAGCCCCCTGGCGAGCCAGCGGGACACCGGGGGGAGCGAGCGGGCGACGGTCCCACCCGGGTGGTCGAGGTCCGGCAGCAGCGCGGCCCCGGCGCAGATCAGCGCGCCCGTGATCACCCCGGGATCCCCCACGGGCATCAGCCCGAGGCCCACGGGGAAGGAGATGTCCGCGAGGTGCACGGTGTAGGTGCCGGTGAGCGCAACCCACGCGGCGGCACCGCACGCGGCGTGGCTGGGGCCCATCATCGGGGCGTCCTGGGCATGGGGTGGTCCTTTCCAGACCTCGGGGAAGAAGCAAAACCCCAGGCTAGGAACGGGTTCCGACCCGCATAAGCGTCCCCGGGCCCGTCGGTTCGACGCTGTGTCGATGCCGCCCGCGCGCTCGCGCGCGCCACGAGACCGGCGAACGCGGCGGATGCGCCGCGGCCCCCGCGCGTCCCCGGTGGCGGGGCGCCGGCGCGGACCCACGGGATCGGCTCGACGCCGCCCGCACCCTGTCCGGGCTCAGTCCCCGGACTTGGGGTGCCAGGGCAGCTGCTGGTCGCAGCCGGGAGTGAGCCAGGCCTTCACGTACCCGGCGCTCTGGTGCAGGTACTGCACCAGCAGGTTCTTGCCCGAGATGTTGAAGTCCACCGCGGACATCCGCAGCTCCCCGGGGAAGCAGCGCTCGAGGATCAGCCTCGAGCGGGGCACGTGCTGGGTGAACGTCACGGCGGTGACGGTCTTCCAGCCGCGCTGCTCCGCGAGCTCACGCAGCTTCATGGCCTCGCCCTGCGTGGTGGAGGGGTCGGGCTTGAAGCACAGCACCTCCACCCCCTCGTGCGGGGCGCAGAAGGAGCGGGCGGTGTAGTACTGCACCATCTCCGGGGGGTCGAACGGCTGGGCGTCCGGGGTGGAGAAGACCACGGTGTCCGCGATGTGCTGGTTGTACACGAGGTCCTCGGCGAAGGCCACGCGGGTGGGGTCCGGGGGTCCGAGCACCAGCAGCGCGTCCGACCTGCGGGGCGGGTCCACGCGGGGGCTGTCCAGCACGGCGTGGCACACGGCGAGCCACAGGGTGCCCAGCAGCGCGAGCGCGATCAGCACCACGAGGGGCCAGCGCCGTCGCAGCGCAGGGGTGTGCCCGGGGGGCGTGGGGGCCACGTGGTTCCTCTCGGTGGGAGCGCTCGGCGAGAATGCCGCGGATATCATCTCATCCAGCACCGCGGCGCCCGCCGGTTCCGCGGGTGGAACGGAAAACACCCAGCAAGGAGTCAGTGCATGCGATCGAATGAACATGTCGAGCGTGCCGTGATCTGCCCGGTTCCGCTGCGCTGGGGGGACATGGACCCGTACGGCCACGTGAACAACGTGGAGGTGATCCGGGTGCTCGAGGAGGCCCGGATCGCGGCGTTCGGCGTGCCCGTGGGCACGGGGGAGCAGGTGGTGCCCGCGCGCATCCCGCTGTTCTCGGTGCTGCCCGAGGGCACCCAGGCGCTGATCGCGGAGCACCGCGTCAAGTACCTGCGTCCGCTCGAGTACCGCAACGTGCCGGTGGAGGTGCGCGTGTGGGTGGTCTCGGCGAAGGCCGCCACCCTGGTGCTGGGCTTCGAGATCCTGGACGCCCACGACTGCGCCGCGTGCGTGCGCGCCCAGACCCAGCTCGCGTTCTTCATCCCCGAGTCCCGCACGGTCCTGCGGCTCACGCGGGAGCAGCGGGAGCTGCTGGAGCCCCACACCGCGCCCTCGCCCTTCTGAGGCCGGGGCGCCGCCCACCGCGTCCAGCGCCGACGCCCTCGGGAACGGCCACCCCATGGGGAACGGCGCGCGGTGCGCAAGGCCGCCCAGGCGGCCCGTGCGCTGGGCCCGACAGGCGCGCGGACGGGCGCGGCGCGTCAGGCCGCGAGGTCCGGTGCGGTGCTCAGCTGCAGCTCGGCGCGCATGCGCAGGATCGCCCCGCACTCCGGCAGCACGCGCCACGTCCACCACATCAGGGTGTGGGACTCCGGGTCCGGGTGGCACGTGGCCGCGGTGACCGCCGCGGGCTCCTCAGTGTCCTGGACGCACACCGCGAGCGGCGCCTGCTCCAGCGTGGTGCGGATCCGCTCGAGCTCCTTGCGCAGCCCTCGGGGGGAGTGCTCCGTGACGGTGCAGCCCACCTCCACCTGCTCGGCGAAGGGCGAGGGCCGCTCGATGCTGCGCAGCACGGGTAGCCGGGCGGTGTCCTCCTCGAACACCCCCACGGTCTCCACCCAGCGCCGCCCGGCGTGGCTGACCACGAACTGGTGGTGGCCCGGGCCCACCCGCAGCTGCGCCTCGGTGAGCTCGTCCACGGTTATCGCGGCTCCGGCCGGGGCGTCCAGCACCCCGAGGTCCGTGCGGTAGCCGAACTGCTCGGGGCGGCACACGGGGTGCCCCGGCATACGGGTGAGCCAGTCGTGCTCCATGCGCGTCATCTCTCTGATCGGTCTCGCGGCAGCCCGCCGCGCCCTCTTCACACATGAAAATATCCCTGCACCGGGGGACGGACAAGCACCGAATCATCACCGTTCGGTGACGGTGGACGGGCCGCACGCCGCGCGGCTACGGCAGCGGCCGGCCCCTCGCGGCGGTCCACAGGCCGTACCAGTCCTCGTGGGTCATCAGCTGCGCCGCACGCGGTGCCAGGGCGCTCGCCGCGATCCGCCGCGGGTCCATGGTGCCGATCACGGGGCGGATGCCGGACGGGTGGCGCAGCAGCCACCCGAGCACCACGGCCTCGGCGGGCACGTCCATGCGCTCGGCGATCCGTTGCACGAGCGCGCTCGTGCGCTGCTCCGGCGTGGCGCCCTCGTCGGGGCGTTCCGTTGGAGGTGCGGATCCCGGAGGGGACGACGCCGCACCCCGGGGGCCCGCCGCGGGTCGCCAGGGCTCGGTGGCTCCCGAGTAGCGGCCGCCAGCCAGAGCACCCCACGCCTGGACCTCGATGCCCTCCGCGTCGCAGAGCTCGAGCAGGCCCTCGGGGAAGCTCACGTGGGCGCCGTCCGGGTGGTTGGCGAGCACCTGGGACTCCACGAAGTCCCGGTGGGCCAGGCTCAGCTGCAGCTGCACCGCGGTCACGGGTGTCTCCAGGTGGCCGCGCAGCCCGAGCACCTGCTGCGTGGTCACGTTGGAGAGCCCCACCGAGGCGATCAGCCCCTCCCGGTGCAGCTCGTCCAGGGCCCGGGAGGTCTCCCGCCATGGAGTGAGCGGGTCCGGGCGGTGCACGAACAGCCGCTCCACCCGGTCCACGCCGAGCCGGCGCAGTGAGCCCTCGAAGGAGGAGCGGATGGTGTCCCGGTCCAGGCGGTAGTGGGCGGGGGCGTCATCGGGTGCGGTGCTGCCGGGCAGCCGGATGCCGCACTTGGTCTGCACCCGCACGGCCCGGCGCAGCACGGCGTCCTCGGCGATGATGCGCCCGAAGACCGTCTCCGAGTCCCCGCCCACATAGATGTCCGCGTGGTCGAAGAGCGTGATCCCGGCCCGGTGGGCGGCGTACAGGGCGTCACGGGCGGCGTCATACTGGGACGCAGGAACGGTCCGTTGGCCCCAGGAGCCGCCCAGGCCCATGCACCCGAGGACCAGCGGGGAGCTCACCCGCGTCCGCTCTGGCGCTCCGCGGCGCGGCGCAGCCGGGCGGCTTCGGCGAAGGCCGCGGCGGACTCGTCGAGCTGACCGGTGCCCTCGTAGAGCGCGCCCAGTTCCGTGAAGCAGTCCGAGCGGTCCCGGAACGAGTCCGGTTCCTGCTCGTAGAAGTCCACCGCGCGGTTGTAGGCGGTCACCGCCTGCGCGTGGCGGCGGGTCTCGCGGTAGACCCGCGCGAGGTTGATGTAGCAGTCCGCCTGGTCCCGCGGCTCGTGCGGGGCGTCCAGGTACTGCCCGAGGGCGTCGAGCAGCTGGGTCTCCGCGCCGTGCAGGTCCCCGGTCTCCACGAGCAGCGAACCCAGGATGAGGTGGGCCCGGGCCCTGTGCCGGCCGCTGCCCTCGAGGCGCGCGAAGTGCTCGAGCGCCCGCTGGTACTCCGCCACCGCCTTGCTCGTGCGGTCCATCAGCATGTGGATGTGGCCCAGGTTGTAGTGGCACGCCGCGAGTTCGCGGTCCGCGGGGCCGGACTCCTGGAAGAGCTCGATCGCCTGCCGGTACGCTGTCTCCGCCAGGACGTGGTCACCGCGGTCCTCAGCGTCCAGGGCTTGCGTGAAGAAGCCGTTTCCGTCGTCCGAGTAGCTCATCAGCTCGTCCTTCCGTGCCGGGTCGAGGTGCCCTCATGCTACGCCGCACCACTAAACCGGCTGATAATCTCAGATCCACACTCTCCCAGGAGGTCAGGATGGCAGCACAGCACACCGCGCCGGGGCAGGACCCGCGCGATCCTCGCCACGCGGCAGTCCACGACGAGCACGCTTCCGTGGTCCGCCACGAGGAGCGGCTGGTGATCGACCGCGAGCAGCAGGAGACCGGCCGCGCGCGGCTGCGCAAGTACGTGGTCACCGAGCCCGTGCGCCAGGAGGTCACCGTCGCGTCCGAGGAGCCGGACCTGGTGCGCACGCCCATCACGGCCGAGGAGCGCGAGGCGTTCCTGGCCGGGCGGGAGCTGCCGCTCGGCGAGGACGAGGTCATCCTGTACCGCTCCGAGCCCGTGGTGCAGACCGTCCGGGTGCCGTACCAGCGGGTGCGGCTCGTGGCCCAGCGCGTCGAGCACACCGAGGTGGTCGAGGACACCCTGCGCAAGGAGCGCGTGGACATCGAGACCCAGGACGCTCCCCGCTCCTGAGCATGACGACGACGCCGCCCGGCCCGGTTCCGAGGCGCCGTCGCCTTCCGGGGTGCACACAGGGCGATGACATCCCTTTGAGCGCGCCCAGGGCGACGTCGTCTCCCAAGACACGTCCCGGGGGAGGGCGGCCGCCGGGTCGCGTCCGGGGCGGCACCGGGCCCCGGGACGCACCCGACCCATTGCCGGGGTACCTCTGCACCGTGTGGTGCGGCTCTGACGGCGGGTGCCACGGTCGGTGCGAAGCACCACCCGCCCGGGGGTAGGTTGGACGGGTGAGTGATACGACCCTGACCCTGATCCGCCACGGCCAGACAGACTGGAACCTGCAGCGCCGGCTGCAGGGCCGCTCCGACATCCCCCTCAACGACACCGGCCGCGAGCAGGCCCGGGCCGTGGGCCGGGAGCTGGCGGCGTCGGGCGAGCACTGGGACGCCCTGGTCTCCTCCCCGCTGATGCGGGCGAAGGAGACCGCCGAGATCATCGGCGAGCAGATCGGGCTGCCCCTGTCCCGCACCTACGACGAGCTGGTGGAGCGCTCCTTCGGCGACGCCGAGGGCTACGACTGCACCGGCACCACGGACGACGAGCGCCACGCCATCATGGACCGCCACGGCGAGGCCACCGAGGACGTGGTGCAGCGCGGGCTCGCGGTGCTGCGCCGGATCCTGGAGGACCACCCGGGCCAGCACGTGATGGTGGTGGCCCACGGCACCCTGATCCGCCTCACGGTGGACCGCATCCTGGGTACGGAGCTGCCGAGCCTCGAGAACGGCCAGGTGCTCACCGTCACCGCGGGGCAGGTGCTGGCCGCCCGCTGACGGCCCCGACCGTCGGAGGCCCGTTCGTGAGCAGGGCCCTCGCACCGTGGAGTGCGAGGGCCCTGCTCCGTTCTTCCGCGGTCCGCAGCACGCACGGCGGCGTGCTCCTGCCTCAGCGGGAGGTGCCCTCCGGGGGAGCGGTGCCCCGGCCCCTCTCTCAGCGGTGGAGCTAGCTGGCGGAACCGGAACCGGACGCGGGTGCGGCGGGCGCGGCAGCGGCGTCGTGGTCCGGGGCTGCGGAGCGTGCGGGGCGGTGGGCCAGCATCAGGGCCAGGCCCGTGAAGACGAATCCGCCCACGAAGTTGCCCACGAGCACGGGGGCCTGGTTCCACAGCCACCAGTCCCCGAAGGAGACGTCCGCGCCCAGCAGCATGCCCATGGGGATCATGAAGAAGTTGACCACGGCGTGCTCGAAGCCCAGCCCGAAGAACGCCATGATGGGCAGCCAGATGGCGGCGATCTTGCCGATGGTGTCCTTGGAGACCATGCCCATGAACACGCCCAGGCACACGAGCCAGTTGCACAGCACCGCCTTGACGAACACGGTGGCCATGCCCGCCCCGCCCAGGGCGGCGTACGCGGTGGTCTTGGCCTGCGCGGTGTCCACGAACTTCTGGCCGAGCGCGCCGGCGTCGTGGGAGCCGAAACCGGTGAGCACGCCCGCGTAGAGCAGGGCGAACGCCGCGGCACCGATGATGTGGCCCGCGATCACCGTGAGGCTGTACCGGGCCACGGCGGACCACGGCACCAGACCGCGCACGGCGGCCATGGGGGTCAGGGCGAAGCCGCCCGTGACCAGCTCCATGCCCATGAGGATCACGATGGTGATCCCGGCCGGGAACAGCACGGCACCCACCACGGGCGAGCCGGAGCTCACGGTGGCCGACACCGCGAACGAGGTGGTGGCCGCGAGCACGGCGCCGCCCAGCACACCGCGCAGCACGAGGGCGCCGGAGGGGGCCGTGGCCTTGGCCTCCCCGGCGGTGACGGCGTCCGCCACCACGTCCACTGGTTTCACATTAGTCATGGCTGCTCGGCTCTCTGTCGTGGGGGCGGGCCGTGCCTCGGCCGTGGGCCGCGGGTGCCCGCACCGGCGCGGTGGGCGGGGTGCGAAGGCAAAACCGTGACCGCACGAGTGTAGGACCGTGCAACGCTCGTGCGAACACGCGCCGCATCTGGTCCCGGTGCTCGCGGGGTCCTATGGTGGTGGAACATGCGGCAGTGTGGCCGTGGGTTGCGCAGACGTCATGGGTTCCGGGGCGAGCGGTCCGGCAGAGGTCTGTGCGCCGTGCCCCACAGGGCATCACGAGCCACGCCGTGGAGTGACATTCCAACTCAACGACAGCTAAGGCGTGATGCAGCAGTGACCTCTCCTCAAGCCACCACCCAGGCCATCCCCACGGTGTGGCAGCGGCCGCGATGGAGCGCAGAGCAGGCGTGGCTCAACGAGTACTACCGCTCGGTCCCGGACGCGGACATGGCGGGCGCGGACCAGCAGGTGCTCACGGAACGGGCGGAGACCCACCGGGAGATCGGGCGGACCCGGCGCCCGGACGAGCTGTGCATCGAGGTCCGGGAGGACCACGGGGACACCGTGCTGTACATGGTCACCACGGACATGCCGTTCCTGGTGTCCACGCTGACCACGGAGATCGCCGCCAACTGGGGTGGCGCCAAGCTCGTGCTGCACCCCCTGCTGCTCGCCGCGCGTGACTCCGAGGACGTGCTGAGCTCCCTGGGGGAGGTCCCGAACATCTCCGCGGTCTCCTCCGGGGACACCACCTCGATCCCCATCACGGACGAGCTCGTGGGCGGCACCGCCGGCGGGGGTTCCCACACCGCCGTGGAGTCCTGGATCCGCATGGAGCTGCACCGCTCCCTGGACGAGCAGGCCCGCGGTGAGCTCGCACGCCACATCGAGGCCCTCGTGGCGGACGTGCGCCGGATCGCGGAGGACCAGGAGGCCATGCTGGAGCAGACCCAGCGCATCGCCGACTCCCTCGCGCCCCTGAAGGACCTCACCTTCGAGGACGGCTCCCGGCTGCCGGACGTGGGCGCGTGCCAGGAGTTCCTGGAGTGGCTGCGCGACGGCAACTTCGTGTTCATGGGCATCAAGCGCTACGACCTCGAGGCGGACGGCGAGGACGCCGTGCTGCACTCGCGCCCGGACACGGGCCTGGGGCTGCTGCGGGAGCAGGGCACCGAGGGCCACGCCCAGAAGCTCACGGGCCTGGGCAGCGCCCACGCGCGGGACCACCAGGTGGTGTTCGTGACCAAGGCCAACCGGCGCTCCTCGATCCACCGCCGCGAGTACCTGGACTACATCGGCGTGCGCACCTTCGCCGAGAACGGGGACGTGGATGGCGAGTACCTGATCCTCGGGCTGTTCTCCCGCCGCGCCTACTCCGTCCCGGCGCAGCAGACCCCGCTGGTGCGCGAGAAGGTGCAGCGGGTGGTCGAGCGCTTCGGCTTCCTCCCGGACTCCCACTCCGCCCGTGACCTCATGGGCATCATCGAGGACTACCCGCGGGACGAGCTGTTCCACATGTCCGCGGAGAAGCTGCACGAGACCGCGGGCGGAGTGCTCGGGCTCAACGAGCGCCGCCAGACCCGCGTGTTCCTGCGCCAGGACACCTTCGGGCGCTTCATGTCCGCCGTGGTGTTCCTGCCCAGGGACCGCTACAACACCTCGGTGCGCCAGCGCATCGAGACCCAGCTGTTTGAGGTCTTCGACGCCGAGGCCATCGACTTCGAGGTGCGCCTGACCTCCTCCTCGCTGGCCCGCCTGTTCTTCCGCATCCGGCTGCCCTACACGGGCGAGGTGCGGGACTTCGACCACGAGGCCCTCGAGGCCCGCCTGCGCGCCGCGGTGCGCTCCTGGCCCGAGTCCCTGGGCCTGGCGATCGGCCTGGAGTTCGAGGACGAGAAGGCCGACGCGCTGGGCCCCGTGTGGGAGAACGCGTTCCCGGGCTCGTACCGCGAGGACTACGAGATCGAGGAGGCCATCCAGGACCTCAAGCGCTGCGAGGAGCTGTGGGGCCGCGACCCCGACCTGCCCGCCGAGGTACGCGTGGCGCAGACCGCGGACGGCCAGGTCCGGCTGAACATCTACCTCACCCAGGCGCTGTCCCTCACCGAGCTGCTGCCGCTGCTGCACAACATGGGCCTGACCGTGCTGGACCAGCGCCCCTACACGGTCACCCCCGCGGACGGGCGCGAGTTCCAGCTCTACGACTTCGGGGTGGAGCTGCCCGAGGGCGTGGACCCGCAGGGCCCCGAGGACGCCAAGACGGAGGACCTCATCGAGGACACCCTGTGCGCGGTGCTCTCCAACCGCTCGGAGTCCGACAGCCTGGACCGCCTGGTGCTCACCGAGCGCATGGGCTGGCGCACCGTGGCCGTGATGCGCGCCTACGTGCGCTACCTGCTGCAGCTGAACTACCCCAACTCGTTCGAGTTCATCGCGGACACCCTGGTGGACTACCCACGGGCCACCTACGAGCTCGCGGAGCTGTTCTCGGCGAGCTTCGATCCCTCCCGCTTCACGGACGACGACGCCGCCCGCGACGAGGCGCGCAACGGCGCCCTGGAGCGCCTGGCCGGGGTGCTCGACGAGGTCCCCAGCCTGGACGCGGACCGGCTGTTCCGTGCACTCGCGGACGTGGTCACGGCCACGCTGCGCACCAACGTGTTCCAGGGTCGGCCCACCATGGCGTTCAAGCTGGACCCGGCGGCCATCCCCGCGGCACCGCAGCCGCGCCCGGCCTTCGAGATCTGGGTGTGGTCCCCGCGCGTGGAGGGCACGCACCTGCGCTTCGGTCAGGTGGCCCGCGGCGGTCTGCGCTGGTCCGACCGGCGCGAGGACTTCCGCACCGAGGTGCTGGGCCTGGTCAAGGCGCAGATGGTCAAGAACGCGGTGATCGTGCCCACGGGTGCGAAGGGCGGGTTCTTCCCCAAGCAGCTGCCGGACCCTGCGACCGACCGTGAGGGCTGGCTGACCGAGGGGCGGGAGGCCTACAAGCTGTTCATCGCCTCCCTGCTGGACGTCACCGACAACATCGAGCGCGAGACCGAGACGGGCGCCGCGCAGGACGGGACCGGCGGGACCGCGCAGGACACGGCGTCGTCGTCCCGCGGGGACGCCACCCCGGGCTCCGAGGGCGGCGCGAGCGGGCCGGCAGAGACCTCCGGCGAGGCCGGGGACACCGTGGTGCACCCCGAGAACGTGGTGCGCCGCGACGGCGACGACTCCTACCTGGTGGTCGCCGCGGACAAGGGCACCGCGGCGTTCTCCGACACCGCCAACGCGATCTCCCTGGAGCGCGGCTTCTGGCTCGGTGACGCGTTCGCGTCCGGCGGGTCCGTGGGCTACGACCACAAGGCCATGGGCATCACCGCCCGCGGCGCGTGGGAGTCCGTCAAGCGCCACTTCTTCGAGCTCGGCGTGGACACCCAGTCCGAGGCGTTCACCGTGGTGGGCGTGGGGGACATGTCCGGCGACGTGTTCGGCAACGGCATGCTGCTGTCCGAGCACATCCACCTGATCGCCGCGTTCGACCACCGGGACATCTTCCTGGACCCCACCCCGGACGCCGCGGCCTCCTACAAGGAGCGTGAGCGGCTGTTCACCGCCGGGCGCACCTCGTGGCAGGACTTCGACCGCAGCGTGATCTCCGAGGGCGGCGGCGTGTACTCGCGCCGCGACAAGTCCGTGCCCCTCACCCCGCAGGTGCGCGAGGCCCTCGGCATCGAGGACGACGTCGAGTCCATGAGCCCGCAGGAGCTCGTGCGCCGCGTGCTGCTGGCCCCCGCGGACCTGCTCTACAACGGCGGCATCGGCACCTACGTGAAGGCCTCTACCGAGACCAACCAGGAGGTCGGGGACAAGGCCAACGACGCCATCCGCGTCAACGGCGAGGACCTGCGCGTCAAGGTGATCGGCGAGGGCGGCAACCTGGGAGCCACCCAGCTGGGCCGCATCGAGGCCGCGCTGAACGGGATCCTGGTCAACACGGACGCGATCGACAACTCCGGCGGCGTGGAGTCCTCCGACCGCGAGGTCAACATCAAGATCCTCGTGGACGGCATGGTCCAGGCGGGGCTGCTCTCCGCGGACGAGCGTGCGGAGTTCATCGAGTCCATGACGGACGAGGTCGCGGAGCTGGTGCTGCGCACCAACGTGGCCCAGAACGTGCTGCTCACCACCGAGCGCGCCCGCGGGGTCTCCTTCACGGAGATGTTCATCCGGCTCATGCACTGGCTCGAGGACACCGCGGACCTCAACCGGGAGCTGGAGTTCCTGCCCTCCGACTCCGAGCTGCGCGAGCGCGCCGCCCAGGGCCAGCCCTTGACCGGACCGGAGCTCTCCGTGCTCACGGCGTACGCGAAGATCCAGCTCTCCGCGGCACTCGTGGACAGCGACCTCGCGGACGACCCCTGGTTCCACCGCACGCTGTCCCAGTACTTCCCGGCCCAGATCCGGGAGCGCTTCGACGGCGAGCTGGACACCCACCCGCTGCGCAAGGAGATCATCTCCACCGTGGTGGCCAACCAGATCATCAACTACGGCGGGATCGCGTTCGCGTACCGCGTGGTGGACGACTCCGGTTCGGACCTCGCGGACGTGGCCCGCGCGTTCACCGCGGCCATGGAGATCTTCGAGCTCGAGAGCTACGCCTCCCGCCACGCCCAGCTGGACGCGGACGTGCCCCTCGAGCTGTGGAACCGGATGTCGCTGCGGATGCGGCGGCTGTTGGACCGCGTGGTCCGCTGGTTCCTGCACCGCCAGGACACCGACTGCGGGATCCAGGAGCTCGTGGAGATGTACCGGCCCATCGTGGCGCTGCGCTTCGGCTCCCAGCACCTCATGGGCGAGGAGTCCGAGGAGCGCACCCAGGCCGAGGCCGAGCTCGCCGAGCGCCACGGGGTTCCCCGCGACCTCGCCGTGGAGTGGGCCGAGCTGCTCGACGCGTTCGCGCTGCTCGACGTCGCCCGTCTCGCCCAGTCCCAGGGCATCACGGACGTGGCCACGGGCGGTGACGGTGCGGCGTCGTCGTCCCCGGACGAGGCCGTGACCGACGAGAACGGCGTGAGCGTGCTCATGATCGCGCGCGTGTACTTCGCGCTGTTCGACCGCTACGGGCTGGAGAACCTGCTCAACCGCATCAGCGCGCTGCCTCAGAGCACCCGGTGGGAGAACATGGCGCGGATCGCGATGCGCGAGGACCTCTACTCCACCCTCGTGGCGCTCGCCGCCCAGGCCCTCGAGTCCCCGGGGGAGGACGCCCAGCAGAAGGTGCAGGCGTGGGAGCAGGAGAACGCGGACCGGCTCGAGCGGCTGCGCGAGGTCCTGGACGAGATCGAGTCCATGCCCGGTGACGACGCCGGGGGCGAGCTCGCGGCCCTGTCCGTGGCGCTGCGCACCCTGCGCGGAGCGCTCGCGGGCTGATCCCAGGCCGTCGGCCCCGCCCGTCGACGCCGCACCGTGCCCCCGCAGCCTCTTGCACCTCGTGTGCCGGGCGGCGGGGGCACGGTCGTGCGCCCGGCAGGTGCTGGCGACCGACCGGTGCGGACGTCCGGAGCACGGGCGGCCGGGGGAGGTGGCCCGGTGGTCAGGCGAGCGGCGAGGGCCGGACCTCACCGCCCCGGTGGGGGAGCGGCGTCGTGCGCGGGTCCGTCACCGTACGATGGACCGGTGACCGCAGACATCATTGCCACCGTCGTGACCGTGCTCCTGATCGCCGTGGGTTGCGTGGGGATCGTGTTCCCCGTGCTGCCGGGATCCATCGTGGCGCTGATCGGGCTGGTGATCTGGGCGTTCGTGGTGCAGGCACCGGAGGGATGGGTGGTGCTCGCGCTGGGCGGAACACTGCTGATCGCGGGCATGTCCTCGAGCCTGGTGCTCACCGGCAGCAGGCTCAGGCGCCGCGAGATCCCCAACCGCACGCTGCTCTTCGGGGTGGTGGGTGCCGTGGTCGGGATGTTCGTGATCCCGGTGGTGGGCCTGTTCGTGGGGTTCCTGGTGGGGCTGCTGCTCTCCGAGACCGTGCGGAACCGCAACCTCAACACCGCGCTGGCCAGTTCCTGGGCGGCGGCCAAGGCCATGGGAGTGGGAATCCTGCTGGAGCTCACGTGCGCGCTGCTTGCGTCCCTGACGTTCATCGTGGGGGCGATCACGTACTTCCTGACGGCGTGACCGGCGGGACGCCCCGGCGCTCGGCAACGGCGCGGGATCTCGGCGCTCCCTAGTGGAGTAAAAGCATGCTGAGGCCCGTCCTGCTGCATTTACTCCACTTCACAGCACGTGCCACGCACGAGACCGGAGCGCATGTACGATCCGTGCCCGCCCGCGCTCACGCCCGCCAGGGCAGCGGGATGGCCTCCATGTCCTGGCCCGGCTGCATCCCGTCCTCCGGGACCACCAGCAGCACGTCCGCGTGGGCCAGCCCGGAGAGCATGGCCGGGCCCACCGTGGGCTCCGGGATCACGCGGCCGTCCTGGAGGTAGGCGGGAATCACCCGGGTGCGCCCCAGAGGTTCGAGGGCGCGTCCCGCGGTGATCCGGCGCGTGGTGGGCAGCCCTTCACCGGTGGCCCCGGCAATCAGCGCGTGGCCCACGGTGAGCAGCCCGGTCATCGCGCTCAGGGGCGAGCCCGGCAGTGCGAGCACCACGGGGCCGTCCTCCGGGAGCTTCGCCAGGATCACACCGTGAGCGGGTTCCTGGGCCACCCCGTCCAGGATGAGGTGGGCGTCCAGCTCCTCGAGGGCCTGGCGGACGTGGTCGTCCTCGCCGTGGCCCGTGCCACCGGTGGTGACCACCATCTCGGCGCGGGCGTCCAGCAGGGAGCCTGCACCCAGGGGGGACTCGGTGAGTGCGTTGACCATGCCATCGGAGCCGTCCGCCACGCGGCGCACCTGGTCCACGTTCGCGCCCAGTTCCCGCAGCACCGCGGGCAGCTGCAGGCTCAGGGAGTCCCGCACCTCTCCGGGGCCCGGGATGCCGTCCTCCACCACGTTGGCGTATCCGAGCAGCACGGTGACGCGCGGGCGACGTCGTACGGGGAGCATGTCGTGGCCCGCGCTCGCCGCGAGGCCCAGGTGCACCGGGTTGAGCCTTCGGCCCGCGCGCAGCAGCAGGTCCCCCTGCTGGATCTCCTCGCCCACGGCTCGGACGTCCTGGTTCTTCACCAGGGTGGCAGCGGGGGTGGCGTCCTCAAGGGTGTCGCCCTCCACGGCCTTGCGCCCATGCTCGGTGCCCTCGGGGATCTCGGCGGTGGGATCGGCGGGGACCACGTGGCCGCGGTGGGCCTCGAGCACCGCGCGGGTGCCGTAGGGGACGGCGTCGCCGCTGTCCACGTGGGTGGCCTCGCCGGGCGTGAGTTCCACGACGGGCAGCATGCGCTTGTCCGGCGGCAGGGTCAGCAGCAGCCGCTCGTCGGTCTCGGCGGGCTGCGGGGTGCGGATGCGCCACGGACCCTCACCGGCCACGGCCCAGCCGTCGGCCGCGGCGGTGGCGTAGTGCGGCACCGGCATCTCGGCCGTCACGGACTCCGCCAGGGTCTCCTTGAGGCACTGCGCGAGGGGCAGCAGGATGTTGGGCAGCGGCTGGGGGATGCCGTACGCGATCCGGCGGGCCTCATCCCAGGACGCCCAGTGCACGGTGGGTGCGGGGGCCTCGCCGCGGCTCTGCGACTGCTCGTGGTCTTCGCGGGCGGCGGGATCGTGCGGGTGCGGAAGTCCGGGCATCATGTCTCCTCAGCGTGCTGAATCAGTACGAGTCGAGCCTGCGAACATCTTCCCACGTATCCACGTCCGCGGTGCTTCCGGCGGGCACGGTGACCTCCTCCCAGCTCAGGTGGCGCCACACGGAGCGCACGGACGCGTCCGCCGTGGGAACCTGTGAGAGCACTCGTTCCAGTGCCGCGGTGCGCACCACCACGGCCAGGTTCTCGCGCCGGCCGTCCTCCCCCAGGGCCATCACCCCGTCCACGTCCGACGCCGCCCGCCCGGCCGCCGCGCGCAGCTGCGCCAGCGCGCGCTCCACGCCCGGCATGTCGCACGCGAGCACTGCGGTCCAGGATGCACGCCCCGGCAGCTCCCTCAGGACGACGACGCCCGCGGCCATCGCGGCGGCCGGTCCCGAGAACGGGGGGTCCTCCCGAGTGGAGAGCACCTTGGGCGGCAGCGTGGGATCCTCGGGCCCCACGACCACCACGGCACCGAGGGGCAGCGCGGCGGCCACGGTGCGGGAGAGCAGGGTGCCGCCCGCCACGGGCAGCTGCGCCTTGGGGGTTCCCCCGAGGCGGGAGGAGCGGCCACCGGCGACCACCACGGTGTCCACGGGCGGGCCGGCCGTGGGCGCGGAGTGGGCGCAGCGGGAGGTGACCACCGGCTCAGAGAGCGGGAGCGTCGTCGTCGAGCTGCGGGTCCGCGGGACGCTCCTTCTTGGGCAGCCCGGCGATCCGCAGCCCGCACTCCACCACCAGCAGCACGAACGCCAGGTAGTAGATGATCATCGTGGGGTAGAAGTACGGCAGCTGCTGGCTCATGCCCACGAGTGAGAGCACCACCAGCACCACCGCGAGGATCAGCACGAGCATGTGGGCCGTGCCGAAGACCCCGGGACGCCCCTTGCGGGAGAGGTACATGGCCGTGAGCGCGAAGAGGATGGGGAACAGCAGCTGACCGGCCAGCGTGATGCCGTCCTGCACGTAGGGGTAGACCCCCATGGCCTGGAGGACGGCGGTGACCACGAGCAGGGCGGGGGCTGCGAAGGACTTCATGGGGCACCAGTCTAGGCGCGGCCGGACGGGTGCCCGCGGGCGGGGGGCGGCCGCGTGGGGTCAGCGGCACAGTGGAGGCAGCACAGCACCACGGCCGGCCACGCACCGGCGCGGTCGCGCGATCCCCTTCATTCGCGGTGCGACCGGGTGCCCGCTCCGGTCCTCAGCGCGCCGCGCGCCTGTCCAGCGCCCGCTCCACCAGCGCCATGCACTCCTCGGGTGAGTAGTGCAGCTGCCCCGCGACCACGTCCAGGTATGCGGCGGCCGCGCGTGCCGCCGCGCCCTCCCGGTCGTCGCGGCCCTGCGCGATGAACGTGCCCTTCCGGCCGCGCGTCTCGATGATCCCGCGGGTTTCCATCTGCCGGTACGCCTTGGCCACGGTCCCGGCGGAGAGCCCGAGCTCGGAGGCGAGTGTGCGCACCGGCGGGATGCGGTCGCCCACCACGAGCTCGCCGGTGGAGACGTCCCGCAGCACGCACTCCACGAGCTGCGCGTACACCGGGGTGGTGGAGTGGGGGTCGACCGTGAACATGGGTGCGCCTTTCCGTCGTGTGCCCTCATCGTAGGGCTCGTCCCTCCCCCGGCGGGGTGCGGCGGAGGCGCCGGTCACTGCACGTAGGCTGATGGCTGTGTCCGCGCATGCAGAACTCCCACTTCCGCCCGCCGCAGTCCCCGATCCGCAGGCCGTGCGGGACTTCGTGGCCCACGCACTGGACCGGGCCCGCGAGCTCGGGCGTCACCTGCCCGCCCCGGGGGAGGGACGCACGGCCGAGCTGTGGCACTCACTGAGCGGTCTCGGGCGCACCGATCTGGCGTACGCGCGCATCATCGAGCCCCACCTGGACGCCCTCGCGATCCTGCGGCAGGCCGGCCGCGCGGACCTCGCCACCGACCACGACACCTGGGCCGTGTGGGCCGCCGAGGGCCCGGGGGACCCCCTGCTTGCCGCGCCGACGACGACGACGCCCGCTCCGGACCGCGCGCCGGGCCAGGCCGTCCCGACGTCGCCCCGTCCGGGCAGTGCCCCGGGGCAGGCCAGCACGCCGGTCCCGGGGTCCACCGAGAACCGGGGCGGCGCGGCGTCGTCGTCGGAGCCGGACGGGCGCGAGGGAACTGCGCGCACGCCGTCACCCGGCGCGACCGACGAACCGGGCACCACCTGGACCCTCACCGGCACCAAACCGTGGTGCTCGCTCGCGGACTCCGTGACCCGCGCCGTCGTCACGGCGCACGTGACCGACGAGCACGGCGAGCCCACCGGGCACCGCCGCGCGTTCGTGGTCGCCACCGACCACCCCGGGTTCCGACCCGCGCCCGTGGAGCAGTGGGCCTCGCACGGGCTCGCGGAGGTCGTCACCGTGCCCGCGGCCTTCGAGGACGTCCCGGCGGAGCCGCTCGGCGCGGACGAGTGGTACCTCACCCGCCCCGGTTTCGCGTGGGGCGGCATGGGCGTGGCCGCCATCTGGCTGGGCGGCGCGCAGTCGGTCGCGGACCTGATGTGGCGCCAGCTGCGCCACCCCCGCCGCCCCGTGGACGACGCCGCCCTCACCGCCCTCGGGCAGCTGGACCTCACGCTCGGGGCGGCCCGCGCCGTGCTGGAGCAGGCCGCGGCGGCCGTGGACGCGGGCGACGCCGCCGGGGACCGCGGTGCCGCCTGGGCCCTGCGCGTGCGCCGCACCGTGGCCGACGCCGCCGAGACGGTGATCCGCGTGGTCTCCCGCGCCACGGGCCCCGGCCCGCTCACCGGGGACCCCGCGCACATCCGCCGTGTGGAGTCACTGCAGGTCTACATCCGCCAGGACCACGCGGAGCGGGACACAGCCGCCCTCGGACGCGCCCTGCTGGCGCTTGCCGCCGAGGACTCGGCCCGGGTCGATGACGCCGCGCAGCGGGGGCCCGGAGCGGGCGAACCGGTCCTGGACGAACCATCACCAGCCGAGGGCGCTTCCGGGCCCGCCGCGATCTCCGCCGCGCGGGCGGCGCGCTCAGCCGCCGAAAGACGGGCCTCGGGAACGTCCGGGGCCGTTCCCAGTGCCGGAGCCGCTCCCGAGGACACCCCGTGGTGACCTTCGACCACCGGGATCCGGGCACCCCGGAGGAGGACTGGGCCCGCTGCGGCGCCCTGCACCGCGCCCCGGAGCTGGACCTCGCGGGGGTGGACCGCGCCGTCGTGTTCGCCGCGCACCCGGACGACGAGACCCTCGGCGCGGGCGGCACCGTGCACCGGCTCGCGCGGCAGGGTGCGGAGGTGCGCGTGGTCGTGGCGACCCTCGGGGAGAACTCCCATCCGGACTCCACCACGTTCACGCCGGACGAGCTCGCGCGGCTGCGCCACGAGGAGCTGGCCGCCGCGGTGCGGACCCTGACCGGGCAGCACACGCCACCCGTGTACCTGTCCCTGACGGACGGTGGCCTCACCGAGGAGCAGCTGCAGGCCCCCGTCGCCGAGCACCTCGCGTGGGCGGAGCAGGGGGAGAAGCCCCTGGTGGTCTGCACGTGGGAGCGGGACGGGCACACCGACCACGAGGTGCTCGCCCGCACGGTGACCCGCGCCGCCGGTGCGCGGGGTGTGCGCTGCGTGCAGTACCCCGTGTGGTTCTGGCACTGGGGTTCGCCCACCCGCCTGCCGCGCGGTCTGGTGCGGGTGCCGCTGTCGGGGGAGGACCGCGCGGCCAAGCGGGACGCCCTGGCCCACCACGTCACGCAGGTGCACCCGCTCTCGGACCGGCCCGGTGACGAGGTGCTGCTGGGCCCCCACGTGCTCGCGCACTTCGACCGCCCCGCCGAGCTCTTCGTGCTGGCCGCCCCGGACCAGTCTGCAGTGTTCGACCGCGTGCACTCCGACGCTGCGGACCCCTGGGACGTGGATACCTCCTGGTACGAGCGGCGCAAGCGAGAGGTGCTGCTCGCGAGCCTGCCCTGGCAGCACTACGACCGCGTGCTCGACATCGGCTGCTCCACGGGCGCGCTCACGGCGGAGCTCGCCCGGCGGGCGGGTACCGTGACCGCGGTGGACGCGAGCGATGTCGCCCTGCGCGCCGCCCGCGCACGGCTCGCGGAGGAGGACCTCGCGAACGTCGAGCTCGTCCACGCCGTGCTGCCCGCGGACTGGCGTGAGGACTGGACCGGCCGGGATCTGGTGGTCGTGAGCGAGATGGGCTACTTCTGCTCTCCCGCGCAGTGGCACGAGCTGCTCGGGCGTTGCGTGGCCGCTCTGCGACCGGACGGGCACCTGGTGCTGTGCCACTGGCGTCACCCCATCGCGGACTGGCCGCTGGACGGTGCGGACGTGCACCGTGAGGCCCGCCGCCGCCCGGAGCTGCGGCGCGTGGTGAGCCACCGCGAGCGGGACTTCGAACTGGAGATCTTCGGCCTCGTGCCTCGGGACGAGCCGTGATCCACCGGGTGGCCGTGGTCGTCCCGGCCTGCAACGAGGAGCAGCGCGTGGGGCGGTGCATCACGTCGGTGGCGGCGGCCATCGCGTCGGCCTGCGCCGTGACCGGCATGACGGGGACGCCGTCGCGAGCCACACCCCTGCCCAGCTCTGCGATGCCGGAGCCTGCGGGACCGGGCAAAGACGCCGTCGCCCAGCCGTCGCCCCCCGCCGCACCCGTCGTGTCCACGCCGCTCCACGTGACGGTGGTGCTCGCCGCGGACGCGTGCACCGATCGCACGGTGGAACGCGCGAGGACCGCGTGGGCGGCGTCGGGACTGGCTGCAGAGGTAGCGCGGCTGGAGGTGGTGACGGGGACGTGGCGCAGCGCGGGCGGGGCCCGGGCGGCCGCGGCGTCGTGGGCCCTGGCGAACAGTCGGCCGGAGTGGATCGCGTCCACGGACGCGGACACCGCCGTGCCCGCACACTGGCTGACGTACCAGCTGGGGCGCGCGGCGCACGGGGTGGATGCGGTCCTCGGCACCGTGGAACCGGACCCCGCGGAGTGCCCGGTGGCCGTGTACCGCCTGTGGCAGCGGGAGCACACGCTTGCGGAGGGCCACCCGCACATCCATGCCGCCAGCATGGGGGTTCGCGCGGCGTGCTACGAACGCGCCGGGGGCTTTCCGCCACTGGAGTGCAGCGAGGACGAGGCACTCGCGGCCGCGCTGCACCGGACGGGAGCGCGTATCGAGGCCACGGACCGGATCCGGGCGATCACCTCCGCGCGGTTCGAGGGTCGCGCCGAGCTCGGGTTCGCCCACCACCTGCTGGGCCTCGCACAGCTGGCCGGTCAGCCGGAGAAGGCGCCGCGGCCGGGGCCCGCGCAGCCACCGCGGCCCGGGCCAGCAGGCCGCCCGAACGGCGCGAGGTTCTTCGCCCACCGCAAAAACACTTGAACACCCAGCCCCGGTCCTGGCTACTCTGAAACGGAACAGAGACACGTCACCACATAGGAGGTACCTCGTGAGCGAGAAGAGCATTACCGTCAGCCGTGTCATCGACGCCCCGGCGGAGGAGATCTTCGAGGTCTTGACACTGCCCGCCAAGCACCCCGACCTGGACGCCTCCGGGACCGTCGTCTCCGGCACGGACCAGCGCATCCAGAACGTCGGCGACGTCTTCGTGATGAACATGCACGCCGAGATGATGGGCGGGGACTACAAGACGGAGAACCACGTCACCGGTCTTGACCCCAACAAGCTCATCGCGTGGAAGCCCTGCCCCGAGGGCACCACCGTGGAGGACAACGGCTGGGAGTGGATGTACGAGCTGCAGCCCGAGGGCTCGGACTCCACCACCGTGACCCTCACCTACTCGTGGGAGCACGCCAACCCCAAGGTGACGAAGAAGATCAGCTTCCCGCTCTTCGGCGAGAAGGTTCTGGAGGAGTCCCTCGAGCGGCTTGCCTCCACCGTCGCCGGCTCCTGACACTGCGCGGAGCGGCGTGCCCCGCACCAGAATGACCGTTCGCCCGCGTCCTCCCCAGGGAGGACGCGGGCGTCGTCGTGTCCGGGGCGGTACCGCCGCTTCCGCGTGACTCCTGCACGGCGCCGCACGGAAACCTCGCGTGGGAGTGGCCCGGGCCCGGGCGCGCACCGGGCGTACCCTGGCCGAGGTCGTGCACGAATGGTACGGCCGGGCCCGGGAAGACGCAGCTGCCCGGGCAGGACAGTCGCAGCAGGAGGTGCACCCGGGTATGGGATCGTCACGCAGGGTGTGGGAGGGCTACGACAGGGGGAGCTCGGGCTATCGGCGCATCCTTGTGGCGCTGCTGTGCGCGGGCGTGGCCACGTTCGCGCAGCTGTACTCGGTGCAGGGCGTGCTTCCCATCATGGCCGAGGACCTGCACGTGGACGCCGCCCAGTCCGCGCTCGCCGTCTCTGCGGCCACGCTGGGGCTCGCGGTGGGAGTGATCCCGTGGTCGCTCGTCTCGGACCGGTGGGGGCGGCTGCGGGCCATGGTGATCGCCGTCGTGGCGGCCACGTGCCTGGGCGTGCTCATGGGGTTCATGCCCACGTTCGAGGCGTTGGTGGCCCTGCGGTTTGTGGAGGGCATGACCCTGGGCGGCATCCCGGCGGTGGCCATGGCCTATCTCGCGGAGGAGGTCAGCCCCCGCTACGGCGCAGTGGCCGCCGGGACCTACATCTCCGGGACCAGCCTGGGCGGACTGTTCGGGCGGATCGTCGCCGCACCCCTCGCGGACTTCTTCGGTTGGCGGGTGGGCACCTCCGTCGTTGCCCTACTCGCCGCGGCGGCTGCGGTGGTGTTCATCGTGCTCGCGCCACGGCAGCGCGGGTTCACGCCCCAACCGGTGCGGCTCACGGGTGAGCAGGGACTGCCCTCCCACCTGTGGCTCAACCTCCGGGACCGGCGGCTGTTCACGCTCTACCTGCAGGGCTTCCTGCTCATGGGCGGGTTCGTGGCCGTCTACAACTACATCGGCTTCCACCTGGGCGAGGCCCCGTACAGCGTGCCGCAGAGCGTGATCTCGGTGCTGTTCCTGGCGTACCTCTCCGGCACATGGTCCTCTGCACGGGCCGGCGGCCTCGCGGGGCGGTTCGGACGCCGCCCCGTGCTGCTCGGATCCGCCCTGGTGATGCTCGCCGGACTGCTGCTCACCGCCGTGCCGTGGCTGCCCGTGATTGTGGCGGGGCTGCTCGTGTTCACGGCCGGGTTCTTCGCGGCGCACTCCGTGGCCAACGGGTGGGTTCCCGCCCTCGCCACAGAGGGGCGCGCCCAGGCGTCGTCGCTGTACACCCTGCTCTACTACGGGGGATCGTCGGTGCTCGGCTACGCGGTGGGCGTCCCTTTCACCGCCGCGGGGTGGAACGGGGCGGTGCTGTGCATCGCGGGGTTGATCGTGGCGGCCGTGGTGCTCGCGCTGACCTTCCTGCCCAGAGCGGCAGCATCCTGCCGATAGGCCACCTCGGGTGCGTTTGACGACGCCGCGGAGCCCAGAAAGGCAACATCTTGCCGGTTTGCCAGGTTTGGCGGCAGAATGGGGTCCACTGAATCGAAATCGGCAACTATTTGCCGGAGGAGGACTGATGCAGGGGATCATGGAGCCCGGCGGGGCCATCCGGCGAGCACGTCGCGAGGCGGGGCTCACCCAGAAGGACCTCGCGGACCTCTCTGGCGTCTCCGAGAGGACGGTGCGCGCCATCGAGACGGGACGGGGCAACCCCACGGTGGCCGCCCTCGTCGCCACGGCCGGTGTGCTCGGTCTGCGGGTGAGCGTGGCATGACGGCAGACGTGCAGCACCTGCGCTCGGTCCGTGCGGCGGACGTCTACAAGGCTGGGCGGTTGGCGGCCCGACTGGAACGGGGCGACGGCGCGAGCACCGTGTTCACCTACGACGGGAACTACGGGCAGCAGGGCGGCCCACCGGTGGCGACGACGCTTCCCGTCAAGGAGACGCCCGTGACCACGGCCTCGGGCGGGGTCCCCGCGTTCTTCGCGGGACTGTTGCCGGAAGGGCACCGTCTGACCGTCCTGCGGAACGCGATTAAGACGAGTCCCGACGACGAGCTCTCCCTTCTCATGGCCGTGGGGGCCGATGCCCCGGGAGACGTCCAGGTGGTCCCCGCCGGGACCCCTCCGGCCGAGCCCGAGCCGCTGGTCGACACCGCTCACCTGAAAAACGTCGACTTCTCACGGCTCGCCACCGCTCTGGATCTCCACGCCCTGCCGGGTGTCCAGGAGAAGGCCAGCGCGTCGATGCTCACGGCACCCGTGGCGGCAGCGGAGAAGCGATACATCCTCAAGCTCGATCCCCCGGAGCACGTCCACCTCGTGGCCAACGAAGCGCTCCACCTCGCCGCCGCGAGGCAGCTCAGGATCCCGGTGGCCACTGCGCAGACGGTGGTGGACCGCCACGGGGTTCCCGGGTTGCTGGTGGAGCGCTTCGACCGGAGGCAGCTCGGCAGCGGCTGGTCCCGCACGGCGCTGGAGGACGCGTGCCAGGTCATGGGGCTGGCGCCGGCGGCCAAGTACACGTGCACCTCGGAGGAGGTCGTGCGGGCGCTGGCGGAGCAGACAGCCGCGCCCCTGGTGGCCACTAGGAACCTGTACCTCCAGTTCGTGTTCTCGTGGTTGTCCGGCAACGGTGATCTCCACGCCAAGAACGTGTCCGTGCTCGCTGGCGTCGACGGGCGGTTCGAGGTGGCCCCCGTCTACGACGTGCCCTGCACGCTCCTGTACGACGACAGGACCCAGGCGCTGCCGGTGGACGGGCGGACCAAGAACCTCAGGGCGAGCCACTGGGCTGCCTTCGCCCGTGCCATCGGGCTCCCGGAGCGTGCAGCGCACTCAGCGAACGCGCTGGCGCTCAGGGCTGCGTCCGTCGTTGACCTCCATGCGCTGCCGTTCCACGGGTCGCCCCTGCGATTCGCGGAACGCGAGCTGCGTCAGCGGCGCTCCGAGCTCGCGAACTGAGCCCAGCGGCGTCGCCAGGGTGCGGGGCGCGGAGGGGACGACGCCGCGGCCCTGTCGGCACCGGCACGCGCGGGGATCGCGCCGCGTGTGATCTGGCTCTACCCTGGAGGCGGCCCCGCACACCACAGCGCGCCGCCGTCCGCCGGTGCTCCCGCGGACACCGCCCCGCGAGGACGCGAGTTCGGCTGGCGCAGTCAGGAGACCCTTCCATGAGCGACATCCTCACCGTCCGACACCTGTTCGGCCCAGGCCCCACCAACCCGTACCCGGAGGCCACCGAGGCGCTGGCCCGTCCGCTGCTCGGCCACCTGGACCCCCAGTTCCTCGCCGTCATGGACAGCGCCTGCGACGGTCTCCGGGCGGTGTGGGGCACCGAGAACCGCCGCACCCTGCCGCTGTCCGCCACCGGTTCCGCCGGCATGGAGGCGGCGTTCGTGAACTTCGTGAACCCGGGGGATCCCGTGGTGATCGCGGTCAACGGTCTGTTCGGTGAGCGGATGTGTGACGTCGCGGCCCGCTGCGGCGCCGAGGTCACCCGGGTGGACTTCCCGTTCGGCGAGCCCGTGGACCCCGAGAAGGTGGCCGCCGCGCACCCCGCACCGAAGATCATCGCCGCCGTGCACGCGGAGACCTCCACGGGTGCTCGCTCGGACATCGCCGCTCTGGGTGCGCTCAAGGGGGATGCGCTGCTGCTCGTGGATGCCGTGACGTCCATCGGCGGCATCGCACTGGAGGCGGACGAGTGGGGCATCGACATCGGCTACGCCGGCACCCAGAAGTGCCTGGGCGTGGCTCCCGGTCTGGCTCCGTTCACCGTGTCGGACCGCGCCTGGGAGCGCCGTGTGGAGAAGCCCCGCTCGTGGTACCTGGACCTGGGTATGCTCGGCGGCTACGTGGGGGAGGCCTCCGGGGCCACCCGCACGTACCACCACACCGCGCCGGTGGCGATGGTCGCCTCCCTGGAGGCTGGTCTGCGCCGCCTCCTGGCGGAGGGACTCGACGCCGTCCGCGCCCGTCACGATGCCGCTGGCCGTGCGCTGCAGGACGGTCTGCAGGAGATGGGCCTGGAGCTGTTCGCCCGGGAGGGGTACCGTCTGCCGGAGCTGACTACCGTGAAGGTTCCCGAGGCAGTGGACTCCGCAGCCGTCCGCAGGGAGCTGCTGGAGACCTACAACATCGAGATCGGCCCCGGGGTGAAGGAGTACGCGAACACCGTGTGGCGCATCGGACTCATGGGTCCGAACGCGTGCCCCGAGTCGGTGACGCTCATTCTCGGCGCGCTGAGGAACGTGCTGGGCCGCTGACCGCCCACGGCTGCTGAGCGGCCGCGCCGGTCGCGCGCCCCTCGGTCGGCCACCCCGGTGGGCGACGCCGGGCGGCAGGAACCAGCAGGCTGGCACACGAGATCGGCGGGCCCCACCAGGGTGGTGGGGCCCGCCGACGTGGTGCGGTGTGAGCGTGGGGATCAGGCCGTGAGCTGGTCCTCGATGGCGCCCACGAACGCATCCAGGTCACCGGGGTTGCGGGAGGTGATCAGGGTCCACTCCTTGGCGGGGCACACCTTGACCTCCTGGTCCACCCAGTTGCCGCCGGCGTTGACGATGTCCGTCTTCACCGACGGGTAGGACGTCAGGGTCTTTCCGTCCACCAGGCCGGTCTCCACGAGCAGCCACGGGCCGTGGCACAAGGCGGCCACTGGGCGGCCGGAGGACGCGAAGGCCTTGGCGGTCTTCTGCGCGTCCTGGTCCAAGCGCAGGGCGTCTGCGTTGAGGGTCCCGCCGGGCAGCAGCAGCAGGTCGTACTCGGACTCGTTGACGCTGGAGATGGTCTGGTCCACGGGGAAGGTCTCCCCCCGGTCCCAGTCGCCCACGAGGGACTTCACCTCGCCGGTCTCGGGGGCGGCCACCGTGACCTCCGCCCCGTCAGCCCGCAACTTCTCCAGGGGAACCTTCAATTCGTCCTGCTCCACGCCCTGGTTGGTCACCAGAACGAGAATCTTCTTGCCGGATAGTTCAGCCATTGTCGAGAATCCTTTCTCTTGGTTGTTGGCTCCACTGTGGCACCGCGGCACTTTCCCTGGCAAGGGTATCCCCGCCGGTTCCGCTGTCAGCGACACGATCATGACGCCGCCGCGCGGCGTCTGCTGCGTGCACCCAGCGTCCCCTCACGCGAAGGGCTGCGACACCCGATCCAGTGCGGCGATGTCGTCCGCGCCCAGGTGAAGTGCGGGCGCCGCCACCAGCGAGGACAGCTGCGCGGCGGAGGATGCGGAAGCAATGGGTGCGGTGACGCCCTTGGCGAGCAGCCATGCGAGGGCCACGGTGGCCGGCTCGGCGCGGTGCCTGTCCGCCACGGAGACCAGTTCCTCCACAACCGCGAAACCCTCGGGGGAGACGTACTCCCGGGCCATCTGCTCGCGGGCCGCTCCTTCGAGGTCATCGGTGGTGCGGTACTTGCCCGTGAGGAAGCCGGAGGCCAGGGAGAAGTAGGGGAACACGGCAGCGTCGTACTCCTGGGCGATCGCGGCGTAGTCCCGCTCGAAATCGCGGCGGTGCACCAGGTTGTACTGCGGCTGGATGGCCGCGGGCACCGCCATGCCGCGCTCGCGGGCCACCGTGAAGAACTCGCGCATGCGCTGCGGCGAGTAGTTGGACAGCCCTACTGCGTGCACGCGCCCGGAGTCCACGAGCTCGTGAAAGGTTTCCACTTGCTGCTCGATGGGCGTGTCCGCGTCGTCATAGTGTGCGTAGTAGAGGTCCACGTAGCCGGTCTGCAACCGGTCGAGGGACGCCTCGAGAGAAGCCACCACGGTGTCGTGGGCCAGGCCGCGGAACTGCGGGTGCGCACCGGTCTTGGTTGCGAGCACCACGGAGTCACGGTTGCCGCGCGCCGCGAACCAGCGCCCCAGGACCGTCTCGGACTCCCCGCCCTCGTGGCCCTCGGCCCACACGGAGTACATGTCCGCGGTGTCCACGAAGTTTCCGCCCGCGGCCACGAAGGTGTCCAGGACGTCGAAGGACTGCTGCTCGTCGCTCGTCCACCCGAACGTGTTCCCGCCCAGGTTCAGCCGGAAGATCTCCTGCTCGATCCCGGCGATCCGTGCGGTGGTGGGTGCGTGCTGGCTCATGAGAACCTCCTGCGGTGGTGTGGTGGCCGGTCGGGGCCTTTTCCTTGGCGACTGTAGCAAGCCGACATGACGGGGCGGGCAGTGTCAGGCGACGCCCGGCGCGGGGGCCTGCGCGACCTGGATGAGAGTGCCCCAGGGGTCCTCGAAGCGCAGCACGGCGCCATCGTGGCGGGTGGTCACCCGGTGGTCCGTGAGGCGCTCCTCCAGTGCGGCGATGTCCTCGCCGGTGGGGAGGTCGATGTTGACCTGGCCCAGGCCCAGGGACGCGGCGCGCGGACCGGCGCCCGCGCTGTTCCACGTGTTCAGAGCGATGTGGTGGTGGTAGCCGCCCGCAGAGATGAACAGGGCGGACCCGGCGTCGCTCATCACCTCGAAGCCGAGCGTGTCCACGTAGAACTCGCGCCCGGTGGGAATGTCGCCCACCTGCAGGTGGACGTGACCCAGCGTGGAGGCCGGTGCCGTGGCTGGCTGTGGTGCCTCCCGGGACAGATTCGTGCGCAGGAACTCGTTCGGGTCCAGATAGTTGGAGGCCAGGCTGAGCAGGCCGTTCGCCTCGCGCTGCCAGGTCTCCCGGGGGCGGTCGGCATAGAGCTCCACGCCGTTGCCCTCGGGGTCCGTGAAGTAGAAGGCCTGGCTGTAGAGGTGGTCCGCGGAACCCGTGAAGGTGCCCGGTGCGAAACGGGCCATCGAGGCGAGCGCGCGGGCCAGGGCGGCGTCGTCGTCGAAGAGCACGGCGGTGTGGAACAGGCCCGCCTGGTTCGGGCGCCAGGATGGCAGGTCCGTGACGCGGCGCAGGCGCAGGACCACGCGGCCGTCGTGGCCCAGTACGGCGGTGTCTCCGGAGTGCTGCAGGACGTCCAGGGTCACGCCGGTGGAGTAGTAGGCGATCATCCCGTCCAGGTCCTTCACGAGCAGCTCCACGGCACCCATGGTGGTGCCGTCGGAGAGCAGGTCGTCCGCCGGGCGGCGGCGCAGGCTGCGGGGATCGGGGCGCTGGATGAGCAGGGACACGGGAACCACTTCCTTGTCGGGGACGGCCCGGGAGGCCGCCGGAATACTCAACACATTACCCGGGAAATAGTTACTGCCGCAAGTACATCGGGACAGAAACATGGACGCAAGGTCAACAAGCAGCCACCTTGTAATGGGCAATCACCACGTCGCCCCTCGGGTGGCCAACCGACCCTGACCACTCGGCCGAGCCCTGGTCGACGGGTCTGGGTGTGTCGAGCAGAGAGGGGGCAGACCCGCAGGGAGTTTCTGGACCGGCACCCCGAGCAGTTCCTCGCCGCCTGCTGGCAGCACCTGGGCCTCACGGCGGTGGCCACGGTGAGCCCTCGTGCTCGTCCTTCCTCTGGGCCTTGCGCGGACCCGCGGCCCGCTGCGTCGATGCGGGCGTCCCGCGCTCGTGGCCGCGGGCATCGGCGAGGGGGCACCCGCCATCGGTCTGATGGTGCTGCTGGCGTGCGTCCCGGGCTTCGGGGCCCGCTCCTCGGTCGCGGGCCTCGTGGCCTGTGTGGTGCTCCCGGCTCTACGGGTCTTCACCGTGGGGCGGGCACCCCCGCGGTGGGTGGTCAGCCGCCCTGCTCCTGGATGATCGCGATTTTCTGCCACACCTTCCGCGCCATGTCCGACGTGAGGGCCTCGATGCCCTCCACGGCGTCCAGCACGTCTGCGTCCGTGGTGTCCTCTGCGAACAGTGCGGCGGTCTTGCCCACGAGCGAGAGCATCTCCGTGCAGTAGTCCAGGTACTGGGTCATCTGTGCGCGCGTCAGTGCCGGTTCGTCCTCCCGCGCGCCCTCGGTGTAGACCCTGGCGGCGGGCAGGCGCTCCGGGACCTTCACGAGCTGGTGCATGTCGATCACGTGGGCGAGCGAGCGCAACCGGTGCACCACGCGCAGCACGCGGGCGCGCTCCAGGCGCTGCGGCACCGCGAGCAGGAAGAAGATGGCGATGCCCGCGAAGACGAGGTCGTTGACCACCGTCTCCAGCAGGGGCAGCCAGTCCACCGGGCCGAGGGCGTCCGGGTCCGCCCAGATGCTCAGCGCCGCCAGGGTGATGGCGGTGCCGAAGACGAGCAGCACCACCAGGACACCCAGCCGGGACAGGGCGCGGGCGGTGCGGATCCGGCGCCGGCTGATGCCACCACCCTCGGTGACCTCGTCCACCAGGGCGATCAGCTCACCGCAGACCTCCCACAGGCTGCGCTGGGGGAAGCGGGAGTAGATCCTGCGCTGCAGGGCGGCCGCGGACGCGCGCACGGCCTGGTCGTCCAGGTGCTGGTAGCGGCTCTCGGGCGGTGGCCCGTCGTCGTGGTCGTCGGGGCGGGCGGGAAGCGGGCGAGGGGAACGCATCCCAGCAGGGTACGTGAGGGCTGTGAGGCACGGAGGACAACCGGCGCGCCGCTCCCGGGAGACGGCAGTGCGGGGCCGGGGCCCTTGTGAGCAGTCCGGCCTCACCCCGGCCGTCGCCCGGGAGGGGTGAGGCCGTGTCAGACCTGGCCGTGCGAGATCAGGCGGCCGGTGGGGGTCTCGTAGTCCACCTCGCGGCCACCCACGAAGGTCCTGCGGACCTTTCCGGAGAGCACCTTGCCCTGGTACGGGGTGATGGGGTTCTTGTGGTTGAGGCGCTGGGCGTCCACCACGTAGCTCTCGTCCGCGGCGAAGACGGCCATGTCCGCGTCGTAGCCCAGGGACAGCTTGCCCTTGCCGCGCAGGCCCACGCGCTCGGCAGGGCGCGTGGACATCCACCGCACCACGCGCTCGAGCCCGACCCCGCGGCGTCGTGCCTCGGTCCAGATCAGGGACAGGCCCAGCTGCAGCGACGAGACGCCGCCCCACGCGACCCCGAAGTCCCCGTTGCCCAGGTCCTTGAGGTCCAGCGTGGAGGGGGAGTGGTCCGAGACGATGTAGTCGATGGTGCCGTCGATCAGCCCCTCCCACAGCTTCTCCCGGTTGGAGACCTCGCGCACCGGTGGGCAGCACTTGAACGCGGTGGCGCCGTCCGGGATCTCCTCGGAGAGCAGCGTGAGGTAGTGCGGGCAGGTCTCCACGGTGATGTCCAGGCCGTCGTTCTTGGCGGAGCGGATCATGGGGATCGCGTCCGAGGAGGACAGGTGCAGGATGTGCGAGCGGGCCCCGGTCCAGCGGGTGCGCTCGATGACCTCCGCGATCGCGATGTTCTCCGCCCCGCGCGGGCGGGACTTCAGGAAGTTCTCGTACACGTTGCCGTGGGGCTGCGGGGCCTTGTCGATGGTGCGGGAGTCCTCCGCGTGCACGATCAGCAGCGAGTCGAAGGTCTTGATCTCCGCGAGCGCCTCCTCCATCTCGTCCGCCTCCAGGTGCGGGAACTCGTCCACACCGGAGTGCAGCAGGAAGCACTTGAAGCCGAACACGCCGTCGTCGTGCAGGGGCCGCAGGTCCTCCTTGTTGCCGGGGATCGCCCCGCCCCAGAAGCCGATGTCCACGAACGCGTTCTGCTGCGCGAACAGCCGCTTGTACTCGAGTGCGGCGGTGTTCACGGTGGCGGGCACGGAGTTCAGGGGCATGTCCACGATGGTGGTCACGCCACCCGCCGCGGCCGCCCGGGTGGCGGTGGCAAAGCCCTCCCACTCGGTGCGCCCGGGCTCGTTCACGTGCACGTGGGTGTCCACGAGGCCGGGCAGCAGCGTCTCGTCCTCGGCCAGCTCCACGACCCGCGCGCCCTGCAACCCGGCCCCGAGCGGTTCGATCGCGGCAATCTTGCCGTTCCGCACCCCTACCTCCCGGGGCACGAAGTGGTCCCCGCACATCACCCGGTGGCCGCGGACCACGAGGTCGAACTCGCCGTCCCTCCGGCCGGTGCTCCGGGCCTCCGCAGACTCGTCCGCGCCTGTGAGATGGTGCTCGGCCCGGTACTCCCGGATCAGTTCACGGACGTGCTCCGCGCCGTTCACCTCGGCGGCCAGCGCGATCTGCGCGGCGCGCTCCCCCTCCCGCTCGGCCCGGCTCGCGGGGGTTTCCGCGAGATTCGAGTTCTGCTCCGCGACCTCCTCGGGGGACTCGTCGCGCTCGGGGGACGACGCCGCCCGCTCCACCTTCGCGCGCACGTCCACCGTGGCCTGCTCGTCGTTCCGGGCGGGGTCCGTGGCGGCCGCGTCCTCGGGCCGCTGCGGCGCGCTGTCCGAGGCCGCGGCGGCGTCGTGCGAGGGCTTGTGGGAACCGCGCTGGGGTGAGGCGTTCATGTCGGTGGTCCTTTCGGTGGGGCGTGCCGGGGTGGTCGCGGTGGCAGGGGGTGGGCGTGCGGATGCTACTGCGAGCGTAGGCGGTGACCCACCTCACGCAGCAGGCGCGGGGCCTCGCGCATGGAGGTGGCCGCGTCGGGGGCGATGGCGCGCAGCTCGTGGACGGCGGTGAAGCCCGCCCCGGTCAGCGCCTCCGGCGACAGCGTGGTGCGGCCGCACACGGCGATCACCGGGACTCCGTGGCGCTGGCCCACGCGCAGCACGCCCAGCGGGGTCTTGCCGCCCAGGCTCTGCTCGTCCAGGCTGCCCTCGCCCGTGATGAGCAGGTCCGCGCCCGCCACGGCGGCGTCCAAATCCACGAGGTCCAGGACCACGTCCACGCCGGGCCTGCGCTCGGCCCCGAGCACCGCGAGCGCCGCGTACCCCACGCCACCGGCAGCCCCGGCCCCCGGGGTGCTCGCGGCGGTGCGGGCGGGTTCGCCGAGCGCGTCCGCGAGCCGGTCGCGGAAGGTGCCCAGGGCGGCGTCTAGTTCCATGACGTCCCGCGGCGAGGCGCCCTTCTGGGGGCCGAACACGGCGGCGGCTCCGCACGGGCCGGTCAGCGGGTTGTCCACGTCTGCGGCCAGCACGAACTGCGCGTCCCGCACGCGGGGGTGCAGCCGGGAGGCGTCCACGGTGTGGAGGTGCGCGAGAGCCGCGCCGCCGCGGGGCAGGGGCTCGCCGTGCCCGTCCAGCAGCCGCAGACCCAGGGCGGTGAGCATCCCGGCGCCGCCGTCCGTCGTGGCGCTGCCGCCCACGCCCAGGACCACGTGCGTGCACCCGGCGTCCAGGGCGGCGGCGATCAGCTCGCCCGTGCCGTGGCTCGTGGCGGTGCGCGCCTGCAGCAAGGGCTCGCCGCCGCGGTGGGGCAGGGCGGCCAGGCCCGAGGCCAGCGCCATCTCGACCACGGCCTCGTCCCCGCGCCGGGCCCACGCCGCGGCCACGGGATCGCCCGCCGGGCCCGTGACGGTGAGGTCCAGGCGCGTGAAACCGGCCTCCAGGGCGGCGTCGAGCGTGCCCTCGCCGCCGTCGGCCACGGGCAGCTCCACCACGTCCGCCTCCGGGGAGGTGTCCCGGATCCCGGCCGCGAGGTGGGCGGCGGCCTCGCGGGCGGTCACGGAGCCCTTGAACTTGTCAGGTGCCACCACGATGCGCACGGCGCCTCCTTGCTGAGGGGTCTCGGTCACGGCCGGCGCGCGCCGGTGGTGCGCGCCCCGCAGGGCCATTCCAGCGCGACGACGCCGCGGGGCTCCGTTCCGCGCACCGCCCGGCGCGAGCGCGCTGGCACCGCACTGCGCGGGCGCTCGAACGTGCACGGTGTGGCCAGGCGCATGACCGGTGACGCCGCGCTCATGCCCGCTCCGACCGCGGCAACCACGCGAACGGCTCCTCGCAGGACGGCGCGTATTCGAGAGCGACGTCCCCGGTGTAGCCGAGCTCGCGGGACCGGGCCACCCAGTCGAGCAGCGGCAGCCCACCGGTGCCCGGTTCGTGGCGGCCGGGGGCGTCCGCGATCTGGACGTGACCGAAGTCCGCGGCGTGGGCCTCGATGACGGCGGGAACGTCGTCGCCGTTGACGACCAGGTGGTAGAAGTCCGCGAGCAGCCGCACATTCTCCCGGTCCACGGCGTCGACCACCTCGAGTGCGTCCGCCGCGGTTCTGAGGGGATAGGTGGGGACGCCGGAGACCGGTTCGAGCAGCACCGTGCCGTCCAGCGGGGCGAGCACGTCCGCGGCGTGGCGGAGGTTCGCGAGCGCCGTCGTCCGCTGCTCCTGCGCGGCGAGACCGTCGAGGCGGTTGCCGTGCAGCGCATTGAAGTGGCGGCACCCCGTGGCGCGGGCGATCTCCGCGACCACGTCCACGTTCGCGCGGAACTCGGCGGTGCGGGAGGGATGGGAGAGCACGCCGCGCTCGCCGGCGGGCATGTCCCCGGCGTAGAAGTTGAGTCCGGTGAGCTGGACGCCCGCGTCCTGCAGGGAGGCGACGAACGCGTCCACCTCCTCTTGAGGTGGCGTGGGGGATCCGAACGGCCACCAGAGCTCCGCCCGCGTGAAGCCGTGCCGGGCCACCGCGGCGGTGCGGTCGAGCAGGGGGAGGTCCGCGAAGACGATCGAGGCGTTGACGGTGTAGGACATGCTTCTCCTCAGGTGCCGCGGGACCGCAGGTTCCGCAGAGAACGGTGCAACATCATCCGAGACTACAAACCGGGGCACGCGGTCAGCGCGATGAGGGGCCGCTGCCGTGTCCTCGTGCAAGGTCCCATTCCGCCCTCACCGAACTGCTTTCCCCCGAAATGACGTACCGCCAGGGGCAGGTCTAGAGTCACCTCCCATGACTACCAATGTTGCTGCCTACCAGGCCGTCGCCTCCGGTGCCCCGCTCGAGAAGGGCACCATCGAGCGCCGGGACCTGCGCCCGGACGACATCCGCATCGAGATCGAGTTCGCCGGCATCTGCCACTCGGACATCCACACCGTGCGCGAGGAGTGGGGACCGATCAACTTCCCCATGGTCCCGGGCCACGAGATCATCGGCCGCGTGACCGAGGTCGGTTCCGAGGTCACGGAGTTCTCGGTCGGCGAGCGCGCCGGCGTCGGCTGCCTGGTCGACTCGTGCCGCGAGTGCGAGTGGTGCCTGAAGGGCGAGGAGAACAACTGCCCGAAGGCCGTGGGCACCTACAACGGCAAGGACCGCTTCGACGGTCGCCCCACCGACGGCGGGTACTCGACCGAGATCATCGTCTCCGAGGCCTTCGCCCTCCACATCCCGGAGAACCTGGACCCGGCCGCCACCACGCCGCTGCTGTGCGCGGGCATCACCACGTACTCCCCGCTGCGCACGTGGGGAGTCACCGAGGGGTCCAAGGTGGCCGTGGTGGGCATGGGTGGGCTGGGCCACGTGGCCGTGAAGCTCGCCGCCGCCATGGGGGCCGAGGTCACCGTGATCAGCCAGACCCGCTCCAAGGAGGAGGACGGCCGCCGATTCGGCGCCACGAACTGGATCGCCCGCAAGGAGGACCCGGAGGCCCTGAAGGAGCACAAGGGCGAGTTCGACGTCATCATCAACACCGTGTCCGCACACATCGACGTCCAGGAGTTCATGGCCACCCTGCGCCCCCACGGCGCCATGGTGCTGCTGGGTCTGCCCACCGAGACCCTCGAGGTGAAGGCCCCGCTGCTGGTCAGCGGCCGCAAGTCCCTCACGGGCTCCAACATCGGCGGCATCCGCGAGACCCAGGAGATGCTGGACTTCTGCGGTGAGCACGGGGTCACCGCGGAGATCGAGCTGATCAACGCGGAGGACGTCAACGACGCCTACGACCGCGTGGTGGACTCGGACGTCCGCTACCGCTTCGTGATCGACGCGAAGACCATCTGAGAGACCGTGCAGCATGCTCAACGCCCCGGGCCACGAAGGTCCGGGGCGTTGAGCATGCACGGGCCGTGTCCCGCCCCCGCGTAGATTGTGGAGCCGCGCCCGTGCGCTGGAAGCGCTCGCGAACACGGGCCTGACTCGTTCACAGGGAAGGCACCATGACGCAGTCCGTCGGGACCGGATCGACCTCGACCACCCGGGGCAAGCGTCAGATGCGGTTCCTGGCGGTGGGCGGCATCTGCTACCTCATCACCATCGGCATCAACTTCCTGCTCAAGTGGACGGTGCTGGAGGAAAAGCCCACCACCGCGCTGCTCATCGCCACCACGATCGCCAGCGTGGTCTCGTACTCGCTGAACAAGAGGTGGTCCTTCAGCTCGCGAGGCAGCAAGCACCCGGGAGTGGAGGCGTTCCTCTTCGCGGTGGTCACCGGGATCGGCATCGTGATCAACAGTGTGCCGCTGTACATCTCCCGCTACGCCCTCGGCTTCGAGCACCCTCCGCACTCCCTCCTCTTCCAGGAGGTGGCGGACTTCGTCTCCGGGCCCATCCTGGGCACTGCCCTGGCCATGGTGTTCCGTTGGATGGCCATGGACCTCATCGTCTTCGTGGAGCGCAAGGCCGACGACGCCTGACGCCACCTGCGCTCCGGTGGGTCTGCGGGCGGTCGCATGTGGCTACCCTGAGCCCATGCCCCGAACTCTGGACGCCCTCACCTGGCCCCGCCACCCCGAACGGCTCACCGTGGGTCGCCCTGCCCCGGAAGCTGCCGACGCTTTGTGGGCCCTCAAGAGCGACCCGGAGCTGAACCGCTGGACCACCCGGATCTATGCCTCGCGCGAGGAGTTCCGCGCGGACTGGGACGCACTGGCCGCCACCCACCTGATGGCCCACTGGGACGGGCGGCTCGCGGCCTATCTCATGGTCAAGCAGCAGGACGCGTGGTCCCAGGCGGACGTCACCGAACAGGCCCGGGGGCAGCAGGTGGAGCTCGGCTGGGTGGTGGCACCCTGGGCTCAAGGTCGCGGGGTCGCCACGGAGCTCGTGCGTGAGGGCTTGGCCATTGCCTTCGCCATGGGTGTCCACCGCGTGGAGGCCAGCTGCTTCGCGGAGAACACCGGATCCTGGAAGGTCATGGAGAAGGTGGGGATGCGGCGGGAGATCCACAGCGTGAAGGAGTCCCTGCACCGTGACGGTCAGTGGCACGACGGCTACGGCTACGCGATCCTCGCGGAGGAGTTCCGCGGGTGGTGAACGCGTGAGGAGCCGCCGGGCACAGCGCCCGGCGGCTGCCTCTCAGACGAGTGCGACCCTCACCGCCCCGCGTGCCCTCCCAGGCCCAGCGGCGCATGCCGGTTCACGTCCTTGTACAGCAGGTACCGGAACGGCTTGGGACCCCCGGCGTAGCAGGCCTGGGGACAGAAGGCGCGCAGCCACATGAAGTCGCCCTCCTGGACCTCCACCCAGTCCTCGTTGAGCCGGTACACGGCCTGGCCTTCCAGCACGTAGAGCCCGTGCTCCATCACGTGGGTCTCCGCGAAGGGGATGATCCCGCCGGGCAGGAACGTCACGATGGTCACGTGCATGTCGTGGCGCAGATCCTTCTGGTCCACGAACCGGGTGGTGGCCCAGCGCCCCTCGGTGTCCGGCATGGGGGTGGGCTCGATGTCCCGCTCGTTGGTCACGAACGACTCCGGCTTCGGGATGCCCGCGACCTTCTGGTAGCGCTTGCGGATCCACATGAACCGGGTGTGCTCGCCCCCGCGGTTGTGCGCGGTCCATGTCTCGCCGGGCGCGATGAACGCGTACCCGCCGGGCGCGAGCTCGTGGGTGTCCCCGTCCCCGGGCTCGTCGCCCAGGGTGAGCTCCAGGGAGCCCTCCATCACGAACAGCACGGTCTCGGCGTCCGGATCGTCCTCGGGCTTGTCGGAGCCGCCGCCGGGCGCCACCTCCACCAGGTACTGCGAGAACGTCTCCGCGAACCCGGTCATGGGCCGCGCGAGCACCCACAGCCGCGTGTCCTCCCAGAACGGCAGGTAGGAGGTCACGATGTCCCGCTGCGTGCCCCGCGGGATCACGGCGTACGCCTCCCGGAACATCGCGCGGTCCGTGAGCAGGTCCGTCTGCGGCGGGTGCCCCCCGCGGGTGGCCCAGTACGTGCGCTCGGTCATGGGGTCTCTCCTGTCTCGGGGCTCGTGCGCTCTCCCGCGGACGACGACGCCGCTGCGCCCGGGTTCGCCACGGCCCGCACCGTCTCCGGGTCCAGGCCCTTCTCGCGCAGCTCGTCCTCGCTCACCGCACCGCACAGTACCCCGCGCACCACGTAGCGGGCGAGGGCCCGGGCGGTGGCGGGCTCGTCCGCCACGTCCGCCGTCTCGATGCCCGGCACGGACCGGCCGGCGTACACAACCAGGCGGCGGGCGGCGTCGTCGAACGCCCCGCGGTAGAACGCGTAGTTGGTCAGGAAGCGCGTGGGCAGCTGGTGGGCGTGCAGGTCCCAGCCCTGGTAGAAGCCGCGCTCCAGGGAACGGCGGACCAGGCTCGCGTGCAGCGCCCAGGTCTCGCGGCGCTGGGCGGCGTCCCCCACGGGCAGCCGGTTGGTGGAGCCGTCCGAGAGCCGCACGCCCGTGCCGGCCACGGCCACCTGCATCACGTTCTTGGCGTGGTCCGCGGCCGGGTGCTCCAGGGACTGGAACTGCCCCGAGATCCCCAGGGAGGCGGAGTAGTCGTACGTGCCGTAGTGCAGGGCCGAGACCCGACCCTCCGCGGCGCGCAGCATCGCCGGAATGGGGCACGTGCCGTCCGGGCCCAGGATCATGGCCGGGGTCTCCATCTGGATCTCGAAGCGCAGCCGCCCGGCGGGCAGGCCCAGGGCGTCCTCGAATGCCTCGCACGCCTCCACCATCACGGCCACCTGCTCCACCGCGGAGACCTTGGGCAGGGTGAGCACGAGCCCCTCGGGGAGCCCGTCCTCGCTGATCCCGGCTTCCGTGAGCCCGCCCTCGCGCACGAGGGTGCTCAGGAACAGGTCCAGGGTGCGCAGCCCGCGGGCCCGGGTGGCCGCCTCGAAGCACTTGAAGCGGATGCCCGCGAAGGCCGGGGCCGGAGCCGCACCGCTCGCCCGGTTTCGGGCGAACGCGGCCACCGTGTGGGCGGCGCGCACGGCGTCGGCGTCCTCCTCGGCGTCCGGGCGCTCGCCGTAGCCGTCCTCGAGGTCCAGGCGGAGGTCCTCGACGGGTTCCTCGCGCAGCTTGCGCGCCACCCGCTGGATGAGATCGGGTGCCGCCGCGTCGTCGACCCCGGCGAGGTCGGCGAGGGCCGCGAGTCCGCCCGCCTCCTCGGCCGCCGGTGCCGCCGCGGCACCCCACTCGGCGGGCGTGCGCTCCGTGACGAGGTCCGCCGGGACGTAGCACGTGTGCACGGGCTGGCGGGTCCCGGAGTCCCCGGGAAGGAACCGTGCGAGGTCGGCGTCCGTGCCCGCGAGCAGCAGGTCCGCCCGGGCCAGGAAGCCCTCGGGCAGAGAGGGGGCGGCCCCCGCCGCGCCGCGTGGGGCGGTCGTGGCGGGGGCCGAGGAAGCGTCCGGGTGCGCCGGTGTCACTTGCTGCCTTCCATGAGGTCGTAGGCGGACAGCGTGAGGAACGCCGGGTAGTCCTCCTTGAGCACCATGTCCGCGATCAGCCGGCCGGCGGGCACGAACCACTTCTCGAAGTTCTCCTCGTCGATCTCCCCGCGCAGCACGTCGAGCTGGGTGTCCAGGGCGTCGGCGACCAGCTCGCGCGTGGCGGTGTTGCCGGTGTCCGTGTAGACCACACCGTTCTTGATCTGCTGCCAGATCTGCGAGCGGGAGATCTCCGCGGTAGCGGCGTCCTCCATGAGGTTGTGGATGGCCACCGCGCCGTTGCCCGAGAGCCACACGGCCACGTAGCGGATGGCCACGTACAGGTTGGCGTTGAGCTCCTTCTCGGTGCGCTGGTCACCCGCGGAGGGCACATCCAGCAGCATCTCGGCGGTCACGTCCACGTCCGGGCGCTGGTGGTCCACCTGGTTGGGGTTCTCCCCGAGCACGCCGTCGAAGACCTCCTGGCACACGGGCACCAGGTCCGGGTGGGCCACCCACGAACCGTCGAAGCCGTCCCCGGCCTCACGGGTCTTGTCGTTGCGGACCTTCTCGAACGCGGCCTTGTTGATCTCCTCGTCCTTGCGGGAGGGGATGAACGCGGCCATGCCGCCCATCGCGAAGGCACCGCGCTTGTGGCACGTCTGCACCAGCAGGTCCGTGTAGGCGCGCATCAGGGGAGCGGTCATGGTCACGGCGGAGCGGTCCGCCAGGATGAACTTCTCCCCGGCGTCGCGGAAGTACTTGATGATGGAGAACAGGTAGTCCCAGCGCCCGGCGTTGAGCCCGGAGGCGTGGTCCCGCAGCTCGTAGAGGATCTCGTCCATCTGGAACGCGGCGGGGATGGTCTCGATCAGCACGGTCGCACGGACGGTGCCGTGCTCGATGCCCAGGTACTCCTCCGCGAACGTGAACACGTCGTTCCACAGCCGCGCCTCCAGGTAGGACTCCATCTTGGGCAGGTAGTAGTACGGGCCCTGGCCGTTCTCGAGCAGCTGCTTCGCCGTGTGGAAGAAGTGCAGCCCGAAGTCTGTGAGGGAGCCGGAGCCGGTCTTGCCGTTGACCGTGATGTTGTACTCGGGCAGGTGCCAGCCGCGCGGACGCATGACCACCACGGCCAGCGGCACGTCCTCGCGCAGCTTGTACTCCTTGCCCTCCGGGGAGGTGAAGCCCAGGGTGCCGCGGGCGGCGTCGCGCAGGTTGGCGATCGCGTCCACCTGGTTGGCCCAGCTGGGGGAGGCGGCGTCCTCGAGGTCCGCGAGCCACACCTTGGCGCCGGAGTTCAGCGCGTTGATGGCCATCTTGGCGGGCGACGCCGGCCCGGTCATCTCCACGCGCCGGTCCTGCAGCGCCTCGGGCGCCGGGGCGACCTTCCAGTCGCCCTCCCGGACCTCGCGGGTCTCGGGGAGGAAGTCCATGGTGCCGGTCTCTGCGGCCTTAGCACGGGCGGTCTCGCGCTGGTCGAGCAGCTCCTCACGGCGGTCCGCGAACTTCTCGTGCAGCGCCTCGACGAACGCGAGGGCCTCCTCCGAGAGGATCTCGTCCGCCGCGGCCACGTTCTGCGGGGTGGTGTGGGTGATGCTCATGGAGTGCCTCCAAGTATCCGTATTGTGGAAAAGTTATTCCATTACCACGAGTTTAGACATAGGATGTGACCCAGGACAAGGTCCCGCTGAGACGCGGGCCACACACGCGGGGCGTCACTCGGATGGCACGACCCGGGCCACACCCGTTCGGTCCCGCCGCGGCGCGCGCCGGTCGGCGGAGTGCCCCGCACGAGACCACCAACCACCAGAGGAGCACACGGATGCCAGAGGCCAGGAGCACGGGTGGGGTGCAGTCCGTCGAACGGGTCTTCGGCCTGCTCGACATCATCACCGCCGCCGGGGGAGAGATCTCGCTGAGCGAGCTGGCGTCCAGGGCGCAGCTGCCGCTGCCCACCATCCACCGGCTGCTGCGCACACTGATCCCCCTGGGCTACGTGCGCCAGCTGCCCAACCGCAGCTACGCGCTGGGCCCGGGGCTCATCCGGCTGGGCAACGCCGCCGGGCTCGCGCTGGGCACCTACGCGCAGCCTGTGCTGCAGGGGCTCGTGGACGAGCTCGGGGAGTCCGCCAACATGGCCGTGCTGGACGGGCGCATGGTCGTGTACGTGGGACAGGCGCAGTCCTCCCACTCCATGCGCATGTTCACCGAGGTGGGCCGCCGCGCGCACCTGCACGGCACCGGCGTGGGCAAGGCCATCCTGGCCACCCTGCCCGAGCACCAGGTGATCTCGATCGTCACGTCCATGGGCATGTCCACCCCCACCGAGAAGAGCCTGGGCACGGTGGAGGAGCTGCTCGCGGATCTCGCACTGATCCGCGAGCGCGGCTACGCGGTGGACGACGAGGAGCAGGAGATCGGCGTGCGCTGCTTTTCCGTCCTCGTCCCGGACACCCCCACCCCCACGGCCATCTCGGTGTCCGGGCCCACCACGCGCGTGGACTGGGACTTCGGCGAGCGCGCCGTTCCGCTGCTGCGCGAGGCCGCGGCGCAGCTGTCCGGGCAGCTCTCCCGGGTGGGCTGAGGCGGACGACGACGCCGTGCCCGTCCGCGTCTCCCGCGCTGCGGCGCCCGCGGACGGGGCCGAGTGCGAGGGTGCGGGTCAGTGGCGCTGCGGCAGGGCGGCGTCGTCACCCCGCGCTGCGTCTCGACGACGACGGCGCCGCGCCCTCGGCAGGGGGCGGCGCCGTGGCGCGTCGGGGCAGCGGGTCAGCGCTCTCCGGGGTCCTCGGGATCCTTGCGGACCAGCGGGATCTCCTGGGTCAGCGGCGCGGGGACCACGTCGCCGGACGCGGTGATCACGGGCACCTCGTTGCCCTCCGAGTCCAGCAGCCTGCCGTCCTTGACGGTGTCCCCCTCCTGCAGGTGGCTCTGCAGGTGCTCGAGCGCCTCCAGGGGCACGTAGCGCGGCGGGGCCTCCGTGAACACCGAGCCGCTGCCCTCCGGGGGATTGCCGACCGTGATCTCGTTGAACAGGATGTTGAGCACCACGGCGGCCACCGCGGCGGAGCTGATGCCCGAGTGGAAGATGGTTTCGAACCACGTGGGGAAGCCCGCGTAGATCTTCGGGGCGGCAATGGGCAGCATGCCGATCCCGATGCTCGTGGCCACGATGATCAGGTTGGGCGTGCCCTCGAACTTCACCTTTCCCAGCGTGCGGATTCCCGACGCCGCCACGGTGCCGAACAGCACGATGCCCGCACCTCCCAGTACGGGCACGGGCACGGCCGCGACCACGCGGCCCAGGCCGGGCAGCAGCCCCAGCAGCAGCATGATCACGCCGCCGGCGGTCACCACGAAGCGGCTCTTGACCCCGGTGATGGCCACGAGACCCACGTTCTGCGCGAACGCGGACTGGGTGAAGCCGTTGAACACGGGGGAGATGAAGGAGGCGCCCATGTCCGCGCGCAGCCCGTCCGCGATCCGCCTGCGGTCCACGTCCGTGCCCACGATCTCGCCCACGGCAATGATGTCCGCGGTGGTCTCGGTGAGGATCACGAGCACCACGATGGTCATGGAGATGATCGCGGCGGGCTGGAACGTGGGCGCCCCGAAGGCGAACGGCTGCGGGAGGGCGAACAGGGCGCCGTCGCCCACGCGCGAGAAGTCCGCCATGCCCAGGGCCACGGCCAGCAGCGTGCCGAGCACGATGCCCAGCAGGATGGACAGCCGCGAGACCAGGGCGCTGCGCACCTTGGACAGCACCATGATGGTCAGCAGGGTGGCCCCGGCCAGGCACACGTTGTGGAAGATGGCGTTCTCGTCACCCTTGGCGGCCACCGCGGCGCCACCCATGGCCCACTGGGCGGCCACCGGGAACAGGGAGAGCCCGATGGTGGCGATGACCACGCCCGTGACCACGGGTGGGAAGAAGCGGATGATGCGCGCGAAGAACGGCGCCAGCACGAAGCCGATGGCCGCCGAGACCATCACCGCCCCGAACACGGCCTGGATGCCGCCGCCCCCGTTGACGATGGCCGTCATGGTGGCCACGCCCGCGAACGAGGTGCCCTGCACCAGGGGCAGCTGGGAGCCGAAGAACCTGATCCCGAAGGACTGCAGCACCGTGGCGAGCCCGCCCACGAACAGGCAGCACGCCACCAGCAGGGCCTGCTCGTTGGCGGACAGACCCGCCGCACCTCCCACGATCAGCGGCGGGGCGATGATGCCGCCGTACATCGTGAGCACGTGCTGGAAGCCGTAGCCGAAGCTCGGCCCCACGCCGAGGAACTCGTCCTCGGGGCGGGTTGCCCTGGCGGGGGCGGTGGTCGATGCCATGGTGGACCTTCCTGGGGGTGCGTGGCCGCGGCCCCCGCCGAGGAACTACCCGGCGGGGGCCTGCGCGGTGGTGCCGTGGTGGGTGGGCCGCTCAGCAGAAGCCGGCGATGCCCACCCAGGCGTTCTCGTCCGGCTGGGCGTCCTTGCGCTGCACCGTGGCCTCGATCAGCCCGAACGGGCGGTCCGCCGCGTAGTGGGTCTCGTTGTCGTTCGGCAGGTCGCAGAACCCCAGGTCGTAGACGAAGTGGTGCTTGTTGGGGCACGAGAACTTGATCTCGTCGATCTCCGGGTGCGCCTCGATCACGGCCTTGCCCATGAGGTAGAGCGTCTCCTGCAGGGCCCGGGAGTAGTGGTCCGTGAACTTGTCCAGGATGATCTTCTTGACGTCCTCGTACACGGCGTCGAAGTCCACGTCCGTGGTGCTGTAGCGCCACCGGGTGGCCACGTCCGTGGACATGATCCGGTCCGTGGTCTCCGGCAGGGTGGTGTACTGGTCCTTGGGGTAGCCCTGGAACCCGGACTCCGTGGACTTCAGGACCGTGAGGTCCTTGAAGCCGGAGATCACGGTGCTCCTCGGGCCGTCCGTGACCACCACGGCGGTGCGGACCTCCTGCTTGTTCTGCACGAAGCAGTGGTCGTTGTCGTTGATGCGGTCCCACGCGTGCTCGTCCGCGGCCCACCGGCCGCCGGAGACCCACTCGAACTCGGAGGTGAAGTGCTCCGAGAGCTTGAGCAGCAGCGCCTCGGGGGAGTCCACCCCGTACTTCTGGACGAACGCGAACACGGTGTTCTTCTGGGTGTCCGTGGGCACACAGTGCGCGTTGTCCCCCTGGGTGTGCACGGCCTCGAAGTCGCCGCGCAGCTGGGACGTGACCACCAGGTCCCGGATCACGTGGCGGTCGGTGTCGCGGTGGATGCGCACCACGTGGTTCTCGGCCTTGCCGTACTGGTTCTTCCCGAGCACTACGTCGGTCATGGTCCTCTGCTCCTTCGTCAGGAATGCGTGGCTGGTGGATCGGCAGTCGTCGACCGTGGGGTCGGCTCCTGGGTCAACTGCCGCGGTACGTGGAGTACGCGAACGGGCTCAGCAGCAGGGGCACGTGGTAGTGGCCCTGCTCCTGCCGCGCCGTGAAGTCCACCGAGACGAACGGGTAGAACGTCTCCAGCTCGCGCCCGGCGAAGTACGGCTCGGTCGCGAAGATGATCCGGTAGTGGCCGGACTCCAGGGTTTGGGGGCCGAGCTCGCCGACCCGGCCGTCCTCGTCGGTGGTGGCGGTGGCCAGTTCGCGGCCCTCGCCGGTGAGGAGGGTGACGCGGATGCCGGCGGCGGGGCAGCCGTGCACGGAGTCGAGGACGTGGGCGGAGACGAAGCTCATGACAGCATTCCTTCGAGTCGCAGGACGGCGATCTGGCGCAGCTGCTCGGCCACTTCGCGGCGCTCGTCCTCGGGGGTGTTGGTCATCCGGCGCCGCGCCTCGGCGAGGATCTCGGGGAGGCTGCGGCCCGCGGCGCGGATCAGGAACACGTGGCCGAAGCGCTGCTGGTAGTCCAGGTTGGCGCGTTCCAGCTCCGCCCTCACGACGGCGTCCGCGTCCCCGAGCGCGGACTGCTCACCGCGGGAGAGGCTCGCCTCGGCGGAGTCGCCCTCCGCGCGGCGGCCGATCATCGGGTGGTGGGACAGCGCCCGGTCCAGCTCCTCGTCCGTGAACGGGTGGGCGGCCGTGCGGGCGGTGTCGAGGGCTGCGGCCACCGTGGCGTACGGGCGGTGGGACACGACGTCGTCGATCCAGCGGGGCACGTCCAGCGCCGGACGCACGGCGGCGGCGGCTGCTGCGGCGTCGAGCCTGTTGAAGTCGGTGAGGTCCACGGACCGCTCTCCTCGCCCTGGTGGTCTCGGGTTTTCGCCATGTGAAAAACAAATTTCACCAGTGCCCAGTGAACTGGATCACACGGGCCCGCGTCAAGCGCGCCCGACGCCCCCACCGGGCCGCCGCGCGGGGCGGTGGCGCCGGGGCGGTGGTGCGCGGAGCGGGGCTGCGCCGTGGCTAGCATGAGGGCATGAAACCCTTCGTGCTGCTGGCCACCCGTGATGACGACGTCCTGGCGGAGGAGGAGTACGAGGCCGTGGCGCGCTTCGGGGGTCTGGAGACCTCCCAGCTGGAACGCATCCGGCTGGAGCAGGGCGAGTTCCCCACCCTGGACCTGGACCGCTACAGCGGGATCATCGTGGGCGGCTCGCCGTTCAACTCCTCGGACCCCGCGGAGGAGAAGTCCCGCGTGCAGCGCCTCGCGGAGACCTGGATCAGCGGACTGCTGGACGAGGTGGTGGCCCGCGACTATCCGTTCCTGGGTGCGTGCTACGGCGTGGGCACCCTGGGCATCCACCAGGGTGCCGTGGTGGACCGCACCCGCCCCGAGGAGGTGGGGCCCATCACGGTGACCCTCACGGAGGAGGGCGTGGCGGACCCGCTGCTGGCGGACATGCCCCGCGAGTTCAGCGCGTACGTGGGCCACAAGGAGGGCACCCGGGTGATGCCGCCCAACGCCGTGCTGCTCGCGGAGGGCACGGTGTGCCAGGTGCAGATGTACCGCATCAAGGAGAACCTCTACGCCACGCAGTTCCACCCGGAGCTGGACGTGGAGGGGCTCGTGAACCGCATCCGCGTGTACAAGGACCTCGGCTACTTCAAGCCGGACGAGCTCGAGACCGTGGTCGACCGTGTCACCAACGGCCCCGCCGTGGAGCACGCCCCCCGGATCCTCAGTGCATTCGTGGAGCGCTACGCCCGCTGAGCCCCCTCCACAATGGGCCGCTGCGGAGCCCATCACGGATACCGTGGGGGGATGAGCCATCCCAGCGCACCGTGGTCCCTCGTCGACGTCGCCCCGCCCGGGCCGGCCCCGGCCGCTCCGGCGCCCGCACCGGCCACCCGGACGCTGCGCTACCACCGGCTCGCGCTCGCGGACCCCGGCCACCGGTGGTGGATGCCCCTGGTGGAGGGCGTCATCTCCTTCGGGATCTTCTTCCTGCTCAGCATCCTGTTCGGGATCCTGCTGGTCTTCACCGTTCCCCTGACCCTCTCGGGGGACCTGGACTCCCTGAACCAGCTGGACCCCACCACGTTCTTCCTGCTGTTCGGCTCGGTGGCGCTGATGCTGCCGAGTGCGCTGCTGGCACGGCTGTGCCTGGGCCCCCGGCCACTGGGTCTGATCTTCTCGGTCACGGGGCGCATCCGCTGGAGGTGGCTGCTCACGTGCTTCCTGCTGGCCGTGGCTGTCTACGCGGTGGTCAACCTCGCGGGGATGGGCCTGGACCTTGCCACGGGCGCGAGCCCCACCCCGGTGCAGCCCGTCCCGGGGTTCTGGTGGCTCGTGGCCATCACACTGGTGGTGGTGCCCCTGCAGTGCACCGCGGAGGAGGTCGTGTTCCGCGGCTACCTGGCCCAGATGGTGGGCCGCTGGCTCAAGCACCCGGCGTGGGCGATCCTGCTGCCCGTCCCGCTGTTCATCGCCGGGCACGACTACGACATCTGGGGTCAGCTCTCCGTGGGGATCATGGCCGTGTCCATGGGCCTGGTCACCTGGCGCACCGGTGGTCTCGAGGCCGGGATCGCCCTGCACGCCGTGAACAACATGAGCATCTCCCTGTTGGCCGCGGTGGGCCTCGTGGACATGAACGACACCGGCGGCTCACCCGTGGACCTCGTTCCGGAGCTGATCCTCAACGGTGCGTACGTGGCCCTCGTGTTCTGGCTCGTGCGGCGCCGCCCGCGCGTGGCCGTGACCCGCACCCTCGTGCTGCCCCCGCCCCCGGCTCCGCTGCGGCTGCCCGCGCTGCGCCCCGCGGCGATCGCGGCGGACCGTTCCGGGATGGCCGCCTACCCGTTCGACCCGGCCACGCACACCTACCTCACGCTGCCCCCGCAGTACGGGCCCTACGAGGTGCGGGACGCGCAGGGCCGGTATGTGGGGGTGCTGGACACGCGCCCGCCCATGCCGTCCGGGCCCACCTACACTGAGCCGCATGACGCACACCACTGAGAAGCCCGGCACCGGGCCCGCAGACATCCCCGCCCACGCCGCGTTCGCCCGGGACCTCGGGGAGTTCGTCACGGCGTCCCCCAGCTCCTACCACGCCGTGGCCACCGCGGCCGCGGCCCTCGAGGCCGCCGGGTTCACCGCCCTGGACGAGGCGCAGCCGTGGGAGATCGGCCCCGGCCGCTGGTACACGGTGCGCGACGGCGCCCTGATCGCCTGGGTGAGCCCGTCCGGTGCCGCGCCGGGCACGGGGTACCGGATCCTCGGGGCGCACACGGACTCGCCCGGGTTCAAGCTCAAGCCGCGCCCCACCACGGTGACCCACCGTTGGTACCAGGCGGGCGTGGAGGTCTACGGCGGGGCGCTGCTGAACTCGTGGCTGGACCGGGACCTGCGCTTCGCGGGCCGCCTGGTGGTGAGCGGCGCGGACGGGGCACCGCGCACCGTGCTCACGAGCACCGGGCCGGTGGCCCGCATCCCGCAGCTGGCCATCCACCTGGACCGCTCCACCAACGACGGTCTCGCCCTGGACCGGCAGCGCCACACCCAGCCCGTGTGGGGCGTGGGGGACGCCCAGGACGCGGACGTCCTCGCGGTGCTCGCGGCCGCGGTCCACGCCCCGACCGCCGGCTCCGTCACCCCGAACGGCGGGGGGACCTCCGAGGGGAACGCCCTCACCGTGGACCCCGCCGACATCATGGGCTACGACATCACCGTGGCGGACACCCAGGCCCCCGAACTCATCGGCGCCCAGCAGAACCTGCTGGCCAGCGGCCGCCTGGACAACCTCACCACCGTCCACGCCGGTCTGCGGGCCCTGGTCGAGCACGCCGAGGAGCTCGAGTCCGCACCGCAGGTGAGCGTGCTCGCCGCGTTCGACCACGAGGAGGTGGGCTCCGCCACCCGTTCCGGTGCCGCGGGTCCCTTCCTGGAGGACGTGCTCGTGCGCATCGGCGCCGCCCGCGGGGACTCCACCGACGAGCACCGCAGGGCGCTCGCGGAATCCGTGTGCCTCTCCTCGGACGCCGGGCACCTGGTGCACCCCAACTACCCGGGCCACCACGACCCCGTGAACACCCCCGAGCCCGGCCGCGGCCCGCTGCTCAAGATCAACGCGCAGCAGCGCTACACCACGGACGCCGTGGGTGCCGCCGTGTGGGCGCACGCGTGCGACGTGGCCGGGGTGGACTACCAGGAGTTCGTCTCCAACAACGGTGTGCCGTGCGGCTCCACCATCGGCCCCATCACCGCCACCCGCCTGGGCATCCGCACCCTGGACGTGGGAGTGGGGCTGCTGTCCATGCACTCGGCGCGCGAGCTCGTGCACACCGGGGACCTGTTCGCGCTGCACCGGGCCATCGGGGGCTTCTGGCGCGGCTGAGCCCCGCGCCGTCCGCCCCGCCGTGCGTGCGCCACCCGTTGCGTCCCGTCGCAGCCACGGGGCTCGGCCACGCCGCCGCGCGCACGTGGCTCCCACCGCGACGCCGCGCGCGGCCTGAGGCGCCCATGCACCCCTCCCACGCACGACGCCGCCCCGTGACCTTCGCGCAGAAGGCCACCGGGCGGCGTCGTCAGGGGCGGCGGGTGCCCGGGATGCAGGAGCGGGTTACGGCAGCTGCAGCATGGAGATGTCCGCCATGCGGGCCATCACGCGCACCACCTGGCACGAGTAGCCGAACTCGTTGTCGTACCAGACGTAGAGCACCAGCGAGTTGTTGTTCACGATGGTGGCGAGCCCGTCCACCACGCCCGCGCGGCGCGAGCCCACGAGGTCCGTGGAGACCACGTCCGGGGAGTCCACGTAGTCGATCTGCTTGCGCATGGCCGAGTTGAGGGAGATGTCCTTGAGGAACGTGTTCACCTGCTCGGCGGACTCCGGGGCGTTCTCCAGCTGGAGGTTGAGGATGGCCATGGAGACGTCCGGGGTGGGCACGCGGATGGCGTTGCCGGTGAGCTTGCCCTTCATCACGGGCAGCGCCTTGGCCACGGCCTTGGCGGCGCCGGTCTCGGTGATCACCATGTTCAGCGCGGCGGAGCGGCCGCGGCGGTCACCCTTGTGCCAGTTGTCGATCAGGTTCTGGTCGTTGGTGTAGGAGTGCACGGTCTCCACGTGGCCCTGCACGATCCCGTACTCGTCGTTGAGGACCTTGATCACCGGGGTGATGGCGTTGGTGGTGCAGGACGCCGCGGAGATGATGGTGTCCTCAGGGTCGATGTCCTGGTCGTTCACGCCGCACACGATGTTCTTCATGTCGCCCTTGCCGGGGGCGGTGAGCAGCACCTTGCCCACACCCTTCGAGCGCAGGTGCTGGGAGAGGCCCTCCTCGTCACGCCACACGCCGGTGTTGTCCACCACCAGGGCGTCGTGGATGCCGTAGGAGGTGTAGTCGATCTCCTCGGGAGAGTTGGCGTAGATGAACTGGATCGGCACACCGTTGGCGGTGATCACGTTGTTCTCTTCGTCCACGGTGATGGTGCCGTCGAACGAGCCGTGCACGGAGTCGCGGCGCAGCAGGGACGCGCGCTTGACGAGGTCGTTGCCGGGCTTCTTGCGCACCACCACGGCGCGCAGGTTCAGGCCGGTGCCGTCGTTGCGGTTGAGCAGGATGCGGGCCAGCAGGCGCCCGATGCGCCCGAAGCCGTAGAGCACCACGTCCCGGGTCTCGGCGTCGTTGCTGCCGTGCTGGTCCACGGCCGGGGCGAGCGCCTCGCGCAGGTAGCCGTCCAGGTCCGTGGCGCCGGACTCGGTGAAGCCCTGGTAGAGCTTCGCCACGTCCACGTTGCACACGCCCAGGTTCAGCGCACCCAGTGCCGTGACGATCTCCACGGTCTTCTCCAGGGGCATCTCCTCGCCCATGATGCGGCGCGCGAAGCGGTGGACCTTGATGATGTCCGTGACGGACTTGTGCACGAGCGAGCGGCCGAAGACGGTGGTGACCACCTTGTTGTTGCGGTGCAGCTGCCCCACCAGGGGGACCAGCTGCTCGGCGAGGGCTTCTCGTTCTGACCACGTGGCGCTCATGAGCAACCTTCTTCCTCGGCCCGGACGTCGTCGTGGAGGCCGTGTTGGTGTCGCGCGACGGTGCGCGAACTGGCGTGATGGAGCGCCCCGTGAGCGGCGCTGCTCGTCGCGCCCAGTTTACGTGCCCGGGCCCGGTGCCCCGTACCGCACCGCAGGATGACGACGCCGCCCGGCGCGGTTCCGCGCACGGCCCAGGGCTCCGCGTGGGGCGGCATCCTCCGCAACGGGCGGGGCGCGCCGACCGCCCGGTCCTCGTGCCTGCGCGGTGAGCCCCGTGCGGGACCTCCGGGTCCCGAGCGCGGTGCGCCCGGGACTCCGGCCGCCCGGCGGCGGGAGCGACCGGGCGGCGTCGTCCACACGGGGTGGGCGGCGGGTGCTTTGCTACCGTGGAGCCATGTTGACCGTGATCGGTGAGGCCCTCGTGGACGTGGTGTCCCGCAGTGGCGAGCAACCCCGGGCCCACGTGGGCGGAAGCCCCATGAACGTGGCCGTGGGACTGGCCCGGCTGGGTCACGAGGTGCAGTTCCTGGGCCGATGGGGCCGGGATGAGTACGGCCGTCAGGTGGCCGGGCACCTCGCGGAGAACGGGGTGAGCGTGCCGTTCGAGGCCGACTCCCTCCCCACCTCCGTGGCGCAGGCCACCCTGGACGAGAACGGCGCCGCGGACTACGACTTCCAGCTGGACTGGTCCCTGGACGTGTCCCCGGGGCGGATCGACGAGCTGCTCGCGGACACGGACCTGCTGCACGTGGGCTCCATCGGCGCCATGCTGGAACCGGGTGCCTCCGTGGTGCGCCAGGCGCTGGAACGCGCACACCGTCACGCGCTGATCTCCTACGACCCCAACTGCCGCCCGTCGATCATCCCGGACTCGTCGGACGCCCGTGCCCGCGCGGAGCAGATCGTGGCGCTGGCCCACGTGGTCAAGGCCTCGGACGAGGACCTGCTGTGGCTGCACCCGCAGCGCAGCGTCGAGGACACCGCTCGTGCCTGGCTGGACGCCGGTGCGCGGCTCGTGGTGGTCACCCGGGGAGCCATGGGTCCGTGGGCCCTCAGCCGCGGCACCGGACCCGAGGGCGTGTCCGTCCCCGCGGCGAAGGTGGCCGTGGCGGACACCGTGGGTGCGGGGGACTCCTTTATGGCCGCGCTGCTGTCCTCGCTCGCGGACCGGCAGATCCTGGGCGCCTCCGCGGCGTCGTCGCTGGATCGGCTCGGTGCGGGCGAGGTCACCGACCTGCTGCGCTACGCGGCGGTTGCGGCGGGGGTCACAGTGTCCCGCTCCGGGGCTCAGCTGCCCACCCGCGAGGAGCTGCCCGCGCAGGGCGGGTCAGGAGCGGGCTGAGCCGTGGCCCGGTGCCGGCAGGGCCGGGCCCCGCGCGGCCCAGGAGTCCCGGGCCACGAAGCACCAGACGTCCGGAGCGCTCGACCCACTGCGCGCTCGACCCACCGGACCCCGCGCCGCCGCCCGTCGAGCGGACGCCCACCGGCGAGCCCAGGCAGGACCCGGCGCGAGACATCGTCGCAGCCACGGCTGTCGCCGCCCGCGGGCCCGGGCAGAATGAACCTCACGGCACCGATCCGTGAGCGCCGACCGAGACACCGAGTGAGATGAGAGGAACACCGTCATGTACGACCGTCATCCCTACGCCGACCTCCCCGAGCTGCCCACCTTCACCGTCACCTCCACGGACGTGACCGAGGGTGAGTCCGTGCCCACGCCCCAGCTCTCCGGGATCATGGGCGCCGGGGGAGAGGACGTCTCCCCGCAGCTGTCCTGGTCCGGAGCCCCGGAAGGCACGCAGTCCTACGTGGTCACCGTGTTCGACCCGGACGCCCCCACCCCCAGCGGGTTCTGGCACTGGTGCCTGTCCAACATCCCGGCGGACGTCACCGAACTGGCGACCGGGGCGGCGTCGAACCCCCCGAAGGGTTCCGTGCAGCACCGCAACGACGGCGGCACGGACGAGTACCTGGGTGCCGCACCGCCCGAGGGTCACGGCCCGCACCGTTACATCATCTGCGTGACCGCCGTGGACGTCCCCGAGCTCGAGGTGGACGAGAGCGCGAGCCCCGCCGTGGTGAACTTCAACCTGTTCTCGCACGCCCTGGGGCGCGCGTTCCTCACGCCCACGTACGAAGTGAAGTAGTCGCGGTGGCGGAGCACGTGCAGGATCCGGGGCGGGGGCCCGTCCGGCTGATCGCGAGCGATCTGGACGGGACCGTCCTGGGCCCTGACTTCCGTTTCCGCCCCCGCACCCTGGAGGCCATCACCGCAGCCCGGGACGCCGGGATCCAGGTGGTGTTCGTGACCGGGCGCCCCAAGCGGTGGCTGGACCCCCTGCACGAGCAGCTCGACGACGCGGGCGTGGTGATCTGCTCCAACGGCGCCGTGGTCTTCGATCCCGGCACCCAGCGGGTGCTGAGCGCCAACGGCTTCGACGTGGCCGAGGCGCTGCCCGTGATCGAGGACGTCCGCCGCGCGTTCCCGGACTCCCTGTTCGCCGCCGAGACCCTGGAGGCCGTGCACACGGACCATGGCTGGGCGCGCACGGACCGCATGGAGATCCGGGACGTCACCGAGGCACCCGTGACCGAGACCCTGCGCCCCGGCACCGCGGTGGTCAAGCTGCTCGCCAAGCTCGACGGCGCCGATCCGGACACGTACTTCGAGGCCGTCCGCGACGTGGTCGCGGGCCGGCTCGCGGTGACGCACTCCGTGGCCGCCGCCCCGCTCGTGGAGATGGGCCAGCGCGGACTCACCAAGGCCCGCACCCTCGAACGCTTCGCCGCGGAGCTGGGCATCTCCCGGCACGAGGTCATGGCCTTCGGGGACATGCCCAACGACCTCGAGATGCTCACCTGGGCCGGGCGGGGCTACGCCATGGCGGACGGGCACCCGGGCGTCGTCGCCGCGGTGGAGCGCACCGCCCCGGCGTTCACCGAGGACGGCGTGGCGCAGGTGATCGAGCGGTACCTCGCGGGGGACGAGCACGATGCCGCCGCGCGCACCGATCCCGGTTCGGCCCCGGGTCACGCGGGGCGCACCGGCCCTGTCGCCGCCCCAGGTCACACGGCACGCACCGACCCCGGTGCCGCCCCGGGTCGCGCGGCGCGCATGGACCCTGCCGCTGCCTCGGGTCATGCGGCGTCCGCCGAACGCTCCGTCCCGGGACCACCGGCACCACCGGCATCACCGGGACACCGGGCGCACCCGGGAGCGGCGGCGCCCCCGGAGGACGAGGGGTCGCCCGCCCCGGTGCACGACCGCGGCTCCGACCACGTCGCGCACCCTGACACCGCCGAACGCCCCGAGAAAGCCGAACGCCCTGACAATGCCGAACATCCCGGGCGCCACGGTGCGCCGTCCCCCGAGGAGGACCATGCCTGACATCCCCCGCCCGCAGCACGCGTCCACGCCACGGTCCGGCAGGAACCCCGCGGGGCTCGCCCACCGCGGGTTCTCCCCGGACGGCCACGAGAACACGATGTCCGCGTTCCGTGCGGCCGCGGAGCTCGGCTTCGTGTGGCTCGAGACGGACGTGCACACCACGAGCGACGGCGTGGTGGTGGCCTTCCACGACCCCTCGCTGGAGCGGGTCACGGGCAGCACGGGGGACGTCAACGACGTCACGTGGGAGCAGCTGCGCGAGCTGCGGGTGGGCGGTGAGCATGGCATCCCCACGCTCACCGAGCTGCTGCGCGAGCTGCCGGAGGCGTGCCTGAACATCGACGTCAAGGACGAGGCCTCGGTGGCGGCGCTGCCCGAGGTGATCGCCCGGGAGGGTGCCCTGGACCGGGTGCGGGTCACCTCGTTCTCCGAGTCACGACGACGCCGCGCGCTCGCCCGGCTGCGCCGCCTCACGGGCCGCCGTGCCCGCACCTCCGCCGGGATGCTGGGCACCGCCGGGTTCCTGGCCGTGTCCGCCGTGGCGCCCGTGACGGACCGGGTGTCCCCGCGGATCGCCCCGGCGCTGTGGTGGGCGCACCGTGTGGCGTGGTCCCGTGTGGTGGCGCCCTTCGACACCCTGCAGCTGCCGGAGCAGCACGTCCTGGAGCTGCCCCTCGGACGCCGTGCGACCGTGCGGATCGTGACGCCCCGCTTCCTGGACCTCGCCCACCGGGTGGGACTGTCCGTGCAGGTGTGGACCGTCAACGACCCCGCGGACATGCACCGGCTGCTGGACGCCGGCGTGGACGGGATCATCACGGACCGGGCGGACCTGCTGCGGGACGTGCTGCACGAACGGGGCCAGTGGCCTCCGCACGAGCAGCGCTGACGCAGCGCTGACGCCGTGCTGACGCGGCGCCGGCCCGGCGCGGGGGCGTGACCGGGGCGGCGAACCCTTCGCAGGGGCCACGCGTGCGGCGCCGCGGCCCGACGCGCACCCGCCGGTTCCGCCCGCCTCGCCCCGATGCGCCCCACATCGCGGTAGCGTGGGTGTGACCGGGACCACGGGGAGCGCCGTCTCCGCCGCCCGGTCCCGTGTCCGCTCCGCCGAGCCCAGGGAGGTCGTGTGCACTGCATGCTCCCCGTCCCTGCCCTCGTGCCCGCCACGGCAACCCCTCCGCGCACGTCCTCGGACCGCGCGCACACGGGGCCCCGCCGCTGCGGAGCGGTGCGGCCAACGCCGTCGGCCATCTACCGCCGACGCCGCACGGCCCAGCAGCCCGTGCGCGGTCACCACGCGGTGACCGCACTCCCCAGCAAGATCCCGTAGCTGGGTCCACGCCGCTCCGGCGCGGCCCGTGACCACGGGCGCGCCGCCTCCCCGACGCACCCGTCATCCGTCATGCCCGCGACCCGCCAGCCTGCGAGGAACCATGAACCCAGTGCCACCCACGTCCCGTCCACCCCGGCGCGGTGACCGGCCGCTCGCCGCCCCCGCTGCGGGCGGCGTCGTCGAGCGCGCGGTCCGTGCGGGGCTGAGCCGGCGCGGATTCATGGGACTGGGCGCCGCGGCGGCGTCGTTGGCCCTGGCCGGCTGCGGCGGGGGGACCCAGCCCAGGGCGGCACGGGCCCGGGCCACCGGTGAGCCCCAGCGCGGGGGCATCCTGCGGATCGGGATGACCGGCGGCGGCGCGTCCGACAGCCTGGACGCCCACGCCCCCGTGGTCACCGCGGACGGTGGGCGCGTGATGGGGCTCTACGACCGCCTCTACGAGTTCGACCCCGACTACAAGCTGGTGCCGGGGCTCGCCGAGTCCGTCAAGGCCGAGGACGGCGGCCGGGCCTGGGTGTTCCGGCTGCGCGAGGGGGTGCGCTTCCACGACGGGCGGCCCCTGACCACCGAGGACGTGGTGGCCACGTTCCGGCGGATCACGAACCCCAAGGACCCCAAGACGGGCGCCTCCGGGCTCGCGCGGCTCAAGCGGACCGTGGCCGTGGACGAGCGCACGGTGCGCTTCGAGCTCAAGGAGCCGGACGCGTCCCTCGTGGACTCGATCGCCCAGAACTCCATGGGGATCGTGCCCGCGGACTACGATCCCGCCAAGCCCGTGGGCACCGGGCCGTTCACCCTGGGCTCCTTCGAGCCCGGGCAGGTGACCGTGCTCAAGCGCAACCCGGACTACTGGACCGAACCGCCCTTCGTGGACGAGATCCACCTGCTGAACTTCAACGACCAGGACGCCCTGGTCAACGCCCTGCTCTCCACCCAGGTGGACGTGGTGGGGCAGCTGCCGCTCGCGCTGGTGGACGTGATCAACACGGACCCCCGCCTGCACACCGTGCTCTCCGAGACCGGCAACTGGCTGCCGTTCACCATGCGCGTGGACGCCGCTCCCTTCGACGACCCGCGCGTGCGCCAGGCCTTCCGGCTGGTGGTGGACCGCGAGCAGATGGTGGAGCAGGTATTCTCCGGCCACGGCACCGTGGGCAACGACATGTACTCGCCGTTCGACCCCGGTACGCCCCGGCTGCAGCAGCGCACGCGGGACATCGCCAAGGCCAAGAAGCTGCTCGCGGACGCCGGTCACCCCAACGGGCTGGAGGTCGAGCTCGTCACCGCGCCCATCCAGTCCGGTGCCGTGGAGGCCGCCCAGGTGTTCGCGGAGCAGGCCTCCGAGGCCGGGATCACCGTGAAGCTGCGCCGCGTGGACAGCACCACGTTCTTCGGGGACGGCTACCTCGAATACCCCTTCTCCCAGGACTTCTGGTACACCCGCAACTTCCTGTCCCAGACCGCGCAGGGCACCGTGCCGGGCGCACCGTTCAACGAGACCCACGAGGCGGACCCCGAGTTCCGGGCCCTGTACAAGAAGGCCCGCGCCACGATGGACGATAAGAAGCGCAACCAGCTCATGCGGCAGGCGCAGCAGCTGCTCCACGAGAAGGGCGGCTACATCGCCTGGGGGTTCTTCAACCAGGCGGACGCCTACCAGAACTACGTGGGCGGCGGGTTCGCGCACCGCATCGGCATGCCGGTGTGCGGATTCCACATGCGCCACCTGTGGATCGACCAGGAAGGGAAGTGACCGCGTGGCTGCCATGATCCTCAAACGTCTGGGAGTTTCCGTCTTCGTGCTGCTGGCGGTGTCCCTGCTGGTGTTCGTGTTCACCCTCCTGCTCCCGGGGGACCCCGCCCAGGCGATCCTGGGACAGCAGGCCACCCCCGAGCGGTTGGCCGCACTGCGCGAGCAGCTGCAGCTCAACGACCCCTGGTACACCCGCTACCTCACGTGGCTCGGCGGGCTGTTCGTGGGGGACCTCGGGACCTCCGCCGCCACGGGCGGCTCCGTGAACGCACTGCTCGCGAGCAAGGTCTCCGCGTCCATGGTGCTCATGGTCATCTCCGCGGTGATCGCGATCCCCGTGGGCCTGCTGCTCGGCACGTGGTCCGCCATGCGCCGCGGCCGCGCCTCGGACCAGGTGCTCACGGGCTTCTCCCTGGTGCTCGCCGCCCTGCCCGAGTTCGTGATCGGCGTGATCCTCACCACCCTGCTGTCCACCACGGTGTTCAAGCTGCTGCCCTCGGTCACCATGGCCGCCCCCGGCATGAAGGTGTGGGACTACCCCCTGCAGCTGATCCTGCCGTCGCTGACCCTCGTGCTCGTGGTGGTGCCCTACATGATCCGCATGACCCGCACCACCATGATCGACGTCCTGGACTCCGGCTACGTGGAGATGGCCCGGCTCAAGGGGCTGCCCGAGCGCCAGGTGATCTTCAAGCACGCACTGCCGCACGCCGTGGGGCCGGTGGCCCAGGTGGTGGCCATGCAGCTCGCGTGGCTGGCCGGGGGCATCGTGGTGGTGGAGTTCCTCTTCCGCTTCCCGGGCCTCGGGCAGGCGATGGTGGACGCCGTGAACACCCGTGACGTGCAGGTGGTGCAGGCGCTGTCCATGATCATCGCCGCGTTCTACGTCGTGGTGAACCTCATCGCGGACGTGATCGGAATCCTTGCCAACCCCAAACTGCGGACGGAGTCCCGCTCATGAGCGCGCAGAACAGGGCGGACGTGCCGCCCCAGGAAACCGGGGGCACCTCGGCCGCGAGCGACGTCGTGGTGGCCGAGGACGCCCACGCGGCCACCACGGCCGGGCCGCGACCGCAGGACTTCGGGCACTCCGAGTCCCGCGGGGACGCGCGCCCCGTGTCCTTCGCGCGGCGCGTGGTGCAGCAGCCGGCGGCGAAGCTGGGCATCGTGCTCACGGCGCTCGTGCTGCTCGTGGCGGTGCTCGGACCCTTCGTGGTGCCGGCGTGGACCGGCTACGGCTCCAACTCGTTCGCCGGCAAACCGTTCCAGACCGGTGTGTTCGGCACCGACAACCTGGGCCGTGACGTGCTCTCCCGCTTCCTCGCGGGCGGCTGGCGGCTGCTGCTCTACTCGGCGCTGGCCACCGTGGTGGGCGTGGGGATCGGCGCGCTGCTGGGCATGCTGGCCGCGTTCCGCAGGGGCTGGCTGGACGCCGTGATCATGCGCGGCGGGGACGTGCTGCTGGCCATCCCGCAGCTCGTGTTCGCCCTGCTGGCCGTGACCGTGCTGGGACCGCAGGGCTGGGTGCTGGTCATGGTCATCGGCATCACCCACGCCCCGCGCGTGGCCCGGGTGATCCGCTCCTCGACCGCCGGGGTGGTGGCCGAGGACTACGTGCTCGCGTCCCAGATGTACGCCGTGCCGCAGTGGAAGATCCTCACCCGGGACGTGGTGCCCAACATCATGGGCCCCCTCATGGTGGAGGTGGGGCTGCGCCTGACCTACTCGATCGGCGCGGTGGCCTCCCTGTCCTTCCTGGGCCTGGGCATGCAGCCGCCCACCCCGGACTGGGGCCTGATGATCAACGAGAACCGGATCGCCCTGTCCCTGCAGCCGTGGGGCGTGATCCTGCCGGTGCTCGCCATCGCCGTGCTCACCGTGGGGACCAACCTGATTGCCGACGCCGTGGCCGGGGCCTCCGCGGGCCGGGTCCGCTCGACCGCGAAGAAGGGTGCCTGATGAGAAGGTCGGAACACAACGCCCGGAACAGGGTGCGCGCCACCACGGTTCCGCGCGCCACCGTGGACACCGCCATCACCGTGTCCCACCTGGACCTCGGGGTGATCGGCGGCGGGCTGATCCTGGACGACGTCAGCTTCACGCTGCACCCGGGGCGGATCCTCGCCCTCGTGGGGGAGTCCGGATCGGGCAAGACCACCGCGGCGCTCGCGTGCCTGAACCACCTGCGCGCGGGGCTCGAGCTGCGCGGCGGCTCCGTGCGCCTCGAGGAGGGTGCCTCGCGCTTCCACCGCAGCTCGGTGGACCTGCTCACGCTGCCCGAGAAGAAGATGCGCCGGTTGCGCGGCGGCACCCTCGCGTACGTGCCGCAGGACCCGGCGCTGTCCCTGAACGGCTCGTTGCGCGTGGGCGAGCAGATCCACGAGGTGCTGCGCGCCCACGAGTTCGGCCGCAACGCCGCGGAGCGGGACGCCCGCGTGGCCGAGGTGCTCTCCGAGGTGGGCCTGCCCGGTGACCGCGCCTACCAGCGCCGGTTCCCGCACGAGCTCTCCGGCGGGCAGCAGCAGCGCATCGGCATCGCCATGGCGTTCGCGTGCCGCCCCGCGGTGATCATCCTGGACGAGCCCACCACCGGGCTGGACGTGGCCACCCAGAGCCTGGTGCTCAAGACCATCTACCAGCTCACCACCAAGCACGACGTCGCCGGGCTGTACATCACCCACGACCTCGCGGTGGTGGCGCAAGTGGCCAACGACGTGGCCGTCATGCTCCACGGCTCCATCGTGGAGCACGGCCCCGCCGAGCGCGTCCTGCACCACCCCGAGCACCCGTACACGCGGGCGCTGCTCGACGCCGTGCCGGACATGCGCGGCGCCCGGGACATGGGCGGCGGGCCCTCCGTGAGCCCCGAGGTCTCGGTGCGCGCCCCGTGGGACGACGGCAGGGCCGCTCCCGGTCAGGCGGCTGCGCCCGCATCCGTCGCTCCCGCCCCCACGGCGGACGACGACGCCGCGGCGCCCGCGGATGCCGCCGCTCCGGCCGGGGCCCGCCCCGCCCCGGACCGCGCGGGTGCACCGGAGGACCCGGACAGCACGGCGGTTTCCCTGCCCGGTGCCGAGCGGTCGTCCGACGACCACAGCGGGTCCGGGGCCTTGCGCGCCGGGGACGGTGCAGGTGGGGAGCACGAACCCACCACCGGCTCGACGTCCGCGGCGACCACCAGTGGCGAGCACCCCGGAACCGGTGCGGTGGTGCGCGAACGGGGCGCGGGCGGCATCGTCGACAGGGGTGGGAAGGACGCACCCGTGGTGAGCGTGCGGAACCTGCGGATGGCGTACGGGCCCGCGGTGATCCTGGACGGCATCGACCTGGACCTGGCCGCCGGGCAGACCACCATGCTGCTCGGGGAGTCCGGGTCCGGGAAGACCACCCTGTCCCGCAGCGTGGCCGGGCTCAACAGCGGGTACACGGGCGAGGTGCTGCTGGACGGGCAGGTGCTCGCCCCGAGCACGCGGCGGCGCAGCAACGAGCAGCGCCGGCGCGTCCAGTACGTGTTCCAGTCCCCGTTCTCCTCGCTGAACCCGCGGCGCAGCATCGGCGACTCGCTGCAGGTGCCGCTGCAGATGACGGGCGGGATGTCCCGCGAGCAGCGGCGCGCGGCCGTGGCGGACGCGCTGGACGCCGTGCGGCTCGGACGCAGCTACATCGACCGTCGCCCCGGGGAGCTCTCCGGCGGTGAGCGGCAGCGCGCCGCGGTGGCGCGGGCGCTCGTGAACGCGCCGTCGCTGCTGGTGTGCGACGAGATCACCTCCGCGCTGGACGTGTCCGTGCAGGCCTCGGTGATCGAGCTGCTGCGCGAGCTGCAGCACGAGCGCGGGCTGGCCATGCTGTTCGTGACCCACAACATCGCGTTGGCCCGGCACATCTCGCACAAGCTGGCCGTGCTGGAAAAGGGCAAGCTGGTGGACTACGGCCCCACGGACGCGGTGCTGCGCAACCCCCGCCACAGCTACACCAGGGCGCTGCTGCGCCACGTGCCCACGCTGGAGAACGCGGGCTGACCCGTCGCCGCCAGCGCGTGGGGAGAGGTTCTGACACGAATTTCTCGCGTTCCGGGGTCAGATCCTCTCCTCACACGCTGCCGCGCCCGCTTCCGCTCCCGCGTTCATGGAAGGCGGAGGGCAGCGCCTCCGCACCGTCACCGGCCGGGCGGGTCCGTGCGCCGCGCCACCGCGATCAGCTCCGCCGCCAGGCCCTGCGTCCGGCGGGGGCCGTGCCACACGGCGCGCAGCTCACGGCGCAGGTCCAGCACCGTGGGGACCTGCACGAGCGTTCCGGCGGCCACGGCGTCGTCCACCGCCAGCCGGCTGAGCACCGCCGGCCCGGAGCCCGCCTGCACACTCACGCGCACGGCGGCGTTGCTGGGCATCTCCAGCAGGGAGCTCACGGGAGCCCCCAGCGCCTCGTCCAGAGCCATGCGCGTGCCGGAACCGGCCTCCCGGGTGATCAGAGGCGTGGCAGCGAGCTCGGCGGTGGTCACCGGGTCCTGCCGCGAGGCCCACGGGTGCCCCGGCGGCACCACGAGCACGAGCTCGTCCCGCGCCACCACCGTGTGGTGCACCCCGGAGGGAGGTGCGGGGGCCTCGATGAATCCCACGTCCGCGGCGCCGCGCAGCACGTCCCGGGCCACCTCGTGGGAGTTGTGCACCGTGACGCGCACCCGTGACTCCGGGTGGGCGGAACGCATCTCCGCAAGCCACCGGGGGAGCAGGTGCTCCGCCACGGTCTGGCTCGCGGACACCCGCAGCGACGACGACCGGGAGGTGTCCTGCGCGAGGAGGGCGGCGCCGTCGACGAGCTTGCGCGAGGCCCCGACCACGTCCCGCGCCCACTCCGTGACCAGCAGCCCCGCCGGCGTGAGCGTGGACCCGCGGGTGGAGCGGTGCAGCAGGGGGACACCCACCGAGCGCTCCAACCGGGCCATGGAGCGGCTCGCGTTGGGCTGGGCGGTGCCCACGGCGCGGGCCGCGGCGGCCAGGCTGCCGTGGTCCGCGACCGCCACGAGCAGTTCGAGCGCCGCCACATCCGGCCACTGAGACATATCCGCAGGATATACCCCGGATACGGGATGGAGGGCTACCGGGGCGAGCATGACAGCCGCATCCTGGAGTGATGAGCCGCCCTTCCCAGCCCGCTGCCGCGCCCTCTGCCGCTTCCGTGAACGCGCCCGCTGCCCCCTCCGCGCGCCCGGGGACCACTGCCTCCCGGACCGCCGACCCGTCCCGGGGCCAGAACTCCTCCCGCAGTGCACCCGCCACGAAGCGCACGGTCACCTCCCTCCCGCTGCCTCCCGCGGGCCCGCAGTGGTACGGCTCGCTCATGGGCACGGGCATTGCGGCGACCCTCACACAGACCCTGGGTGGTGACCTTCCCGGCGCCAGGGGGCTCGCGGTGGCGCTGCTGGTGGTCGGGTGGTGCGTGTTCGTGGGCCTGACCGCGGCTTTCGCGGCGCGGATCGCCCGGCGCCCGGCGGTGCTGGCGCAGACCATCCGGGACCTCCCGGTGCTCGCCACGTGGGGCATGGTGTCCATGGGCATCCTCGCCCTGGGGTCGGCGACCGCCACCGTGGTGCCCGCCCACTGGCCCTCGCTCGCGTCGCCCGCGTGGGTGGTGGACGGCGTGCTGTGGAGCGTGGGCACCGTGCTGGGCATCCTCACGGCACTCGGGTTCGCCGTACGACTGATCGGCCGTGACGTGGGCGCACCCACCACCACGTGGGGGCTGCCGATCGTGCCGCCCATGGTCTCTGCGACCACCGGCGCCGCACTCGTCCCCCACCTGGCCACCCGCCCCGCGCAGCTGCTGCTCGTGATCGTGGCCGTGGCGTGCTTCTTCCTGGCGCTGGTCCTGGGCATGGTGGTGTTCGCGGTGGCCTACCACCACCACTGGCGGGTGGCCCCGCTGCCGCTGACCGCGTCCACGAGCGCGTGGATCCCGCTGGGCGTGGTGGGCCAGTCCACAGCGGCGGCGCAGGCGCTCGCGGTGCAGGCGCAGCACTTCGTGCTTCCCGAGGACGCGGGCACGCTGACCTGGCTCGCGAACCTCTACGGGACCGTCATGCTCACCCTGGGGGTGCCCCTGATCGCCTGGGCCACGGTCATGACACTGCGCGGATTCCGCAACGGGATGCCCTTCTCCCCGGGCTGGTGGGCGCTGACCTTCCCCGTGGGCACGGTGTGCCTGGGGCTGCACGGCATGGCGGGTGGCACCGGCATCCGGGCGTTCGGGATCGCCTCGGACGTCGTCTGCCTGATGCTGCTGTTCAACTGGGCCCTGTGCGGGGTGGCCACGGTGCGGGCGGTCAGGGCCCACACCGTGGGCACGTCGCGGGCACCGGTCGCGGCGCGCGGGTGATGATGTGCTGGGTGAACGGCCGGGGCGGCGTCGTCCTCCCGCTCGCGGTGCGCGACGACGCCGCTCCGCACGGTGTGACCGCTGCGACACCCCGCGCTCCGGCTGGCTAGCATGGGGGTCATGAAGGCTACCGAAGAATCGCTCGTCCGCCCCCAGATCCAGGGCCACACCGGGGTGCTCACCCTCACCCGGGAGAAGACCCTGAACGCGCTGAACCGGAGCATGTACCACCAGCTGGTGGACGCCCTGCAGATGTGGCGTGACGATCCCGCGATCACCGAGGTGGTCGTGCGCTCCGAGCTGCCCAAGGCGTTCTGCGCGGGCGGTGACATCAAGGAGGTGCGCACCGCCGCGCTGGAGGGTCACGAGGACGAGATCCGGGACGCGTTCGGCACCGAGTACTCCATGAACGCGGTGATCGCCCGCTACCCCAAGCCGTACGTGGCCATGATGAACGGGATCGTGATGGGCGGCGGCATGGGGCTCTCGGTCCACGGCTCGCATCGGGTCGTCACGGAGACCACGGTCATGGCCATGCCGGAGACCGCGATCGGCTTCTTCACGGACGTGGGGGCCAGCTGGTTCCTGCCGCGCGTCACCCGCGGCGCCGGGGCCGCCATCGACGACGACGCCGCCCGCCGCGAGTCCCTCGCCGTGGGTCGCTACCTCGGGCTGGCCGGTGTGCGGATCACCGGGGCGGACGCGATCGCCCTGGGCCTGGCGGACGTGTTCATCGACTCCTCGGACGTGGACGCGTTCGTGGAGACCGTCACCACGGACGGTGTGGATGCCGCGGTGGAGAAGTACTCGAAGGACGCCCCCGAGTCCGAGTTCCCCGCCCGGTGGGACGAGATCGTGGCGACCTACGGCGCGGACACCCTGGAGGAGGTCGTGCGCAATGCGGGCTCGGACCTGGACGGCATGAGCCCCACCTCGCTCGCCCGCGTGTTCGAGCTGCTGACCAAGGGCTCCGAGGACGACGACGTGGTGTCCTGCCTGGAACGCGAGCTGCGCATGGCGGAGGACACCGCGGTGGGCCACGACTTCATCGAGGGCGTGCGCGCCATGGTGGTGGACAAGGACAAGACCCCGCAGTGGGAACCGGCCACCGCCGCCCAGGTGGACGAGGATCGCATCCGGGCTCTGGTGTCCGAGAAGTCGGAGCTGCCCATCCGGGTCTGAGCTGCCCATCCGCATCTGAACCGCGCAGACCCCCTGAGACGCCGACACCCCGCACACGAGGACGTGTGCGGGGTGCCGTGCTGCGTGCCGCTGCTGCGGGTTCCCCGTGGCTTCCGGCGCACGCCCGTGTCCGGACCTGCGGGCTCGACCGGGTGGTGTCGGCGCCGGGCTGCCCGGGCGCCGGGTCGGGACCGAGCCCGCGCCCGCATGGTGAGGGTGCGCGCGGGGCCGGCTGTGAGGCGTCGTCGTTCGCGCGGGTGCTGGGAGCTCAGCCCAGGGGCGAGGGGCTCTGCGAGGTGTCCGGGGTGAGCGGGTCCGAGCCCACGGAGCCGCGGGCGCGCGCGATGGCCGCCATGAGGTGGTAGACCACCAGGGCAGCTGCGGTGCCCAGGGCGATGCCCGCGAAGTCGAGCCCGGCCACGGACCAGGTGTAGTCGCCGATGCCCACGATCATGGCGATCGCCGCGGTGGTGAGGTTGACCGGGCTGGAGAAGTCCACGCGGTTCTGCACCCAGATCCGCACGCCCAGCATGCCGATCATGCCGTAGAGCACGGTGGCCGCGCCGCCCAGCACGCCCTGGGGGACGGTCGCGACGGCCGCGCCGAACACGGGGGTCACGCTGAGCAGGATCGCGACGAGCGCGGCCACCCAGTAGGCCGCGGTGGAGTACACGCGCGTGGCGGCCATGACCCCGATGTTCTCCGCGTACGTGGTGGTGCCGGAGCCGCCGCCGGCGCCCGCGATCATGGTGGCCAGGCCGTCGGACATGATGGCGCGGCCGGTGTAGGGATCCAGGTCGTCGCCGGTCATCAGCGCCACGGACTTCACGTGGCCGATGTTCTCCGCCACGAGCACCAGGATCACGGGGATGAACAGCCCGGCCATGCTGAGGTGGAACTCGGGCGTCTGGAACTGCGGCAGCCCGAACAATCCCTGCTGCTCCCACGCGGCCTGGATGGCGTCGAACTCCACCTCGCCGCGCAGCACCGCCGTGAGGTAGCCGATGGCCACGCCCAGCAGGATGGACAGCCGCCCCAGCAGGCCACGGAACAGCACGGAGATCAGCACGATGGACCCCAGTGTGACCAGCGCGGTGACGGGTGCGGCCGTGAAGTTCTCCTTGGCGGACGGTGCCAGGTTGAAGCCGATCAGCGCCACGATGGTGCCCGTGACTGCCGGGGGCATGAGCTTCTGCAGCCACCCCGTGCCCGCGACCTGCACGATCACACCGATCAGGAACAGCGCCGCACCGGCCATGATCACGCCGCCGAGCGCGCCACCCGGGCCGTACTGGTTCACGGACGCGGTGATCGGGGCGATGAACGCGAACGAGGACCCCAGGTAGCTGGGCACCCGACCCGCGGTGACGACCAGGAACAGCACCGTGCCGATGCCCGAGAAGAACAGCGTGGTGGCCGGCGGGAAGCCGGTGAGCAGCGGCACCAGGAACGTGGCGCCGAACATCGCCACCACGTGCTGCGCGCCGATCGAGATGGTCCGCGGCCACGCCAGCCGCTCCCGCGGGGTCACCACGTCCCCCGGGGCCAGGTGCCTGCCGTCCCCGTGCAGCCGCCAGTTCAGGCCCAGGCGACCGACGACGCCGCCGCGCCGGTCCTGCTCGCGCGGTGCCTGTTGCTCGTGGCGCGTGGGCGGGGTGTGGTCGGGGGAAACCGGCGAACTCATGGGTGCTCCTTGTCCTGGGCGGGCCGTGGGTGCCGCCCCGAGGATTCTAGTGCGGGAGTGGGGGCCCGACTGGCGGTGCGGGGCCCACGCGCGGTGGCGAGGGCGCCGGGGGAGGCGGCCGTGCGGCGTCGTCGGCCCCTGGCGAGAAACCTACGGGCGAGTAGGGTGAGTGACGGGGGCCACGCCCGTGGCCGCCGGGCCCGCGGGAGGCCGACTCGCGCGAGCGTGACTCACACAGAAGTGGGGAGGACATCATGGCTGAACTGACCAACGTGACCGTGATCGGATCCGGGGTGCTCGGATCGCAGATCGCTTTCCAGGCGGCGTACTTCGGCAAGACCGTGACCGTGTACGACATCAGCGAGGAGATCGTCGGGGCGCTGCCCGGCAAGTGGGAGAAGCTGTCCCTGCTGTACACGCGGGACATGGCGGCCACCCCCGAGCAACTGGAGGCGGCCAAGGCCCGGTTGAGCGGCACCACGGATCTCGAGGCGGCCCTGCAGGACGCGGACATCGTGATCGAGGCGGTGCCCGAGAACCTCGAGCTCAAGAAGAAGGTGTGGTCCCAGATCGGTGCGGCCGCGCCGGAGAAGACCGTCCTGTGCACCAACTCGTCCACGCTGCTGCCCAGCGACATTGCCGAGTCCACAGGCCACCCGGAGCGGTTCCTGGCGCTGCACTTCGCCAACGAGGTGTGGCGCAACAACACCGGCGAGGTCATGGGCCACGCCGGCACGGACCCCGCGGCAGTGCAGGCCGTCCTGCAGTTCGCGGAGGAGATCGGGATGGTGCCGATCCACATCCAGAAGGAGCAGGCCGGCTACATCCTCAACACCCTGCTGGTCCCGTTCCTCACGGCGGCATCGCACCTGTGGGTCAACGACATCGCGCAGGCGGAGGACATCGACAAGACGTGGCGCACGGCCACCGGCTCGCCGCTGGGCCCCTTCCAGATCCTGGACCACGTGGGCATGGAGACCTACTACCAAATCAACCTCAACGCGGGGACCGAGGAGTCCCAGCGGGTCGCGGAACGCGTGAAGCGGGAGTTCATCGACAAGGGCCACATGGGCCGCAGCTCGGGGCAAGGGTTCTACACGTACGAGTGAACCCCCGGCCGAGCCCGGTGTGGAGCCCGGCACGGCCGCGGCCTACGATGGGCAATAACGGAGCACATGCAGATCTGAGCGCCATTTTCTGCGTTTGCTCCGTTATTGCACGCCTCCTGCGGGAGTCATTCCGCCGCAGCGGCCCGGCGCGCAGGCGCGTCACCGTCGCACAGCCTGACGACGCCACACGGTGACCCCTCGCACCCAGTCGACGGCGCGGCGTCGCCGGGTGTCGCGGCACCCGAAGCGACTTCGGACGTGAGCCCGGGCGCGGTCCCGGGAACGGCCCGAGCGGCGTCGCCCCCGTCCGCCGCCCCCGGTGCGAACGCCGCGGGGCGCACCCTTGGGGACGCCGAGGGCGGGCCGCTAGCCTGAACCCGTGCACCCCGCAGAGCTGAGCCCGTCCACCCAGGACTACCTGAAGACCATCTGGCGGCTGGGCGAGTGGGAGCCGGAGCGGGTGACCACCACCTCGCTGGCCGCACGCATGGGGCTGGCGGCCTCCACCGTGTCCGAGGCGTTGAAGAAGCTCACCGCGCAGGGCTTGGTGACCCGGCCCTCCTACGGGGTCGTGGAGCTGACGCCCGAGGGTCGTGAGGTGGCCGTGCACATGGTGCGCCGCCACCGGATCCTGGAGATGTTCCTGGCCACCGAGCTGGGCTACTCGTGGGACGAGATCCACGACGAGGCCGAGGTGCTCGAGCACGCCGTGACCGACCGCTTCATCGACCGTGTGGACGCGAAGCTCGGCCACCCCCGGGCCGATCCGCACGGGGACGCGATCCCCTCGCGGGACGGGGTGGTCGTCCCTGCCCCGGCGGTGCCGCTCGCGGACGTCACCCGTCCGGAGCCCGTGCGGGTCGCGCGCGTCTCGGACGAGAGTCCCGAGGTCCTGCGGGTACTCGCGGAGGCGGGGATCCGGCCGGGCGCGGTGCTGCGGGTGCTTCCGGGCCCGGCCCGCAGTGCCACGGTGCGTGTGCGCGTGGCCGGCGGGGGCACGACGCCGGGCGGTGTCGTTCCGGGGGACGGCTCGCCCGCTGCTCAGCAGTCGCAGACTGCTCCCGGCACCCCGGGCGGGGACGCCACCACTGGTGACGCCGTGGAACTCGGCATCCTCGTGGCGGAGGCCGTCTGGGTGCAGCCCGCCGCCCACGCGAGCTGAGCGGGCCCGCCCGCCGCGTCCCGTGCCCCTGCACCCCCGCCAGGTGAACAGCGGGTGACTGCAACATGTCCTACCCTTGAATGAACACGAATGCGAGTGCGGCGGCACACCACGCCCTGGCCGCGGCGGTGCGGGCTGGCACCGGTGATCGAGAAGCGCGAGGTCCACAACATGTCCGAGGGTTTTCTGCGCGCGAGCAGACGGCTGGGCCGATGGACGGGCCGAGGGCTCTGCTACGGCCTGATCTGGCTGGGCCTCACCCTGCTGGCGGCCGCCGGGGTGATCCGGCACTACTGGGGCCAGATCTCCGTGGGACAGATGCGCATGAACCTGGTCTCCGTGCAGACGGATGGCGGTGGCGGGTCGATCGTGTGGGTCTCGGTGCTGCTGATCGGCGTGCTCCCCGTGCTGCTGACCCTGGCGGTCGCGCTGGGCCGGTGGGGGTGGCGGCGTCGCCGTCCGGCCGGGCGCCCGGCGCGGGCCCCGCGCCGCGTGGTCCGCTCCGCCTCCGCGATCGCGGTGGCAGCGGTCGTGGTGGGAGGCACCGCGAGCTTCGCGTCCGCGGTGGACCTGCCCCGCTACGTCAAGGCCGCCAAGTCCCCGCACGACATCGGCTCGCGCTACGTCCAGCCCACCGTCACCGGGGAGGCGGGCAAGCGCAACCTGGTGGTGGTTTACCTCGAGTCCGGGGAGCAGACCCTCGCTGACGACCAGCTGTTCGAGAAGAACGCGTTCGCGCCCCTGGAGGACGTCACCCGGGCGGAGGACGGCTGGCGCAGCGTCACCGACCTGCAGCAGTACGAGGGCGGCGGCTGGACCATGGCCGGACTCGCCTCGACCCAGTGCGGCATTCCCCTCAAGAGCTCGGGGGAGGGCATCAGCTCGAGCGACATCGGCGCTGGGATGGAACAGTACCTGGGCGGTGTCACGTGCCTGGGGGACGTGCTGCAGAACCACGGTTACACCAGCACGTTCCTGGGCGGGGCCAACTCCTCGTTCGCCGGCAAGGACGCCTTCCTGCGCTCGCACGGCTACACGGAGGACAAGGGGCTCGCGGACTGGCGGGCCGCCGGCGAGCCGGAGAAGAACTTCCGCGGTGACTGGGGGCTCAGCGACGAGAGGCTCATGGCCCACGCGAAGGACGAGGTGGACCGCCTGCACGCCGAGGCAGAGCTCACGGGCCAGCCGTTCAACCTGTCCATGCTCACCCTGGACACCCACGAACCGGTGCACGTCTACGACTCCTGCGGCGTGGACACCCAGAACCAGGTGACCTCCGTGTTCGCGTGCTCCATGACGCAGGTGGCGGGTTTCATCGAGCACATGAAGGCCCGGGGCTACCTGGAGGACACCTCCGTGGTGGTCATGGGGGACCACCTCAAGCACATGAGCGCCGGGGACGCGTTCCACGAGCAGCTGGACCACCACCCCAACCGCACCATCTTCAACCGCGTGTGGATCCCGGGGGAGTCCTCGGACCAGCCCCTGCGGGCGGGCGCGGACCAGCTGTCCATGTACCCGACCCTCCTGGAGGCGGCGGGGCTGTCGGTGCACGACGGCGCCGCGGGCCTCGGCACGTCCGTCCGGCGGCAGGAGCCTCCCCAGGGCGCGGCCCAGGCCATGGACCCGGAGGAGTACGCCCAGCTGCTCGAGTCCCGCTCGGCCGAGTTCTACGCGCGCGCGTGGAATCCGCAGGACCCGGTGCGCTGAGGGTACCGACCGCTGGAGCCCCGGCGGTGGTTCCGGCCGCCCCGGCCGGTGGTCAGCGCTCGGGGAGCAGTCTGGCCCGCGCCGTGTCCGCGGCGCCGCGTGCGCGACCCCGCACGGTTGAGACCTCGTCCCGCGCGCGGCGGGCCACGCGGTAGGCCGCGTACCGCGGTGCACTGACCGGCAGGTCCCACGTGCCGCCGAGGGCGACGTCCGCCCCGCCGAACGACCGTTTGAACGCGCTGAACCCGGTCCAGGGATGGCCGGGGTCGTTGGCGGAGGCCACGCCGAAGAGGTCCGCCACGCGCTGACCCTGGGCCGCGGCGTCGAGCAGCGCCTGGACGATCAGCGGCTGGTTGGGCCGCAGCTTGCGCAGCGCGGCGTCCATCCCCGAGTGGGCGAACACCCGTGTGGTGGGCGAGTCGTAGGTGAGCAGCGCGCTGACCACGGCGCCGTCCACGGAGCTCATGTAGGCGGTGCAGCTCCCGGTCTCGCGCAGCACGCGGGCGGCCGTGCGGAGGTAGTCGGAACCGTGCGCGGTGAAACCCCGGCGCCCCGCCGTGCGGTGCAGCAGCTCGATCACGGCGTCCGCGCCGCTCGGGTGGGTGCTCGACTCCAGGGTGATGCCCTTGTCCCGGTGGCGGCGCCACAGGTTCCGGTTGGTGCCGGTCATGGCCCCAAGGATCCCGCCCGGCTCCCGCGTGAGATCCACCCACCGTGTGTAGGCCGGCTGGATGTCACGGGGTGCGGGGCGCGCACCGTGAGCGGTCAGTGCGGCGGCGAGCACCGGGGCGGTCGCGTTCTGCCGCCGCACGGCATCCGTGAAGCCCTCGCCCGACGACGCCGCCGCCTGCGGTTCCACGCGCAGCCAGCCGATCCGCGCGGCCCGGGCCGCGCTCCGCAGCTCGGTGAGGGCGTCCGGCAGGGCCTCCGGGTGGCTGAGCACGGGGCCGTACGGCGCGTACCAGAGCCTCCCCGCGCGTGACGTCTCCTCGACCACCAGGGCGTGCCAGCCGGGCCCCGAGAAGAGGTGGGTGGCGCGGCCCAGGGCTGCCTGGAAGCGGTGCCACGGTTCGGACTGCAGCACGCCAGCGGGTCCGAGAACGGTCGAGGGGTCTGGGGCGGGGGTGTGCCTCATGCGGGGGTCTCATCCTTGAGTGGTGCCCCCGGGGCGAGGGATCGTCCACGGTGCCGCGAGGGTCGGTGCTCATTGAAGCGCCAACCTCAGCCGCAGTCAACACCCCGGCACCCGGCACAGTCACGCGGTGGTGTGCCGGGTGCCGGACGCCCAGGCCGCAGGCACCCGGCGCCGCTCAGAAGTCCCGCGAGTCCTCCGGAGAGCGGCCCGGGGCGATGCGCTGCAGGTGCACCCTGCGGGTGATGCGGATGCTCGGGCGGATGAGCACCAGCGCGCTGCCCACCACGACCAGCTACGTGGCCACGTACATCGTGGAGTCGTTGAAGAACAGGAACGAGCCCACCAGGAAGATGATCCCGATCAGGATGTCGTTGGCGATCGACAGCGTCTCGTAGCGGCCGCGGATCACGATCTCGTGGTGACGTCCCGCGGGCACGTCGATGGGGTGGGTGCCCGGGTGGTGCGCGGCGGCGGACGCGGCGTCATGCGCTGCCCAACCTCAGCCGATGACCGAGTCCACCAGGGCCTTGGCCTCCTGCTGCACCTGCTTGAGGTGCTCCTCACCCTTGAAGGACTCGGCGTAGATCTTGTAGACGTCCTCCGTGCCGGAGGGGCGGGCCGCGAACCACGCGTTCTCGGTGGTGACCTTGAGCCCGCCCACGGGGGCACCGTTGCCGGGGGCCTCCGTGAGCTTGGCGGTGATGGGCTCACCGGCCAGGGTGTCCGCGGTGACCTGCTCGGCGGAGAGCTTCTTGAGAGCGGCCTTTTGCTCGCGGTTGGCCGGGGCATCGATGCGCTGGTAGACGGGATCCCCGAACTGCTCCGTGAGCTCGCGGTAGCGCTGGGAGGGGGTCCTGCCGGTGGTGGCGGTCATCTCCGCGGCGAGCAGCGCCAGGATGATGCCGTCCTTGTCCGTGGTCCACACGGAGCCGTCCCGGCGCAGGAAGGACGCCCCCGCGGACTCCTCGCCGCCGAAGCCGATGGAGCCGTCCAGCAGGCCCGGCACGAACCACTTGAAGCCCACGGGCACCTCGTCCAGGCGGCGGCCCAGGGACTGTGCCACGCGGTCGATGATCGAGGAGGACACCAGGGTCTTGCCCACGCCCGCGTCGCCACGCCAGCCGTCACGCGTGCGGTAGAGGTAGTCGATGGCCACCGCGAGGTAGTGGTTGGGGTTCATGAGCCCGGCGTCCGGGGTCACGATGCCGTGGCGGTCGCTGTCCGCGTCGTTGCCCGTGGCGATGTCGTACTTCTCCCGGGCCCCGATCAGAGATGCCATGGCCGAGGGGGAGGAGCAGTCCATGCGGATCTTCTCGTCCCAGTCCAGGGTCATGAACGCCCACTGCGGATCCACGGTGGGGTTCACCACCTCCAGGTTCAGCCCGAAGCGCTCGCCGATCTCCTGCCAGTACGCCACGGACGCCGAGCCCATGGGGTCCGCACCGATGCGCACCCCGGCGGTCTTGATGGCGTCCAGGTCGATGATCTCGGGCAGCGCGGAGACGTAGCTGTCCAGGAAGTCGAACGTGCCCGTGGTCTCCGCGTCCTTCGCGTCCTCCAGGGGTACGCGCCGCACGCCGTCCAGGCCCGCCTCGATGAGCTCGTTCGCGCGGTTCGCGATCCACTCGGTGGCGTCCGTGTCCGCGGGGCCACCGTGCGGGGGGTTGTACTTGAAGCCACCGTCCGTGGGCGGGTTGTGGGACGGGGTGATCACGATCCCGTCCGCACGGTCCTCGGGCTCGGACGCGTTGTACGTGAGGATCGCGTGGGACAGCGCCGGGGTGGGCGTGAAGCCGTCCCGGGAGTCCAGCAGCGTGCGCACGCCGTTGGCCGCGAGCACCTGCAGGGCGGTGTCCTGCGCGGGCCCGGACAGCGCGTGGGTGTCCCTGCCCATGAACAGCGGTCCGGTGATGCCCTGCCCGGCGCGGTACTCCACGATCGCCTGGGTGATCGCCGCGATGTGGTGCTCGTTGAACGAGGTCTTCAGTGAGGAACCACGGTGCCCGGAGGTCCCGAACACCACGCGCTGGTCCGGGTTCCCGGCGTCCGGCACCCGCTCGGTGTAGGCCGCCAGGAGCTGGTCGATGTCCACGAGGTCACTGGGTTGGGCAACGGTGCCCGCACGGTTGGTCATGCCACCAACCTAGTCCCGAAAGCGCGCCCCGTCAGGCCGTGCGCCGCTCGGTTTCGGGCCCCGCCCCCGCCACGGCGGACGACGACGCCGCACGGCCCCCTCCTGCGCGCGGGCGGCGCCGTGCGCGGAGGGGCACTCAGGCGACGAGGTGTGCGTGCGGCGTCGTGGGCGGGTCCAGCTGGGCGGCCAGCGCGAGCAGCTGCGCCTCCGAGGACGCGCGCCCCACCAGCTGCACGCCCATGGGAACCGGCCCGGGGTAGTCCCCGGACCCGGGGGTGCGCCACGTGGTGGGCACCGTGATGGCGGGCAGCCCGATTACGTTCACCACCGAGGTCCACGGCGTGTACTGGCACTGCCGCAGGTAGTCCTGGTCCGCGCCCGCCGGATCCGCGATGTCGAAGCCCTTGTGGTACCAGCCCACGGGCCGCGGGGGCATGGCGAGAGCCGGGGTGAGAATCATGTCGAAACGGGAATACTGGCGGATCAGGTCCGCCTCGATGCCGCGCAGCACGGCGAACGCGTCTGCGAGCTCCACCGCACTGCGGGAGAGTGCGCGCTCGCGGAACGAGCGGGCGAGGCCGGTGAGCAGGTGCTCGGCGCCGTCGAGCGGCAGCTGGCCCATGGCGGTGGTCCACAGCCGGGAGAAGGCCTCGGGGTACGCGGGATCGTAGTGGAGATCGGCGTCCTCCACCGTGTGGCCCAGGGACTCGAGCCTGCGGATCCCCTCGTCCAGCGCGGCGCGCGCCTCGGGGGACACCGTGATCTCGTACGTGGCGTCGAAGGGCGAGGCCGTGCTCACCCCGATGCGCAGGGGGCGATGACCCCACGGCGCGTCGCCCTGCAGGGCGCGATCCACGACCCGCGAGAACGAGGGTTCCGGCACGGCCACCACGGGCCGGTCGATGCGCTCGTGGCCCGGGGTGCCGCACAGCACGTCCATGAGCAGGGCGGCGTCCGCGGCGGTACGGGTGATGGGTCCGTTGACCCCCAGCTGGCCGACGTTGGACAGCGCGTCGCTGCTGGGGACCCGACCCCGGCTCGGTTTGAGCCCGATGAGCCCGCACGCCGCGGCCGGAATCCGTACGGAACCGCCGCCGTCCGAGCCGATGGCCGCGGGGAGGATGCCCGCGGCTACGGCGGCGGCCTGGCCTCCGGAGGAACCTCCGGCCGAGCAGTGCAGGTCAAAGGGGTTGCGCGCCGGAGGGTACAGGCGGTTCTCGGAGTAGCAGTTGAGCAGGAACTCGGGCACCTGGGTCTTGCCGAGCAGCACGGCGCCGCTGTCCTGCAGGGTGGCGGCGAGCTCGTCCGAGCGTTGCGCCCGCGGGATGCTTCCGTCCGCCCCGCGGGTGGTCAGTGAGCCCCACGAGGTGGGCATGCCGGCGACGTCGTGCCCGTCCTTCAGGGACAGGGGGACACCGCGCAGGGCGGCCGCTTTCGCGTGCTCCCGGGTGGTTCCGCCGGATCGTTCGGATGCCGGTGCCGGAGAGTCTTCGAGCAGACCCCCGCAACGCAGCCGCTGGTCCGCGGCGCGGGCGCTCTCCAGCGCGGCATCCCGTGCCACGTGGACGAACGCCCCCAGGTGCTCGTTCAGCGCGTCGATGCGGTCCAGGGCATCCGAGGTCAGGGACTCGCTCGTGGTCTCGCCGCCGCGCAGTGCCGCGACGGTCTCGGTCAGGGTGGGGAAGTGCGCCACGGGATCCTCTCGCGCGGTCGGTGAACGGTGGGGAATCAGGCGGTGGGCGTGGTGGCGGGGGCCGCGGTCTCGGCGGCCCGGCGGCGTCGCAGGTTGCGGCGCACGAGCGGCCAGAACACGACGAGCACCGCCACCGCCACGAGGCTCGTCCACACCTGGGTGCGGCTCGCCGCGTCCGAGACCAGCATGACCACCACGATTCCCGCGACGGCCACGATCACCAGGATGCCGAGCCACGGGTGCAGCCAGATCTTGAGCTTGAGGTTCGCCCGCTCCTCGGGGCTCATCTGCGACCGCAGCTTCATCTGGGTGATGGCCACGAACACGTACACGAACAGGGCCACCAGGCCCGCCGAGTTCATGATGAAGTCGAAGATCCCGGACTCCGGAGCCAGGAAGTTCACGAACACCGCCGCATAACCGCCCAGGGTGGAGGCGAGGACCGCCACCGCGGGGACGCCGTTCCTGGACTTGCGGGCCACGATGCGCGGAGCCAGCCCCTCACCCGCCAGGGCGGAGAACATGCGAGCGGCGGAATACAGGCCGGAGTTCAGCACGGAGCACACCGCGGTGAAAATCACGATGCTCATGATCATCTCCGCGCCAGGCACGCCGAAGCGCTCGAAGACGTGCGCGAACGGCGCCTGCACGTCCGGGTCCGGAAGCTGGTTCCAGGGGACGATGGTGACGATCAGCAGGACGGATCCCACGAAGAAGATCAGGATGCGCCACACCACGGTCACGGTGGCCTGGCGGATGCCCTTGGCAGGGTCCTCGGACTCCGCGGCGGCCATCACGGCGATCTCGGTGCCGAAGTAGGAGAAGATCACCACGGCCACGCCGGAGATCACGGCCCAGCCGCCCTGGGGTGCGAAGCCGCCGTGCTGCCAGAGGTTGGGGATCGAGAAGTCGGCGCCCGGCCACAGCCCGAACGCGAAGAGGGTGCCCACCGCCAGGAAGACCACGATCACGGCCACCTTGATGCTCGCGAGCCAGAACTCCACCTCACCGAAGGAACGCACGGAGATCAGGTTGGTGGCGGTGAAGACCAGCAGCAGGACCACCGAGCCCAGCCACACGGGCATCGCCGGGAACCACCCCGCGAGCAGCGAGCCACCCACCACGGCCTCGAACGCGATCACACCCACCCAGAAGTACCAGTAGAGCCAGCCGACGAAGTACCCGGCCCAGTCGCCCAGGCCCACGCGCGCGTACTCCATGAACGAGCCCACGGCGGGGCGCGACGCCGCCATCTCCCCGAGCATCCGCATGGCCAGGAACACGAGCAGCCCGCCCAGCAGGTAGGAGAGCACCGCGGCCGGACCCACCAGACGGATCACATTGCCCGAGCCCACGAACAGGCTGGCGCCGATGATCCCGCCCAGCGTGATCATGGTGACGTGGCGCGAGCGCAGCGCCTTGTGGGTGATCTCGGGGGAGTCACCCTCGGCCGCAGGGGCGGCGGAGCTGCCGGTCGGTGCCGGTCCCTGTGGTGCTTTGCCGGTGCTCATGGCTGGTCCTTTCGACCGCAGGAGAGGTGGTGGCGGTGGCTGCGGATAGGTGAGTTCTACCACACGAGGGGCGCGGGCGGCGTCGTCGTACGCCGTGCGGCGCACGGGTGGATCTGCACCGTTGCCGCAGGTCCGGGCCAGCCGCGGTGGAACGGTGCCGGCCCGGGCCCGGTGCCGCGGCAGGTCCGGGCCACGCGGCGTCGTCGTGCCGGGCAGGAGAGCGGGATACAAACGGGCGGCCACCGGAGAACCGGTGGCCGCCCGTCAGGGTGCATGAGACGTCAGATCCCCAGGATCAGGCGCCGACCTCCTGGATGGCCGCGGCGAACACGCCGAGGGCGTCGCGCAGCAGGTCCATGTCGATGACCAGCGGCGGGAGCAGGCGCACAATGTTGCCGTACGTGCCGCACGTGAGGATCGCGACGCCCTGCTCGAGGCAGCGCGCGGCGATCTGCTTGGCGGCGTCCGGGTTGGGCTCCGTGGTGCCGGGCTTCACGAACTCGAGAGCGATCATCGCGCCGCGGCCGCGGAGGTCGCCCACCACGGGGGAGGACTCCGCCACGGAACCGAGCTCCTCGCGGATGACCTTCTCGATCTCCTGCGCACGCGCCACGAGATCCCACTCCTCGATGGCCTCCAGGGCGCCGAGGGCCGCCGCGCACGCGACCGGGTTGCCGCCGTAGGTGCCGCCCAGGCCGCCGGGGTGCACGGCGTCCATGATCTCCGCGCGGCCCACCACGCCGGACAGCGGCATGCCGCCGGCAATGCCCTTGGCGAAGGTCACGAGGTCCGGCTCCACGCCCTCGTGCTCGGACGCGAACCATGCGCCGGTGCGCGCGATGCCCGCCTGGACCTCGTCCGCGACGAACACGGCGCCGTTCTCGCGGCACCACGAGGACAGCGCAGGCAGGAAGCCCTCGGCCGGCACGATGAACCCGCCCTCGCCCTGGATGGGCTCAATGACCACGGCGGCCACGTTCTCCGCGCCCACCTGCTTCTCGACCATGGTCAGTGCGCGCTTCGCGGCCTCGGTGCCCGTCATGCCCTCGGGGTCGCGGAACGGGTAGGACATGGGCACTCGGTAGACCTCGTTGGCGAACGGCCCGAAGCCCTGCTTGTACGGCATCACCTTGGCGGTCATGGCCATGGTGAGGTTGGTGCGCCCGTGGTAAGCGTGGTCGAACACCACGACGGCCTGGCGCTTGGTGCGCACGCGCGCGATCTTCACGGCGTTCTCCACGGCCTCGGAGCCCGAGGTGAACAGCGCGGTGCGCTTGTCGAAGGACCCGGGGGTCAGCTGCGCCATCTTTTCGCCCACGGCCACGTAGTCCTCGTACGGGGTGACCATGAAGCACGTGTGGGTGAACTTGGCCACCGCGTCCTGGACGCGCGCCACCACCTTGGGGTTGGAGGCGCCCACGGACGTCACGGCGATGCCGGAGCCCAGGTCCACCATCTGGTTGCCGTCCACGTCCTTGATCACGCCGCCGTCCAGCTCGTCCGCGAAGACGGGCAGGGAGGAGGCGACGCCGGCCGCGACGGTCTGCGCGCGGCGCTCGGCCAGTGACTGGGACTTCGGGCCGGGAATGCTGGTCACCAGCTCGCGTTTCTGCGGAAGCCGGTACTCGATCTCTGCCATCTCTGATGGTCCTTTCGTGCTGTGCGCGGCGCTGCGCCGCGGGATGCGGTGCGGGCGGATCGGGCCCGCGGAATCCGGTGCGGGGATCAGGCCCAGGGGGAGGGCATGCCCATGTACTGCACGGTGGTGTACTCGGCGATGCCCTCGGCGCCGCCCTCGCGGCCCACGCCGGACTCCTTCACACCGCCGAACGGTGCCGCCGCGTTGGAGATCACGCCCACGTTCAGCCCCAGCAGGCCGTACTCGATGCGCTCGCCGATGCGCAGCGCGCGGGAGATGTCCTCGGTGAACACGTAGGAGGCCAGGCCGTACTCGGTCATGTTGGCCAGGCGCACGGCGTCGTCCTCGTCCGTGAAGGTGGTCATGGGCGCCACGGGACCGAAGATCTCCTCCTGGAACACGCGGCACTCCTCGCTCACGCCGGTGAGCAGGGTGGGCTCGAAGAAGTAGCCGGGCCCGTCCACGGGCTTGCCGCCCACGACGGCGCTCGCGCCCTTCTCGAGTGCGTCCTGGACGAACTCGTTGACCGAGTCCAGGGCCTTCTTCTCCACCATGGGGCCCACGGTGGAGTCCTCATCCAGGCCGTTGCCGGGCTTGAGCGCCTTGAGCTTGGCCGCGAACTTCTGCGAGAACTCCTCGGCCACGGACTCGTGCACCAGGAAGCGGTTGGCGGCGGTGCACGCCTCGCCCATGTTGCGCATCTTGGCGGCCATGGCGCCCTCCACGGCCTTGTCCAGGTCCGCGTCCTCGAACACGATGAACGGGCCGTTGCCACCCAGCTCCATGGAGGTGCGCAGCACGTGGTCCGTGGCGGTCTTCATGAGCTGCTTGCCCACCGGGGTGGAGCCCGTGAAGGACACCTTGCGCAGGCGCGGGTCCGCCATGATCGGATCCGAGACGTTGGACGCGGACTTGGAGGACACCACGTTCAGCACGCCCGCGGGGATCCCCGCCTCGATCATGAGCTTGGCGAAGAGCTGGGAGGTCAACGGGGTCAGGCGCGCGGGCTTGAGGATCATGGTGCAGCCCGCGGCCACGGCGGGTGCCACCTTGCGGGTGGCCATGGCCAGCGGGAAGTTCCACGGGGTGATCAGCAGGCACGGGCCCACGGGCTTGTGGGACACGAACATCTTGAGGTTGCCCTCGGGCGTGGACGCGTAGCGGCCGTAGTGGCGCACGGCCTCCTCGGAGAACCAGCGCAGGAACTCCCCGCCGTAGACCACCTCGCCCCGGGCCTCCTTCAGCGGCTTGCCCATCTCCAGGGTCATCAGCAGCGCGAGGTCCTCCTTGTGCTCCTGGACCAGGTCGAAGGCGCGGCGCAGGATCTCGGAGCGCTCGCGGGTGCTCGTGCGGGCCCAGGACTCCTGGGCGTTCGCGGCGGCGTCCATGGCCGCATGCGAGTCCTCCTCGGTGGCCGAGGCGAGCGTGGCCAGGATCTCGCCGGTCGCGGGGTTCTCGACGTCGAACGTGCCGCCGTCCGAGGCGTCACGCCACTCACCGTTGATCAGAAGACCCTTGGGGGTCGCCTCGAGGACGGCGGAGACCTTGTCGTGGATGCTCATCTTTTTCCTTTCGGCGCGCGCCGGTGCGCGGCGATCTCGGGTTCGTGGGACGGGGCTGTCTGCGTTCATCGTATGCCCGGGCGCAAGGGGCGCCGGGCCCGAACCGTCCATTGTCCAGGGGGTGGACGCGTTCACCCCGATTGTTCTGGTTCGTGACGCCCATCATGCTCACCGCGGCCGTCGTCGGCGCTCCCGCGCGCCGCTCACCCGCGTCCCGGTACGACGCCGCACGGGGCCGTCCGCGACCGGCGCACCGCGGCCTCGTGGGCTTCTCGCCCTGGGTGAAACCCCTGCCGCGGCCGTGTGATGCGCCGTAGGCTCGGGTCATGGCTTACGCAACCACCAACCCCGCAACCGGGGAGACCGTCAAGACCTTCGAGACCGCCACGGACCAGCAGATCCGCGACGCCGTGGCCCGTTCCGCCAAGGAGTACACCTCCTGGCGCACCGTTCCGGTGGCGGAGCGCGCGCGGCTCATGCACGCCATGGCCGGTCTGTACCGCGAGCGCCAGGACAAGCTCGCCGCCCTGATCACCGAGGAGATGGGCAAGCCGCTGGCGCAGTCCGTGTCCGAGGTGCAGCTCGTGGCGGACATCTACGACTACTACGCGGACAACGCCGAGGAGTTCATGAAGGGCCGCACCTTGACGCCCTCCACGGGCGGCGAGGCCCGCGTGGTGCTCGACTCCACGGGTGTGCTGCTGGGGATCATGCCCTGGAACTTCCCCTACTACCAGGTGGCGCGCTTCGCCGCCCCCAACGTGATGCTCGGCAACACCGTCATCCTCAAGCACGCGGGCAATGTCCCGCAGGCCGCGCTCGTGCAGGAGCAGCTCTTCCACGAGGCGGGCTTCCCCGAGGACGTCTACATCAACGTGTTCGCGTCCAACGACCAGGTCGCGGAGATCATCATCCCGGATCCGGCGGTGCAGGGCGTTTCCCTGACCGGTTCGGAGCGGGCGGGCGCGTCCGTCGCGGCCACCGCCGGCAAGAACCTCAAGAAGGTTGTGCTGGAACTGGGCGGCTCGGACCCCTTCATCGTGCTGGACGCCGAGAACCTGGAGCGCACCGTCAAGCAGGGTGTCCTCGGGCGCATGAGCAACAACGGCCAGGCGTGCACCAACGCCAAGCGCTTCATCGTGCTGGAGGACGCCTACGACACCTTCGTGGAGAACTTCACCCAGGCCGTGCAGGGCGTGACCCCCGGGGATCCCATGGACCAGAAGACCTTCCTGGGCCCGCTGTGCGCCGTGGAGGCTCGCGACGAGATCATGGAGCAGGTCCAGGACGCCGTGGACAAGGGTGCCACCGTGCTCGCCGGCGGCAAGAAGCTCGACAAGCCCGGAGCATGGATGGAAGCCACCGTGCTCGCGGACGTCACCCCCGAGATGCGCGCGTACGCCGAGGAGATCTTCGGCCCCGTGGCCGTGGTCTACAAGGTCAAGGATGCGGACGAGGCCGTGGAGCTCGCCAACTCCTCGCCGTTCGGCCTGGGCGGCTCCGTGTTCGGCTCGGACGAGGCCGCCGCCGTGGAGGTCGCCCAGCGCGTGGACTCCGGGATGGTGTACGTCAACGAGACCACGGGCACCGCCCCGGACCTGCCCTTCGGCGGCGTCAAGCGCTCGGGCGTGGGCCGCGAGCTCGGGCCGTTCGGCATCGAGGAGTTCGCCAACAAGAAACTGATCCACACCCCCAAGAAGAAGTAGTCGGCACAGGCTCTTCGAGACCGCCGCCCCCGCGCCGCTCACGGTGCGGGGGCGGCGTCGTCCCCGGGGCCGGAGAGGCCGATGGAACCGGCGGAGGACCAGGGCTCCCGGGCCCCGAGTCGGCAGTTCCGCGGTCCGCCGTGGGCGGCGTCGTTCTCCGGCTCGACGACGCCGCACGGCACCCGCCGCGGGCGGACGTCAGTCCTCGCGCTGGTAGCGGATCTGGGAGCCCACCACCGTGGCCTCCACCACGGTGTCCCGCACGGCCTCCGCGTCCACGGTGAAGATGTCCCGGTCCACGCACACGAAGTCCGCGAGCATCCCGGGGGCCAGGCAGCCCTTCTGGTTCTCCTCGTACGAGGCGCGGGCCACGGCGTGGGTGTAGTAGGAGACGGCTTCTGGGCGGGTGATGATCTCGTGCGGCTGCCACCCGCCCTGGGGGGAACCGTCCCGGGTGCGCGTGATGGCCGCGTGGATGCCGTGGAACGGGTTGGGATCCTCCACGGGGGCGTCGGAGCCGAAGACCAGCTCGGCCCCCGCCCGGCGGAGGCTGTTCCACCCGTAGGCCACGAGGTCCCGGTCCTCCAGGAACCCGTTGAGGGGGATGTCCGTGGTGCAGTGCATGGGCTGCAGGGAGGCCGTCACCTCCAGCTGCCGGAAGCGAGGGACGTCGCTGCGCTTGACGTACTGGGCGTGCTCGATCCGGTGGCGCAGTCCGAAGGCCCGGGAGATGGCCTGGTTCGCCGCAATGGCGTCAAGGGCCTCGGTGGCCGCCTGGTCCCCGATGGCGTGCACGGCGGCGGCGATCCCCGCTGAAGCCGCCCGGTGGATCCAGTGCTCCAGCTCCTCGGGCTCCATCACCGCCATTCCGTGGTCCTGGGTGCCGGGCCACGCCTCGGACATGTGGCACGTGTGCGAGCCCAGGGCACCGTCCGCGAAGAGCTTGAGCGGGCCCATGGAGATCCACTCGTCCCCGGAGTGGGTGCGGATCCCGCGCCGGATGAAGTCCTCGATCTGCTCCTGCCGCAGGATCTTGTGCACCCGGATGTCCAGCTCGCCGCGGTCGTGGAGCTTGCGGTAGGCGTGCAGGCAGTCCACGCCGTCGATGTCGTGGATGGAGGTGATGCCGCGCTTGAGCAGCTCGCGCTGGCCCAGAGGAAGGTAGCTGTCGATGCTGCCGGAGATGTCCGACTGCATCAGCCCGTCCCGGATGGGGATCGCAGCGGCCTCCCTGAGCACCCCGGTGAGCTCACCGTGCTCGTCCCGCTCGAACTCCCCGCCGTCCGGGTCCCTCACGGTGCGGTCCAGACCGAGGACCTGCAGGGCCTTGGAGTTCAGCCACAGGGTGTGCAGGTCCAGGGAGCTCAGGGCCACGGGGATGCCCGGCGCCACCGTGTCCAGCACGTGGCGGTCCGGGCGCTCGGGGCTCGTCCACGCATTGATGTTCCACTGCCCGCCGAAGACCCAGGTCACGGAGTCATCGGCCATGGCCTGGGCCACGTGCGGGCGCAGCACGGCCATGGCCTCGTCCAGGGACGTGCAGTTCCTCAGGTCCGGCTCGATGAGCGAGCGCGAGTACATGGCGGAGTGGATGTGCCCGTCGCCCATGCCGGGAAGGACATATGCTCCGCCGAGGTCGGTGCGCTCTGTGCCCAGCGGCGCGAGGTCCCGCAGCTGCCGGTACTCGCCCACCGCCACGATGCGGTCCTCGGACGTGAGAATCGCATCGGGGTGGGGCATGTCGTGGGAGTGCCACTGGCCCCGGGGCGTCCAGCCCGTGGCGGGGTTCATGGCGTGGACCGTGGCATTGTGGAACAGGCGGTGCATGGAACTCCTCGTGGTGCGCTGAACGCGGCGACGGCCCGACTTCCGCGGGTCGTCACGGACCACCCTACGACGCCGCCGCGCCGGGGTGCCCCTACATTCCCGGGCTCAGTTTGGCCCGGTCCACGATCACGTGGACCAGGGCGGGGACGCGCTGCTCGGTCACGGCGCGCACGGCCTCGGTGACGACGCGCTCGATGTCCTCGTTGCGCTCCAGGCGGGCACCGTGGGCGCCGTAGCCCCGCGCGATGGTGGCGAAGTCCGGGTTCTGCAGCTGCGTGCCGGAGATCCGCCCCGGGTAGTGGTTCTCCTGGTGGGCGCGGATGGTGCCGAACTGGCTGTTGTCCACCACCAGGATCAGCGGGTGCGCGCCGTACTGCACGGCCGTGGCCAGCTCCTGCATGTTCATGAGCAGCTCGCCGTCTCCCGACACCGAGAACACGAAGCGCTCCGGCTCCTGCAGGGACACGGCCACCGCGGCGGGCACGGAGTACCCCATGGTGCCGTTGCGCACCGAGAAGTGGCACGGGTACTGGTGCTTGGTCACGTAGCGCGCGCCCCACGCCGTGTGGTTGCCCGAGCCGGTGGTCATGGCGGCGTCCTCCGGCAGGTGCTTGATGAGCTCTTGCATCACGAGCTCCATGTCCGCGGTGCCCGGGGCGTTGTTGCCCGCGGTCTCCGGGATCCGCAGGTGCTCCTGCCGGGCCTGCGCGGCGGGGGCCAGCCACGCGGACCAGTCCGGGTGCTCGGCCAGCTCCAGGAACTCCACGGCCTCGCCGAAGGCCACGGGGGAGGCGAGGATCTGCCGGGTCACCGCCCCCGAGTGCTGGCGCAGGGAGGGGTCGATGTTGACTATCCAGTTCACGGCGGAGGGGTCCTGCCGCAGCGTGAAGCCGTCCGTGGGGATGTCCGAGAGGCTCGTGCCCACCACCAGCAGCACGTCCGCGTCCACGAGCACCCGCCGGGTGGCCTCCGTGCGGCCGTAGCCGAGCTCACCCACGTCCACCGGGGAGTCGTCGGGAATGCGGTCCCCCGCGCGCCAGTCCGAGATCACGGGGATCCCGTGGCGCTCGGCGAAGGCGGTGACCTGTCGGGAGGCCTCGGGCGTCCACCGGGGCCCGCCCAGCAGGATGGCGGGGCGCTCGGCGTGCTCGAGGGCGGAGGCGAGGTCCGCGAGGTCGGTGCCGCTGACCGCACCCTCCGTCACGGGCAGCGGCGGGACCACCGGGGCGTCCGTGAGCTGGGTGATGACGTCCTCGGGCAGGCCCACCACCACGGGCCCGGGGCGCCCGGATCGGGCGGCGAAGAACGCCTTGGCCACGTACTCCGAGGCGCGGTCCGCCTCGTCGAGGATCATCACGCGCTTGGCCTGGGACCCGAACCACTGGTGGGGGTCCAGCTCCTGGAAGGCCTCCTTGTCCCGGTGCCCCACGGGGATCAGCCCCACGAACAGCACCAGGGCAGTGGAGTCCTGCCACGCGAGGTGGATGCCCACGAACGCGTTGGAGGCACCCGGCCCGCGGGTCACCATGGCCACGCCCGGGCGTCCGGTCAGCTTGCCGTAGGCTTCGGCCATGTAGGTGACACCGCCCTCCTGGCGGCACACCACGTTCTGCACGCCGGACTCGTAGAGCCCGTCCAGCACGTCCAGGTAGCTCTCACCCGGCACGGTGAACACGCGGTCCACGCCGTGGGCCTTGAGGGACTCGACGATCAGGTGGCCGGCGGACTGCTGGGGCATGGGGATCTCCTGACTCCGGGTCGAGTGTGGCCCGGATCACCGTTCTGGGGCTTGTCCGGCGATCCTACCGCCGGGGCGTCACACGGAGCCGTGCACCACCTCGCCGCCGATCACCGTGGCGGTGACCCGCACGTCCTTGATGCGGGCGGGATCCACGGTGTGGATGTCCTCGGAGAGCACCACGAAGTCCGCGAGCATCCCGGGCACCAGCCGCCCCTTCTCGTGCTCCTGGTGGGAGGCGTGGGCACTGCCCACGGTGTAGGCGCGCACCGCCTCGGCCACGGTGACGCACTCCTGCGGGACGAACTGCGCGCCGGAGGAGGTGCGCCGGTTGACCATGTCATGGATGTTGGCGATCGGCGGGTAGTCCACCACGGGGGCGTCCGTGGAGGCGGGGACCTCCATGCCGGCGTCGAGCAGCGACTTCATGCGGTAGCACAGCCGGGTGCGGTGCTCGCCCATGGCACGGGCGATGCCGTCCCCGAGCTCGTTCACGAACCGCCCCTGCGGCACGGGCACCACGCCGAGCCGTGCGGCGCGGGCCACCTGCTCGTCGCTGGCCACCCCGAAGTGCTCGATGCGGTGGCGGCAGTCCTCGCGGGGGGCCCGACGCTGGGCGTCCTCGATGGCATCCAGGGCCACGTCCACCGCGCCGTCGCCGATCGCGTGGACGGCCAGCTGCCAGCCGTTCTCGTGCGCGGCCACCAGGCGGCGTCGGAGCCAGTCCTGCGGGAACTGCAGGTAGCCGGTGTTGTGGGTCCCGGCCTCGGCGTCCGCGGCGTAGTCCTCGGTCATGTACGCGGAGCGCCCGATCAGCGAGCCGTCCGAGAGCACCTTGACCGCGCCGATGCGCAGCCGCTCGTCGCCCAGCCCGGTGCGCAGCCCGAGGTCCAGCCCGAACGGCTGGCCGTCCTCGGGCAGCGCACGCGCCACGGTGGCCCCGGTGGGGTCCACCGGGTGCAGCGTGGTGAGGTACGGCATCACGGTGGCCCGCACCGCGAGCCGCCCCCGGTCCCGGGCCAGCTGGTAGGCGGCCAGGTCCGTGACGCACTGGCCCAGGTGCTCCGGGGCGCCCAGCCCCGGTTCGGTCACGGACGTGATCCCGGCGGCCACGGCGACGTCGCTCGCGGCCGCAATCTGCTCCGCCACCTGCTCGGTGGTCTTGGCGGGCATCGCGGCCGAGACGATGGACCGGGCGGTCTCCTCGAGCAGGCCCAGGGCGGCGCCGTCGTCGTCCAGCGGCACGCTGCCGCCCTCGGGGACCGTGAACCCGGTGCGCCCGGGGTAGCCGGCGGCCTCGAAGGCCGCGGTGTTGACCACGGCCATGTGCCGCGAGTTGTGCCACAGCCACACGGGGTTCTCGGGGGACACCGCGTCCAGCGCCTCGGCCGTGGGGTGGGCCCCGCCCAGGTGGTTCTGGTCGTAGCCCTGTCCCATGACCCACTTACCGGGTTCGGCCTCCTGCGCGGCGGCCCCCACGGCGTCGAGCAGCTCGTCCATCGTGGCCACCGTGACCGGCCGCAGGTCCACCTGCAGCAGGGACTCGCCGAGGGCGCTCAGGTGGCAGTGGGCGTCGTGGAAGCCCGGGACCACGGTGGCCCCGTGCAGGTCCACCACCCGCGAGAAGACGTCCGAGGGAAGTTCGTCGTCCACGCTCACCACGCGCCCCCCGTGCACCCCCAGGGCGCCCACCACGGGGTGCCGAGGATCCTGCGTATGGATGCTGCCGTTGGTGTAGATGACGTCGAGTGCCATGGTGGCGCCGTCCTCGTGGTCGCGGTCCCGGACCGCGGGTGCCGTGCTCCGGCGATCCGCGCGGGCCGGTCCGGGACCCGCGGCGGCTCCCGCCATCGTCCCCCGGCACCGTGTCCCGTGTCACGCCCGGCCCACCGGGGCGCTCCTGCGGCACGGCGACGACGCCGCACGGTCGCCGTCCGCGCGCGCGTGAGGCGGGCGGCGTCGTCCTCCCATGCCCCGCCGCGCGCCCGGACGGACTCGCGGGTGTCGGAACGGCGACGGGGCGGGCGCCCGCCACGGCCCTCTCGCGGTGGGGCCTGTCGTAGCGGGAGCCCGTCACGACGGCGCGCTGTCGCCCCGGGCGGGCGGTGTGACGCTAACCTCATGGGCAACGCCGTGCGTCGCCGCCGCCGTCACCGGGAGTCGCCCGCGCTCCCGCCGTCGCGGACGCACTCGCCCTCGAACCCCAGGAGAACGCCATGCCGTTCGATCCCCAGGCGCCGGCCACCGGCCCCATGCCCGTCTACCAGGAGAGGGGTGACCAGGGGTACAAGAAGTCCCTGGGCAACTTCCAGATCCAGATGATCGGCATCGGCGGTGCGATCGGCGTGGGCCTGTTCCTCGGCATCGGCGGGCGCCTCGCCGTGGCCGGGCCCGCGCTGATCCTGTCCTACCTGGTGGTCTCCGCCGTGGTCTACCTGCTCATGCGGGCCCTGGGCGAGCTCGTGATCCACCGGCCCACCACGGGCGCCTGGGTGTCCTACGCGCGGGAGTTCGTGAGCGACCGCTTCGCGTTCATGACCGGGTGGATCTACGTGGCGCTCTCCGCCGTGGCCGGCGTGGGGGAGATCGCGGCGCTCGCGGTCTACGTGCAGTTCTGGTGGCCCGAGATCCCGGGGTGGATCCCCTCGCTCGTGGCGGCCATGGTGATCGTGGGCTGCAACCTGCTGAGCGTGAAGCTCTACGGGTTCATCGAGACGTGGGCCGCGGCCGTCAAGGTGGTGGCCATCCTGCTGTTCCTGGGCGCCGGGATCATCCTGGTGGTCGCCGGGGACATCTTCAACGCCCCCACCGCGGCCAGCGTGTCCAACCTGTGGAACCAGGGCTTCGCGACCCACGGCGTGATGGTGCTGGTGGTCGTGATGACCGGCGTGGTGTTCTCCTTCTCCGCGATCGAGATCGTGGGCGTCTCCGCCGGTGAGGCCAAGGACCCCGAGGAGTCCATGCCCAAGGCCATCAACTCCGTGGTGCTGCGCATTGCCATCTTCTACATCGGCTCCATCCTGGTGCTGTCCATGCTGCTGCCCACGGACGAGTACTCGGGGGAGGAGTCGCCGTTCGTGACCGCGCTGTCCTCCCTGAACATCCCGGCGCTCGCGGGGATCATGAACTTCGTGGTGCTCACGGCGGCCGTGTCCGGCGTCAACGCCACCCTGTACGCGTGCGTGCGGCTGCTGCGCAACCTGGCCGCGCACGGCCAGGCACCCGCGATCATGTCCACGGTCTCCCACCGCGGCGTGCCCTCCGGCGCGCTGGTCTGCATCTTCGGCTTCGACCTCGTGGGCATCGTGATGATCTACGCCCTGGGCGCCGCGGACGCGTTCGAAGTGGTGCTCAGCGCGTGCTCCGTGTTCATCCTCTTCGGCTGGATCTCGATCTTCGTGTCCCACCTGGGCTACCGGCGCCAGGTGGCGCGGGGCCAGGTGCAGCCCGTGCACTTCAAGATGCCCGGGGCACCGGTCACCAACTACGTGTGCCTCACGTTCCTGGTGGTGCTGTCCCTGTACATCATGTTCGACTTCTCCAACCCCCACTGGTACTTCAGCCTCCTGGCCGGCGTGCTGATCCTGGTGGCCACCAACGTGGGCTACGAGATCTCCAAGCGCCACGTGGCCAGGCACGGCCTGCCCGAGCTGAAGACCACGGGAACCGACGACCACGAGGACGCCGAGCCCGCGCAGACCGAGGGGCGCTGAGCGGCGTCGTCCTCCGGGCCGGGCACGGACGCCCGGGTGCGCCCGCGCGCCACGCGCCCCGGGCGTCGGCCGAACGCGGGCGCTGCCGCTAGGGTGGGGCACCGTATGAAACCCCGAGGCCGACACCGGAGGAAACCATGGACACCGTGAACAACCTGCCGTCCGCAACCGTGGACGAGATCCCCGAGGGCGCCCCGGTGCTCGACGTGCGCGAGCAGAACGAGTGGGATGCCGGGCACATCGAGGGCGCGCAGCACCTGCCGCTGTCGCAGCTCGCCGAGCGCGCCGAGGAGGTGCCCCTGGACCAGGACGTCTACGTGATCTGCCGCTCCGGCGGGCGCTCGCTGCGCGCCACCGCCTACCTCGCGCAGTACGGCTACGACCCCGTGAACGTGCTCGGCGGGATGGGTGCGTGGGCGGACGCCGGCAAGCCGATCGTCTCCGAGACCGGCGAAACGGCGCGCGTTCTGTGAATGCGGCGCACTCCGGCGTGGCCCCGGGTCCGGTGGACCCGGGGCCACGCCCCCTCCGGTACGCGTTCCTGGGCCCGGAGGGCACGTTCACCGAGGCTGCGTTGTTGCGTGTCCCCGGGGCCGACGCCGCCTCGCGGACTCCCGTGAACTCGGTGCCCGCCGCGCTGGGCGCGGTCCGCGAGGGCCGCATGGACGCCGCGGTGGTGCCCATCGAGAACTCGGTCGAGGGCGGGGTCACCGCCACCCTGGACGCCGTGTCGTTCGGTGCGGAGCTGCGGATCCTGCGCGAGATCCTGGTGCCCATCCAGTTCGTGCTCGTGGCGCCGGAGGCCACCTCCCTGGCGGACGTGTCCACCGTGTCCACCCACAGCCACGCGTGGGCGCAGGTGCGCGGCTGGGTCGAGGAGAACCTGCCCGGCGTGGCCTACGTGCCCGCCGCCTCCACCGCGGCCTCCGCCGTGGCCATGCTCGACGGATACGGCGGCGTGAGCACCGAGGGGCTGGGCTACGACGCCGCGGTGTGCTCCCCGGTGGTCGTCCAGCGCCACCCCGAGCTCACGGTGCTGGCCGAGGACATCGGGGACAACAAGCAGGCGGTCACGCGCTTCGTGCTCGTCGCCCGTCCGGACGCCCCCATGCCCGCGCCCACGGGAGCGGACAAGACCTCCCTGGTGGTGCCCCTGTGGGAGGACCGCCCCGGCGCGCTGCTCGACATCCTCGAGCAGTTCGCCACCCGCGGCGTGAACCTGACCCGCATCGAGTCCCGCCCCACCAAGACCCACCTGGGCGACTACTTCTTCTCCGTGGACATCGACGGCCACATCCACGACGCCCGCGTGGCCGAGGCCCTCATGGGCGTCCGCAGGATCTGCCCCCGCACCCGGTTCCTCGGCTCCTATCCCCGCGCCGACGAGCGCGCGGTCCCCGTGGCCACCCACCACAGTGACGCCGCATTCATCCAGGCCCGTTCGTGGGTCGACAACCTGAAAGGACAGTGACGTCCATGGACATCGAGGGCTGGAGCCAGACCCTGACGGCAGGACCGCTGCTGCTCATCGCCGCAGCCGCCATCGCGGTGCTGCTGGTGCTCATCATCAAACTGCGGGTCCACGCCTTCCTGGCGCTGATCATCGTCTCCGCCCTCACGGCGTTCGCCACGGGGATCCCCACCGACCAGGTGGTGCCCGTGATGCTCGACGGGTTCGGCAAGACCCTGGCCAGCGTGGCCCTGCTCGTGGGTCTCGGCGCGATGCTCGGGCGCCTGCTCGAGACCTCCGGCGGGGCACAGGTGCTCGCGGACCGGCTGATCCGGGCGTTCGGGGAGAAGCGCGCGCCGCTGGCCCTGGGCGTGGCCTCGCTGCTGTTCGGCTTCCCCATCTTCTTCGACGCCGGTCTGGTGGTCATGCTGCCCGTGGTCTTCTCGGTCGCGCGGCGCCTGGGCGGCAGCGTGCTCACGTACGCACTGCCCGCCGTGGGCGCGTTCTCCGTGATGCACGTGTTCCTGCCGCCGCACCCGGGTCCCGTCACCGCGGCCACGTTCTTCGAGGCCAACGTGGGCTACATCATCCTGGTGGGCCTGATCTGTGCGATCCCCGCGTGGTACGTGTCCTCCTACCTGTTCGGCAAGGTGGCCGGACGCCGGATCTCCCTGCCCGTGCCCACCATCCTGGGTGAGGCCGAGGACGTGCGGAACCCGCCGAAGGTAGGGACCGTGGTGGCCATGCTCCTGCTGCCCATGGTGCTGATCTTCCTCAACACCGGGCTGGGAACCCTCGCGAAGTCCGGGGCGGTGTCTCAGGAGACCGCGTCCCAGACGTGGTTCCAGCTGCTGCGCTCCCTCGGCGAGACCCCGATTGCGCTGACCATCACGCTGATCGTGGCCGCGCTGTGCATCGGCCGGGCCCGCGGGCTCAGCGGCACCGCGATCGAGAAGACGTTCGACTCCGCACTGGGCCCCGTGTGCTCGGTCATCCTCATCACCGGCGCCGGTGGGATGTTCGGAGGCGTGCTGCGCACCTCCAAGATCGGCGCGGCCCTCGAGGACGTGCTCGCGGACCTGGGGATCCCCGTGATCCTGGCCGGCTTCCTGATCGCCGCCGTGATGCGCGTGGCGCAGGGCTCGGCCACCGTGGCCCTGACCACCGCGGCGGGGCTGATCTCTCCCGCCGTGCTCGCGGGCGACTACAACGGCGTGCAGCTCGCGGCCATGGTCGTGGCCGTGGCCGCCGGTTCCGTGGTGCTCTCCCACGTCAACGACTCCGGGTTCTGGCTCGTGGGCCGGTTCCTGGAGATGGACGTGCGCACCACGTTCAAGACCTGGACGGTGCTCGAGACGATCATCGGCGTGGTGGGTTTCGCCCTGGCCGCCGTGGTCTTCGGGGTGGCCGGCGTCGCCTGACGCGGGTCCCCCGGACGATCGCTCACCGGGCGGGCGCCCGCGGCCTCAGCCGTGGGTGCCCGCCCGGTGCGCGTCCACGTCGTCCGCCTGGGACGGCGGCACGCGCACCTTCAGGGAGCGGTGGTGGATGGTGGTCTCGAACGCCTGGACGCTGCCGAGCGGGTCCCCGTCCACCTCGGACTCGATGGGCTCGTGGAACTCCACGCGCACGGACTTGCCGCTGTAGTAGTTGATCACGGGCGGTTCGTGGCGGTGCTGCAGCACCACCTTCGCGGCCATCCGCAGCCACCCCACCGCGGAACGGGGTGTCATCACCACGAGGTCCAGGAAGCCGTCGTCGAGCCGGGCCTTCGGCGCCAGGACGATCCCGGCGGTGAGCTCACCGCAGTTGCACACCATCACCGAGCGCACGAGACGCGAGACCCACGGCCCGCCGTCCACGGAGAAGCGCGCCCAGCGGGGCCCGCTGAACAGGTTGCGCGCCCCGGCCTCCGCGTACGCGGCCCAGCCCACGAGGTCCTTGAGGTCGTCCTTGGTGTCGGCCATGATCTGGGCGTCGAAGCCCGCGCCGCCCATCACCAGGAACCGGTGGTCCTCGCTGCGCCCGTCCGGGGTCTCGAGGTGCATGCCCACGGTGTCGATGGCCTTCTCCGAGCCGAACAGCGCCACGTCCACCGAGTGGTGCGGGTCCGCGAGGTCCGCCTGCAGGTTGCGGGCCAGCAGGTTCCCGGTGCCCAGCGGCAGCAGCCCGAGGGGGATCTCGCCCCCGGCCAGGGACGCGCCCACCGCGCGGATGGTGCCGTCCCCGCCCGCGGCGAGCACCACGTCCGCGCCCATGTCCACGGCCCGGCGGGCCATCGAGAACCCGGGGTCGTCGGCCTCGGTCTCGAAGATCACGGGATCGGCCCACCCGGCCTTGCGGCACGCGATGATCACGGCATCCTGGGCGAGCTCCGCGAGGGCCTTGGTGGGATTGACGACGACGGCCACGCGCTGGGGCGTCCGGGGCAGTTCCGGCACGGCTCCCTTTCCTGGATCGGTTGAAAGGCGGCTGGAGATGGGCTCAAGTGTACGGTCACCGGGTGCGCGGGCGCCGTCGGGACGCTGTATCGCGCCCCCGGGCATCCGTTGGATACCCTGGACGCGTGATCGACATCAACGAGCTGCGCGCCGACCCTGACACGTACCGAGCCTCCCAGACCGCCCGCGGGGCGGACGCCGGGCTCGTGGACCGCATCCTCGAGGCGGACTCCCGGCGCCGCAGCGCGATCACCGACTTCGAGTCCCTGCGGGCCGAGCAGAACGCGTTCGGCAAGAAGGTGGCCAGGGCCCAGGGCGAGGAGAAGCAGCAGCTGCTCGCGCAGGTCAAGCAGCTGGCGGCGGACGTGAAGGCCGCCCAGGCCGCCGCGGACGAGGCCCAGGCCACGCAGCAGCAGCTCGTGACGCAGTTCCCCAACCTGATCGTGGAGGGCATCCCCGCCGGCGGCGAGGACGACTTCGTCCAGCTGCGCACCGAGGGCACCCCCCGGGACTTCGCGGCGGAGGGCTTCGAGCCGCGCGACCACCTGGAGCTCGGCGAGCTGCTGGACGGCATCGACATGGAGCGCGGTGCCAAGGTCTCCGGCTCGCGGTTCTACTTCCTCAAGCGGGACGTCGCCCGGCTGGAGACGGCGCTGCTGATGGCCGCGCAGGACCTCGCGCTGGACAACGGCTTCATCCCCATGACCACGCCCAACCTGGTGCGCCCGGGCATCATGAACGGCACCGGTTTCGACGTGGAGCACGACGACGAGATCTACCGCGTGGGCAAGGACGACCTCTACCTCGTGGGCACCTCCGAGGTGGCCCTGGCCGGCTACCACTCGGACGAGATCCTGGACCTCTCCGGCGGGCCGCTGCGCTACGCCGGGTGGTCCTCGTGCTACCGCCGCGAGGCCGGTTCCGCGGGCAAGGACACCCGCGGGATCATCCGCGTGCACCAGTTCAACAAGCTGGAGATGTTCGTCTACTGCCACCCCGAGGACGCCGCCGCGGAGCACGAACGGCTGCTCGCGTGGGAGGAGCAGATGCTGCAGGCGTGCGGGCTCGCCTACCGGGTGATCGACACCGCCGCCGGGGACCTCGGCACCTCCGCCGCCCGCAAGTTCGACTGCGAGGCGTGGATCCCCACCCAGGGCAAGTACCGCGAGCTGACCTCCACGTCCAACTGCACCACGTACCAGGCACGCCGCCTCAACATCCGCGAGCGGCTGCCCGAGACCACGGACGCCCACGGGAAGGTCAAGAAGGGCGGCACGCGCGCCGTTGCCACCCTCAACGGCACCCTGGCCACCACCCGCTGGCTCGTGGCCCTGCTCGAGACCCACCAGCAGGCCGACGGCTCCGTGACGGTTCCCGAGCTCCTGCGCCCGTACCTGCGCGGGCAGGAGGTCCTGCGTCCGGTCGCCTGACCGGCGCACAGGCCCTCCGCCGACGACGCCGCCCGCCCACCGTGCCCGCGCGCGGCGAGCGGGCGGCGTCGTGCGTGACGGGATGAGCGTCCTGGTGCGCGCCGCAGGCCGGCCACCACGGCGGAGGGGCCGTGAGGTGCGCCGGCCGGAGACGGTGACGTGGCCGCGAGCCCAGCGCCGGCCGCCGGGGTGGGGCAGCCCCCTGCTGCGCCGTCACCGGTCGACACGGGACTTCACCCTCGCGTCACCCGGGCGTCCACCCGCGGACATGCCCCCATGGTCATGTGACACCATGACTGTCATGACTGAGACTCAGGCCGGCACCGACGACCGGCGCACCGACGACCGCGCGACGAGCGCCGCGGACGCCTTCGCGCCCATGAAGATCCAGACCCCCCGCTCCAGCTCGTGGACCAGGGAGGAGGGCGTACGGTACCTCGTGGCGCTGGACGTGGACGGCACGCTCGTGGACCACGACGGCCACATGTCCCGCGGCGTCAAGGACGCCCTGCGCGCCGTGGTGGGCGCCGGGCACCACGTGGTGATCTCCACCGGGCGCTCCATGGGCGCCACCCTGCCCGTGATCCGCCAGGGGCACATCGACTCCGGCTTCGCCGTGTGCTCCAACGGCGGCGTGACCCTGCGGCTGGACCCGCAGCTGGAGGAGCACTACGAGGTCACGGACCGCGTGAGCTTCGACCCCGCCCACGCCCTGCGGGCCCTGGCCAGCAAGCTGCCCACCGCCAAGTTCGCCCTCGAGGGCGCGGACGGGCGCTTCTACTCCACCGAGCGTTTCCAGGACGCGTCCTTCGGCATCGAGGCCGTGGGCGTGGACATCCACGAGCTCGCGCAGATCCCGGCGGTGCGCCTGGTGGTCTACAGCGCCACGGACGCCCCCGGGGACTTCGCGGAGGCCATCGAGCAGGCCGGTCTGCACGGCGTCGCCTACTCCGTGGGGTGGTCCTCGTGGCTGGACGTGGCCGCGAACGGCGTGTCCAAGGCCAGCGCCCTGGAGCGGATCCGCCAGCACCTGGACGTGGACCCCGCCCACACGGTGGCCATGGGGGACGGGCGCAACGACATCGAGATGCTGCAGTGGGCCGCGCGCGGGGTGGCCATGGGCCAGGCCCCGGACGAGGTGGCCGAGGTCAGCCGCGAGGTCACGGGCAGCGTGTACGAGGACGGCGCGGCGGCCGTGCTGCGCACCCTGCTCTGAGCCGCGCGCGGCACCTCCCGGTGAAAACGCATCGACCTGGGATACTGGCACCGTGTTCGTCCTGACCCTGACCCAGCGCGTGCCGGGCGCATCCCGCCCGGATCCCGAGACGGACCGCGAGGTGTGCCGGCGTCTCGCCGCCCTGCCCACGCGGGCACCGTTCCAGCCCTCGGGTCCCGGCATCGTCCGGGGCCTCACGGAGGACCCGCAGGCCGCGGTGGACGCCGCGATGACCGGGCTGCGGAACAGCGCCTACGCCGTGGGGATCGGGGTGGGGGACGTCCACCTCACGCGCGTGGACCAGCCGGACGGCCGCGTGGCCGTCACGGCGGAGGGCCCGGGCATGGGCTTCGGGCACGACGCTGCCCAGCACACCCGCAGCTCCGAGCGCGTGGCCGTGCGCGTGAGCGCGGCGGACGCCGAGGCCGCGGCCCAGGCGGAGGCCGTGCTGCGGATCGTGGGCCACATCGTGGCCGAGCGCAGCGAGGCCGAGTGGCGGGTGGTGGACCTCATGGTCCCGGGTGCCCGCGGCCAGCAGAGGACGGTGGCGCAGCAGCTGGGCATCACACCCCAGGCGGTGTCCAAGGCCGTGGTGCGCTCCCTGTGGAACGAGGAGTGGCGGGCCCGCCCCGCGGCCGCCACCCTGCTGCGGCTGTGCGCGCCCGAGGACCCGCTGGGCCTCTAGACCGGCCGCCTCCCGGGTGCGGGGCACCCGCGCTCACCACCACGTGTCCACTGCGAAGCCCGCGGCCTCGAGGTGTGCCCGCAGCACGGGCAGGCACTCCGTGGGCAGCCGCAGGGAACCGGGCACGTCCCGGGCGTCGAAGTAGCCCGTGAGCCACGTGAAGGCGGGGTGCTCCTCGGCCAGTGACTCGCAGCGTGCCACCACCTCCGCGGTGTACTGCTCCGGGGCGAAGATCCAGAAGGACTCCACGTCGGTCAGCTGGAACAGCCCGATGCCCCGGTGCCCGGGGGTCCCGGACCGGGTGGCCGCTCCGGGCGGTGGCGCCGGGGCGGCCTCGCCCCACGCCTGGGACGGGCTGCGCACCCAGCCGCCGGAGGCCGCGGGCCCGAGAGCGGGCGCCAGGGGGTCCAGCTCCCAGCGCGGTGCCGCGGCGAGCCACTCCGGGACCTCCGGGGGGTACAGCGGGGCGTGGGGGGCCTCGGGCCAGCGGTCCCGCCACGTGGCCCAGGCGCCGGCCTGGACCCGGTCCCAGAACTCCTCGGCCCCGAGGTCCACGGACACCTCCGCCACGGTGCTGCTGGGCCGTGCCCACGTGGCCGGCGCCTGCTCCCCGGGCAGCTGCACGGACTCCGCGGTGAAGGGCCGGGAGGCGATGTCCGGGTGGAGGGAGGGTGTGGGTGCCGGTGCTGCCCCGGCCGCCGAGAGCAGCGCGCGAACCCCGTCCGTGAGCCGCTCCGGGCCGAGCACCTGGGTGGACGCGGTGCCGTGGAAGACGTACACACGCTCGTCAGCACCGTGCTGCGGATCGAACACGGACACCACCTCCCGGACGGACGGACGTGCGGTGGGGCGAGCACCGCGGGAACACCGAGCCCGAGGACCGGGCGACCCGCGCGCTGCGCGGCACCCCGGCCACCGGAGCGAGACCATCCCACCACGGCCCGGCGACACGCATAAGCGGCGGGACGACGAGGTCCCCGCCGCCGGAACGCACCGGCTGCGGGGACCTCTGCGGGACGGGGGAGGGACTCAGTCGTCCTGCTCCGCCTCCGCGGCGTTGTCGTACTGGGACTGCTGGAAGCGCTGCTGCGCCTCCACGATCAGGCGCTCGGCGGTCTCCTTGCCCTCCCAGCCCTCACCCTTGACCCACTTGTTGGGTTCGAGGTCCTTGTAGCGCTCGAAGAAGTGCTGGATCTCCTTCTGCAGGAACTCGTTGACGTCCTCGAGGCCCTGGATCCCGTCGTAGCGCTTGTCCGTGGACACGCACAGCACCTTGGCGTCCCCGCCGGCCTCGTCCGTCATGTTGAACACCGCGATCGGGCGCGCCTCGACGATCACGCCGGGCATGATGTCCACGTCCATGATGACCATGGCGTCCAGGGGGTCGCCGTCCTCGCCCAGGGTGTCCTCGAAGTAGCCGTAGTGCGTGGGGTACTGCATGGAGGTGAAGAGCACGCGGTCCAGGCGGATCCGGCCGGTCTCGTGGTCGATCTCGTACTTCACGCGGGAACCGCGGGGGATCTCGATGGTGACGTCCAGCTCCATGGTGACACTCCTTGAATCGTGGTGAGGTGGGCCGGGCACGGCGTTCACCCGGCGCCCACGGCCACCACCGGGTCCCGGCGGCGTCCGTGAGGGCAGATGCTCCCACGATACCGGCCGCGCCCTCCGCGGTCCCAGCGGGCCGGGGCTGAGCGTTGTCCCCGTCAGACCCGTGCAGGACAATGGGGCCCATGCCGGCCACCTCGTCACGTCCCCGCGCCGCGCGCCGCGGTCCGGTGCTGCTGTGCGTGCTGCTGGCTCTCGCGCTCGTGGCCTCCGCGGCGCTCGCGGTCCCCGCCCTGGCCGGTGAGCTGCGCCCCGTCGCGCAGTGGCGAGCGGCGCACGAGGAGCTCGCGGAGGGGTCCGGCGCCGCGGACCACGACGCCGCCGCGGGGCCAGGCGCGGGCGGCACCCCCGAGTCGGGAGACAGCGCCGACGAGGGCGCGCGCACCGGTGCCGAGGACGGCTCGGACCGCGGCGCGGACCCGGTCCCCGGCGGCGCGGGCAGCCCCGCGGCGTCGTCGTCCGGCGCCGTCTCCGCGCAGGGTCTCCAGCGGGCGCTGGACGCCGAGCTCGAGGGAGCCCCCGGCGTGGTCACCGCCGCGGTGGGGGAGCTGGGAGCCGACGGCCCGGTGGCGGGGCGGGAGCAGGCCCGCCCCGTGGTGCCCGCCTCGAACCAGAAGCTGCTGAGTGCCCTGGCGGTGGCCGAGCACGTGGGGGCCCAGGACCGGCTGGTGACCACCGTGGTGAGCGGCGGGCCCGGGGCGCTGACCCTGGTGGCGGGGGGAGACACGATGCTCGCCCCGGGGCAGGGGGACCCCGCGGCGGTCAACGGCCACGCGGGACTCGGGACCCTGGCCCGGCGCACCGCGCGGGCGCTCGAGCAGCGCTCGCCGGACGGGGTGCCCGGTGCCGTGGAGGTCACGGTGGACACGAGTCTGTTCGCCGGCCCGGACCTGAACCCGGCGTGGGAGAAGGAGGACGTCGCCTCGGGGGAGATCTCCCGGGTTGCACCCATCGCGCTGTACTCCCACCGGGTGCCCGCCGCGGACGGCACCGATCCCGGGGACCGTGGGCGGCGGCCCGCGGACCCCGCGGGCGAGGCCCTCGCAGAGTTCTCCCGGCAGCTGCAGAAGGAGCTGGGCGACGCCGCGGTCACCGCGCGGGGGACCGCCCGGGCACCCGAGGGGGCCACCGAGCTCGCACGGGTGGAGTCCGCCCCGGTGCACGAGCAGAGCGCCTACATGCTCGCGCACTCGGACAACTCCCTCGCCGAGACCCTCACCCGGGTCGCGGCGGCACGCTCCGGACGGGAGGCGAGCGTGGCAGGGGTCCAGGACCTGCTGCCGGCCGCGCTGCGCGAGCACGGGATCGACACCTCCGGGCTGCGGGTGCTGGACGCGAGCGGCATGGCACCGGGCAACCGGGTCACGGCCGCCACACTCGCCCGGGCCGTGGACACGCTGCTCACGGAACCGCGGTTCGGCCCGTACGGGCGCGGGCTGCCCGTGGCCGGTGGCACCGGAACCCTCGCGGAGCGTTTCGACGACCCCGCGGAGCAGCCTGCCCGAGGGGTGGCCCGGGCCAAGACCGGCACGCTGCTGGACGTGGTGGCGCTCAGCGGGTACGTGCAGCGGGAGGACGGGGCCGTGCTCGTCTACGCGGTGGTGCTCAACGGCGTCACGGGGCACACCGCCCGGGCCAAGGACCGCGTGGACCGCACGGTCGCGGAGCTCACCCGGAGCCGGTGAGCGGTCCACGGCACCCGGGGTGACCCCGAGCGTGGCCCTTCTGTGCGGGTCGGAGCGGTGTGGTTGAGTGTGCCCATGAGCCGAGAACTGACCCGCCGTTCGCTGGTCGACTGGGATGCCGCCGCGCAGATCGCCGCGAAGGTCACGCCCCCGGGGCCCACCCCTGAGCCCCGCGAGATCTCCAGGGCCGTGGAGTCCCTGCGCTACTTCGCCCACGAGTCCGTGCACCACGTGCACGTCATCACCGGGCTGGACGCCGCGGAGAACCTGCGTGACTCCACCGTGCTGGTGGTGGACCGTGCGGGGTGGGCCAAGGCCAACACCCAGACCTTCTCCGTGCTGATGCAGCCGGTGTTCGACCGGCTGAGCGCGAAGGACCCCGCCAAGTTCGCCGCCGCGCAGCGCGGGATCGCCCCCACGGCCACGGCCGCGGAGATAGGGGCCCTGGTGGGCTTCCTGTCCTCCAAGGTGCTCGGGCAGTACGACCCCTACGCCGGGCTCGTCTCCGAGCGGGCCGCCCGCAGCCACCCCGGGGGGCGCCTGATGTTCGTGGCCCCCAACGTGCTGTGGACCGAGCGGGAGCTCAACGTGGCCCCCGAGGACTTCCGACTGTGGGTGTGCCTGCACGAGCAGACGCACCGCGTGCAGTTCGCCGCGGCCCCGTGGCTGCGGGACCACATGCTCGAGCAGATCTCCCGGCTGGGCTCCCTGGACGCCGGCGCCTGGCAGCGGCTGCGCGCCGTGGGGGCCTCCCTCGCCGGGCGCTCCAGGGACCCCCGCCCGGACGCCGGGCTGGGACCCCTCACCCACCTGCTCACGGACGAGGAGCGCGCCACCCTCTCCCACGTGACCGCCGTGATGTCCCTGCTGGAGGGCCACGCGAACGCCGTGATGGACGCCGTGGACGCCAGCATCGTGCCCACGGTCAAGACTATCCGCCGCCGCTTCGACGCGCGCTCCTCGACCCACGGGGCGCTGGACCGGATGGTCCGCTCCCTGCTGGGCATGGACGCCAAGATGCGCCAGTACAGCAACGGGCAGAAGTTCGTGGAGCACGTGGTGGAGCGTGTGGGCATGGAGAGCTTCAACACGGTGTGGAGCTCCCCGCAGACCCTGCCCACGGAGGCCGAGATCCACGACCCCGAGGCCTGGGAGCGGCGCGTGCTCGGCTGAGCCGCCCCCCGGCACCCGGCCCGACTTCAGATCGGTGTGCCAAGATGACCCCGTGAGCTCTGAAAACATCAACCAGCAGATCCGGCTGTACGGTCAACCGCTGTCGGAGCGCTTCGGCGCCGTGGTGGGGGCCTACGGCATCACCCAGCGCAGGCTGGCCCAGGTGCTGGGGCTCTCCGCGCCCATGCTCTCGCAGCTCATCAGCGGCCGACGCATCAAGATCGGCAACCCGGCCGTCTACGAACGCCTGGTCATGCTCGAGGACAGCGCGGGCTCCTCGGACCTCGAGGCCGTCCTGAGCCGCGTGGAGGCCTCGCAGCCGGTGCTTTCCACGTCCCAGATCCGCACCGGCATCACCACGGACACGGACGCCGTGACCGCACTTGCCTCGGTGGTCCCCGCGGGGGAGCTGGAGCGCGCCCTGGTGATGCTCGGGGAGAACACCCCCGTGCTCTCCAAGGTGCTGGCCATGGCCGAGGAGTGCGCCCAGCGCAAGAGCGCCTCTCAGGGCTGAGCCGGTGCAGCGAGGACGCAGCGGCCGCCTGAACCCGACCGTCGCCCGGGTGCGGCGTGCGGTGCGGCGCACACTGGATCCGGTGCTCGACGCCGCCCGCTCCCGTGGTGAGGCCCCGCCCCTGGTGCTGCTCGGCTGCAGCGGGGGAGCGGACTCGCTCGCGCTCGCGGCGGCCGCGGCCCACCTGCAGCGCCGCGGCACGTGCCGCGTGGGGGCGGTGGTGGTGGACCACCAGCTGCAGGACGGCTCGGGGGAGGTCGCCCACCGCGCCGCCCAGACCCTGCGGGGGCTGGGGCTGGACCCGGTCCACGTGGAGCGCGTGCACGTGACCCGCCGCGGCACCGGCCCGGAGATGGCCGCCCGGCTCGCCCGCTACGAGGCCTTCCGTTCGGTGGTCGCCCGCACGGGCGCCGCCGCCGTGCTGCTCGGCCACACCCGCGACGACCAGGCCGAGACGGTGCTGCTCGGGCTGACCCGCGGCTCCGGCACGCGCTCGCTGTCCGGGATGCCCGAGCGCCGCGTCGAGGACGGTGTGCTCTACCTGCGCCCGCTGCTCAACGTCACCCGTGCGGAGACCGAGACGGTGTGCGCCGCCGAGGGCCTGGAGCCCTGGCTCGATCCCAGCAACGCGGACACCGCGCTGACCCGCTCCCGGATCCGCCACGAGGTGCTGCCCCACCTGGAGGCCCAGCTCGGACCCGGCGTCGGCAGGGCCCTGGCCCGCACGGCGTCGGTGCTCGGTGCGGACGCGGACTATCTCGAGGAGCAGGCCGCGGCCGCCTACGACGCCGCCCTGCTGGCTCCGAGCCGTGCGGAACCGGAGCACGCGGTGGTGCTGGACGGCGCGGTGCTGCAGGCCACCCCGGCGGCCCTGCGGCGTCGTGTGCTGGCCCGGGCGTGCGTGGCCGCGGGCGGGGAGACGCCCACGTTCGAGCGGCTGGGAGCGCTGGAGGACTTCGCCCTCGGCCACGGCGAGGCCGGGCCCGTGCAGCTGGCGGGTAAGGTGTCAGCGTGGCGGCACCGCCCGGACGCGGACCGTGCGCGGGGGTGCCTGGAGCTGCGCGGAGAGCCCAGCCCGGCGCCCCAGCAGAGAACCACCACCCAGAACAACCCCGGGAGTGCCCAGTGAAGGCCGAACACGTCCACGAGGATCTGAGCAGCATCCTGTTCACCAAGGAGCAGATCGCCGAGAAAGTCCGCGAGCTCGCGCAGCAGATCGACCGCGACTACGAGGGCCGGGACGTGCTGCTCGTGGGCGTGCTCAAGGGCGCCGTGCCCGTGATGGCGGACCTGATGCGCGAGCTGCAGGGCCAGTACCCCATGGACTGGATGGCGGTGTCCTCCTACGGCTCCGGAACCAAGTCCTCCGGCGTGGTGCGGATCCTCAAGGACCTGGACACGGACCTGCACGGCAAGGACGTGCTGATCGTGGAGGACGTGATCGACTCCGGCCTCACCCTCTCCTGGCTGCGCACCAACCTGGAGTCGCGCGGCACGCGCTCCGTGGAGATCTGCGCGCTGCTGCGCAAGCCCGAGGCCATGAAGACCGACATCGACGTCCGCTACGTGGGATGGGACATCCCCAACGAGTTCGTGGTGGGCTACGGGCTGGACTTCGCGGAGCAGTACCGCAACCTGGACTGCATCGCCACCCTGGCCCCGCACGTCTACCAGTGAGCCGGGCGCGCCGCCGCGCGTGACCCGGCCACCCAGGCCCCGCCACCGCAGCTCCCAGCCCGCACCGGGCGGGCCCGTGTACCGTGGCCGGTCCGTGTGCGCTGTGAAAGAACGGGCGGCGCACGAGGCGCTGCGGCGCCGCACGAAGCGATACATTGTGCCAAACGCGCCACGGCCCGCGTGTCCGAACCCCCGTGCACCGGGGGCGGTCCGCCGACATGCGAGCGGGGCGCGGCGTGACACGTCCACGGGAGGATCAACGGCTTGGCCACGGCAAAAAAACCCACGAGTTTCTTCAAGGGCCCCATCTTCTGGATCCTGCTGGCCATTGTGGTCCTGGTTCCCGTGGGAGCGAGCTTCTTCAGCCCCACCACGTCCCGCGTGGACACCAACGTGGGCCTAGACCTGCTCGAGCAGGACAAGGTCAAAGAGGCCAAGATCTACGACGGCGAGCAGAAGGTGGAGCTCTCCCTCAAGGACGACCTCAACCAGGGTGACCGCAACCTGGGCAAGGACGTGGAGTTCTACTACGTCAAGCCCCGCGCCGAAGAGGTCGTGAAGACCATGGACCAGGCGCACCTGGAGGGCTTCACGGACCAGCCCGTGGAGAACAACTGGTTCCTGTCCCTGGTGCGCTTCCTGCTGCCCTTCCTGATCATCATGGGCATCTTCTGGTTCATCTTCTCCCGCATGCAGACCGGTGGGCAGGCCATGAAGTTCGGCCGCTCGAAGGCCAAGATGTTCAACAAGGAGAACTCAGAGGTCACGTTCGCGGACGTGGCCGGCGCGGACGAGGCCGTCCAGGAGCTCGACGAGATCAAGCAGTTCCTGGTGGAGCACGACCGCTTCACCGCGGTGGGCGCCAAGGTGCCCAAGGGTGTGCTGCTCTACGGCCCTCCCGGCACGGGCAAGACCCTGCTGGCCAAGGCCGTGGCCGGTGAGGCCGGTGTGCCGTTCTACTCCATCTCCGGCTCGGACTTCGTGGAGATGTTCGTGGGCGTGGGCGCCTCCCGCGTGCGCGACCTCTTCCAGCAGGCCAAGGAGAACGCCCCGGCCATCATCTTCGTGGACGAGATCGACGCCGTGGGCCGTCAGCGCGGCGCCGGCATGGGCGGCGGCAACGACGAGCGCGAGCAGACGCTGAACCAGCTCCTCGTGGAGATGGACGGCTTCGACGCCAACACCAACGTGATCCTGATCGCCGCGACCAACCGCCCGGACGTGCTGGACCCCGCGCTGCTGCGCCCGGGCCGCTTCGACCGCCAGATCGGCGTGGACGCCCCGGACATGAAGGGCCGCGAGCAGATCCTGCGCGTGCACGCCAAGAACAAGCCGCTCGCGCAGAACGTGGACCTCGCGTCCGTGGCCAAGCGGACCCCGGGCTTCACGGGCGCCGAGCTGGCCAACGTGATGAACGAGGCCGCACTGCTCACGGCGCGCTCCCACGCGCAGCTGATCGACGACCGCGCCGTGGACGAGGCCATCGACCGCGTGATCGCCGGTCCGCAGAAGCGCTCCCGCGTGATGAAGGAGCTGGAGCGCAAGGTCACGGCCTACCACGAGGGCGGCCACGCCCTGGTGGCGGCGGCCCTGCGCAACACGGACCCGGTCACCAAGATCACCATCCTGCCGCGCGGGCGGGCCCTGGGCTACACCATGGTGATGCCCTCGGACGACAAGTACTCCACCACCCGCAACGAGCTGCTGGACCAGATGGCCTACGCCATGGGCGGGCGCGCGGCCGAGGAAATCGTGTTCCACGACCCCTCCACCGGCGCCTCCAACGACATCCAGAAGGCCACGGACACCGCCCGGAAGATGGTCACCCAGTACGGGATGAGCGCCAAGATCGGCTCCGTGAAGATCGGCGGGGACAACTCGGACCCGTTCGTGGGCCGCGAGATGGGCTCCGGCTCCAAGGAGTACTCGGACCGCACCCTGGGCATCGTGGACGACGAGGTGCGGCTGCTGCTCGAGCAGGCCCACGACGAGGCCCACCAGATCCTGCTGCAGAACCGCCCGGTGCTGGACCGCCTGGCGCTCGAGCTGCTGGAGAAGGAGACCCTCAACGAGGCCCAGATCCGGGAGATCTTCCGGGACGTGACCCTGCGCGATGTGCGTCCCGTGTGGCAGTCCGGCGAGGAGCGCGAGATCTCGGACGTGCCCCCGGTGGTCACCGCCGCGGAGCACGAGGAGGCCCGCCGCAAGAACCTGCAGGACCCCAGCACCATGGCCCCCCAGGACCAGGCGGTGGCCGCCAAGCCGGAGCACCCTCTGGAGGTCCCGGAGCACCAGGATCCGCGCCCGGGCGGCGACGACGCCCAGTCCGGTCCCGGCGGTGGCCAGGGCGGGGTGCCCGGGCAGGAACCGGGTGGTAAGCGGGAGAACGGCTGAATGGCACCCGCGCCCGAGCAGAACGCGCCCATCCCCAGCGCTCCCGAACACGACGCCCACGAACCGGTCTCCGAACCCGTCTCCGGCTCCTTCCTCGACCACGCCGGCACCGGTGAGGTCTCCGCCGCGGTGGACCAGCCGAGGATCGCCGCCGCGGTGCGGGAGATCCTGCTGGCCGTGGGGGAGGACCCCGACCGCAACGGTCTCCGCGACACCCCGGCTCGGGTGGCCCGCGCGTACGCGGAGGTCTTCGCGGGGCTGCACGAGGATCCCGCCGAGCTGCTCGCCACGTCCTTCGACATCGGCCACTCGGAGATGGTGCTGGTGCGTGACGTGCCGTTCTACTCCACGTGCGAGCACCACCTGGTGCCGTTCCACGGGGTGGCCCACGTGGGCTACATCCCCGGCCCGGAGGGCAAGGTCACGGGCCTGTCCAAGCTCGCGCGCCTCGTGGACCTCTACGCCAAGCGCCCCCAGGTCCAGGAGCGGCTGACCACCCAGGTGGTCGAGGCGCTCGTGGCGCACCTGCACCCCGCCGGGGCGATCGTGGTGGTCGAGTGCGAGCACCTGTGCATGTCCATGCGCGGCGTGCGCAAGCCCGGCGCCAGGACGGTCACCTCCGCCGTGCGCGGGCAGCTGCGGGACCCCGCCACGCGTGCCGAGGCCATGAACCTGATCGCAGCGGGACACGGCCGGTGACCGCCGCGCACCACGCCGCCACCGGCGCCCAGGGCGGCGCACCGGGCGCTCCCCGCGCCGCCCCAGGTGCCCAGGGCCCGACAGCCGACGCCAGGGGCGCGGCCACCGGAGCCCACGACGCCGCCCGCCCCGGTTCCCGGCCGGATGCGCCGGACCGTGCGGGTGGGGACGCACCCCTCGGGTGGGGCTCGTTCGAGGGGCTGCCCACCGGGCGCACCCTGGTGATGGGGGTGCTCAACGTGACCCCCGACTCGTTCAGCGACGGCGGCCGCCACGACTCGGAGGCGGCGGCCATCGCGCACGGCCTGCGCCTCGCGGAGCAGGGAGCGGACATCGTGGACGTGGGCGGGGAGTCCACCCGTCCGCACGCGCAGCAGGTGGACCCGCGCGAGGAACGGCGCAGGGTGTTGCCGGTGATCCGGGAACTGAGCCGCCGCGGCGTCGTCGTGAGCGCGGACACGCTGAACGCGGACACGGCCCACGCCGCGATCGAGGCGGGCGCGCACATCGTCAACGACGTCTCGGGCACCGCCGTCAGTGCGGAGATGGTCGAGCTCGTGGGCGCCACCGGCGTGCCGTACGTGCTCATGCACTCGCGCGGGACCCCGCAGACCATGACCGGGCTGGCCACCTACACGGACACGGTGGCCGACGTGCTGCGGGAGCTCACCGCGGTGCGCGACCGGCTGCTCGCGGCCGGCGCGGCCCCGGAGCGCCTGGTCCTGGACCCCGGTCTGGGCTTCGCGAAGGCCGGCACGCAGGACTGGGAGCTGCTGCGGGCCCTGCCCCGGCTGCAGGCGCTGGGCCACAGGGTGCTCGTGGCGGCCTCCCGCAAACGCTTTCTCGGGGCGCTGCTGGCCGAGGACGGCGAGCCCCGCCCCGTGGACGGGCGCGACGGCGCCACCGCCGCGCTCAGCGCCCTGGCGGCGTTCGGCGGCGCCTGGGCCGTGCGCGTCCACGACGTCCCGGCCACGGTGGACGCGGTGGCCACCGCGCACGCGTGGCTGGGAATCGAACCACCCGTACTGCGACCCCGGGATGCAGGGAGCTGACGCCGCCATGACCACCGCCACACCCGACCCCGCCCACCTCGACCGCATCACCCTCACCGGGCTGGGTGCGGTGGGCTACCACGGCGTATTCGAGAAGGAGCGTCGCAGCGGGCAGCCGTTCTTCGTGGACCTCGTGCTGCACGTGGACCTGCGCCCCGCCGGTGCCACCGACGACCTCACCCGCACCGTGCACTACGGCGAGGTCGCCGAGATGGTGCGCGAGATCATCATCGGCACGCGGTTCCAGCTCATTGAGGCCCTCGCGGAGGAGATCGCCCGCAGCCTGCTGGAGCGCTTCACCCTCGTGGCCGCCCTCGAGGTCACGGTGCACAAGCCCAAGGCACCCATCGACGTCACGTTCTCGGACGTGGCCGTGAGCATCGTGCGCACCCGCGCCGCACTCGGGGCGGGTTCACGCTGATGGCCGCCCGGTGCGTCGTGGCCCTGGGCGCCAACCTGGGGGACCGGCTCGCGGTGCTGCGGCACGCGGTCCGGGACCTGGAGGCGAGCCCGGGGATCACGGTGACGGCGGCGTCGCCCGTGGTGGAGACCCGCTCCGTGGGCGGGCCGGAGGGCTCCCCGGACTACCTCAACGCCGTGGTGGAGCTGCGCTGCGAGCTCGCGCCCCTGGAGCTGCTGGAGGTGTGCCAGCGGATCGAGCAGCGCCACGGGCGCACCCGGGAGCTGAGGTGGGGCCCGCGCACCCTGGACCTGGACGTCGTGTGCGTGGAGGGTGTGCGCAGCGAGGACCCGCGGCTCGTGCTGCCGCACCCGCGCGCGGCGCAGCGGGCCTTCGTGCTGCGCCCGTGGGAGCTCATGGATCCCGCCGCGGAGCTGGACGGGGTCCCGGTCGCGCGTCTCGCGCGCGCCGCCGCGGACCTGGGGGACCTCACCGTGACCGAGCACCGGCTGCGGCCGGAGGAGGAGACGTCGTGCGCTACCTGAACCTGCTGTCCCTCGTGGCCGCCGCCGCGGTCGCCGCCGCTGTGGGGTGGAGCATCGCCCAGGTGGTCGGGGGGCGGGAGAGCCTGCTCATCCTGGCCTGGGTCAGCATCGTGGCCGAGGTGGCCGCGGGAGCGGTGGTCGCGTACCTCGGGCTGCGGCTGCGCGCCCACCGGGACCCGGAGGCCGGCCGGGGCGCCCGGAAAGACCCGGCGCGGCGCAAGCCGTACGACCCCGTGTGGGCCGTGGGCACGGCCGCCGCGGCGCAGGCCATCGCGTACTACGGCGCGCTGTGCGCCGGGTGGCACGCGGGGATCGGTGTGGACCAGCTGGCCCTGATCGGTGTCCGCTCCACCCAGCAGCCGCTGTGGCAGTGCGTGGCCCAGGTTCTCGTGGGCGTGGCCCTGGCCGTGGTGGGCTGGATCGTGGAGAAATCCTGCAGACTTCCTCCCGATGACCCGGACGCGGAGGAGGAAAGCCCGTACGGTGGGCGGCGTGACCCGTACGCCACCGGAGAGGGAGGATATGCCCGCGACCACTGACCTGAGCCCTGCGGGACTGAGCTGGCACGGGGTGTCCCCCAAGTACGTGCCGGTGCGCCTGATCGGCGCCGCGATCGGGACCGCCGCCTGGACGGCGGGCCTGGCCGTGCCCCTGGTTCTCGCGCTGCTGGGTGTGTGGGGCGGAGCCGCCTCGTGGCTGTGGATCCTGCCCGCCGCCGCCCTGGTGTGGGGGCTGGTCAACCTCGCGCTCGTGCCCCGCAGGGTGCGCGCCATCGGCTATGCGCAGGCGCCCACCGAGCTGTGGCTGCGCCGGGGCCTGTTCTTCCGCTCCGTGACCGTGGTGCCCTACGGCCGCATGCAGTACGTGGACATCAAGACCGGACCCGTGCTCAACGCCTTCGGACTGGCCACCCTGACCCTGCACACCGCGTCCGCGAGCACCGACGCCGTGCTGCCCGGACTGCCCCGGGAGGAAGCGGACCGCCTGCGCGAGCAGCTCACCCAGCGCGGTGAAGAGCTCATGGTGGGCCTGTGACGGGCCCCGAGGACGCCGTGGCCGGGGTCCCCGGCCCCGGGCAGCCGCCGCGCGGGCACCACCCCGACCGAGCGCCGTCGTCCCGAGCCGGGGCACCGCAGCGGGACTCCGGTCCCGAGGAACCCCGGGCCGAGTTCCGCCCCCAGGAACCGCAGGCAGGGCTCCGCCCCGAGGAACCGCGCGCAGAGTCCCACCCCGGAGGATCGCAGGCAGGGTCCCAGCCCGGGGCACCGGCGGTGCAGCCCCACCCCGACGAGCCCCCGCACCCCGACGAACCCCAGCGCGACGCCGAGGACGTGTGGCACCGCGTCCACCCGCTGACGCCGTTCGTGCGCAGCTGGCTGCTGCTCGTGGCCCTCGCGTGGGGCATCGGCAACACCTTCCTGGACGACGTCCTCTCCGCACTGGTCAAGCACGAGCCCCTCAACGTGGACGTGGGCGGTGCCGTGCAGCTGGTGGGCGCGGGCCTGGCCCTCGCGGTGCTGTGCGGGGTGCTGGGCCTGCTGATCGGGCTGGGACTGCTCTCGTGGTGGTTCACCCGCTACCAGATCACCGAGGAGCACGTGCGCTTCCGCAGCGGCTGGCTGTTCCGCACGCAGCGCCAGGCGCGCCTGGACAGGGTGCAGGGCATCGACATCGAGCGCCGCTTCCTGCCCCGCGTGCTGGGGCTCTCCGCCCTGAAGTTCGACGTGGCGGACGGCGGGTCCAGCGTGCTGCAGCTGTCCTACCTGGGCCGGGAGCACGCGCAGCAGCTGCGACGACAGCTGCTGGTCGCCGCGCACCGGGCGGCGGCGCAGCACGGCTCGGCGGGCACGACGCCGCCGGAGGCCTCCGCGGACCCGTCACCACGGGCTCCGACCGCGCCCGACGGTGCCCGCGCGGCGGAGGACGCGCAGGCGTCCGTGGACGGCGCGGGTCGGGTGGCGCCCTGGAGCGCGCCGACAGCCGGTGCGGCGAACTCCGCTGCGGCTGACCAGGGGGCGGCCACCCCTGGTGCGGCGGCCCCGGGTACCGGTGCTCCCGAGGCTACGGGGGCGGCCCGCGGTGGGCGCTCCCGGGACGGCGTGGACGTGCGGGTGGCCCAGAAGTACGGGCTGCTCGGCGAGCAGGACGAGCTGCGCCGCGTGTTCACGGTGCCCACCGGTCGCGTGCTGCTGGGCCTGGTGCTCTCGCCGCCGGCCGTGGTGCTGGTGGTGCTGGCGCTGGTGGCCGCGGGGCTGTCCGTGTGGTTCCCCGAGGCGCTCGTGGTGGTGCTGCCCTCGAGCCTGCCGCCGCTGCTGGGTGTGGTCTCCGGGCTGTACTCGCGGCTCGAGAAGAGCTGGGGCTTCACGCTGAGCGAGGTGCCCTCGGGAGTGCGCACCCGGGCGGGGCTGTTCAACGAACGCTCCTCCACGATCCCCACGGGCCGTGTGCAGGCGCTGGAGGTCACGGCGCCGCTGCTGTGGCGGGTCTTCGGCGGCCACCGGGTGGTGGTCGTCACCGCGGGCAAGGGCGGGACGTCGGACGCCGAGGGCCTCGGCTCCGTGGTGCTGCCGGTGGGCACGTGGGACGAGGTCCGGGAGCTGCTGGGGCTCGTGCTCCCGCTCGCGGACGCCCCCGAGGGCCTCGTGTCGGAGGGGATCACCGGGATCGGCGGTTCCGGCAGGTTCACCACGAGCCCCCGGCGGGCGCGCTGGCTGGACCCGCTCACGTGGCGGCGCACGGGTTTCGCCGTGGACGACTCCTCCCTGGTGCTGCGCTGGGGCCGGCTCGCCCGGCACGCGAGCGTGGTCCCGCACCACAAGACCCAGTCGGTGGCGCTGCGTCAGGGTCCGGTGGAGCGGCGGTTCGGGCTGAGCGGTTTCGCGGTGCACGTGACCCCCGGATCCGTCACCACGTCCGTGGCGCACCTGGACGCGGCCACCGCGCGGGAGCTGCAGTGGCGCCACGCGGAGCTCGCCCGCGCGGCGCGCGAGCGGGTGGACGGCACGGCCGCGGGTGCGCCCGCCGGAGGCACGCCCGCCCCCTGACGCCGTGCGCTACCCTGTGCGTGCCGTTGTGTCCCCTGCGAGGAGTGTTCGCGTGTCCCACCCCAGTCACCGCCCCGGCCGTCTCGGCGTGGGCGTCGTCAGCGCGGGCAGGGTGGGTGCCGTGCTCGGCGCCGCGCTGCGGGCCGCGGGCCACGCCGTCGTTGGTGTGCACGTGACCTCGGAGGCCAGCCGGGAACGGGCCGCGGCGCTGCTGCCGGACGTGCCGGTGCTGGACGTGGAGACCATCGTGGAGCGCAGCGAGCTCGTGCTACTCGCGGTGCCGGACGACCAGCTGCCCGGTCTCGTGGCCGGGCTCGCCGCCACGGGGGCGTGGCAGCCCGGCCAGCTCGTGGTCCACACCGCCGGACGCTACGGCACGGACGTCCTGGAGCCCGTGCGGGCGGCCGGGGGGATCGGTCTCGCGGTGCACCCGGCCATGACCTTCACGGGGCTCAGCCTGGACCTGCAGCGGCTGGTCGACTGCAGCTTCGGGATCACCGCGGCCGCCCCCGTGCTGCCGATCGCGCAGGCGCTCGTCGTGGAGATGGGCGCGGAGCCCGTCGTCGTCGCCGAGGCGGACCGCCCGCTCTACCACGCGGCCCTCGCCCACGGCTCCAACCACGTGATGACGGTGCTGGGGGAGTCCATGCAGCTGCTCGGCGAGATCGGTGTGGAGCACCCGGACCGCGTGCTGGGACCGCTCGTGCGGGCCACCGTGGACAACGCCCTGGCCTCCGGGGAGAACGCCCTCACGGGCCCGGTGGCCCGCGGGGACGTCGCCACCGTGGCCGCGCACGTGGCCGCACTGCGCGAGCTGGCCGGCGGCGGTGCGGGCGCCGCTCCCGGGGACCCGGCGAACGACGACGCCGCACGGCCGCCGCATACGGGCACCTCACCGGGGGGCGCCGGGCGGGAGCTGCTGGCCGGGTACCGCGCGCTGGCGCGTCAGACGGCCCGGCGCGCCGCGGCGTCGGGCAGACTGGACGCCATGAGCTACCGCGCGGTGCTGGCCGCGCTCGAGGACGAGGAGTGAGCGTGGCGGAACCCGTGGTGTGCACCACCGTGGAGCAGGTGCGCGAGGAGATCGGGGCGCGCGTGGGGCGGGGGGCCCGCTCCGTGGGACTGCTGCCCACCATGGGCGCGCTGCACCACGGCCACCTGGAGATCGCCCGCCGTGCCCGCGCGGAGAACGACCTCACTGTGGTGTCCGTGTTCGTGAACCCCCTGCAGTTCGGCCCCGGCGAGGACTTCGAGAGCTACCCGCGTCAGCTGGAGCAGGACGTCGCGCTGCTCGCCGAGGTGGGGGTGGACCTCGTCTTCGCCCCGGACGCCGCGCAGATGTACCCGGACGGAACCCCCGTGGTCACGGTGACCTCCGGTGCCGCGGGGACGCTCCTCGAGGGCGCCACCCGCCCCGGGCACTTCGACGGCGTCCTGACCGTGGTCAACAAGCTCTTCACCATCGTGGCGCCCGGCCCGCTGACCCCGTTCCGGGCGTACTTCGGGGAGAAGGACGCGCAGCAGCTGCTGCTCGTGCAGCGCATGGTGCGTGACTTCGACCACCGCGTGGAGATCCGCCCCGTGCCCATCGTGCGCTCCGGGCAGGGGCTCGCGCTGTCCTCCCGCAACCAGTACCTCTCGGAGGGCCAGGCGCGCCACGCCCTCGTGCTGCACCGCACCCTGAGCGCGCTCGCGGCGGGCGGGCTCACGCTGGAGCAGGCCAGACGGCAGGTGGCCGCGGAGCCCGAGGTGCGTCTGGACTACCTCGTGACCGTGGACCCGCGCACCCTCGGGTTCGTGGACCCGGCGCCCGGGGCCCTGGCCCTGGTGGCCGCGTGGGTGGGGCCCACGCGGCTGATCGACAACATGCGCATCTGAGCGCTACCGGTATCCTGGTCCACTGTGACCGAGCAGCCTGAGACCACCGTTCCCGCCGAGCCCGCCAGCACCGATCCGGAGCTGAGCGCCCACGAGCTCAACGACCAGATGGCCGTGCGCGCCGCCAAGCGGCAGGCCGCCGCGGACGCCGGGATGCACCCCTACCCCGTGGGTGTGCACCGCACCGCGACCCTCGCGAGCGTGCGGGCGGAGTTCGGTCACCTCGCGGACGGCGAGGAGACCGACCACGTGGTCACCGTGGCCGGTCGCGTGGTGCACGTGCGCAACACCGGCAAGCTGTGCTTCGGGACCCTCCAGGAGGGGGACGGCACCCGCCTGCAGGTCATGCTCTCCAAGGCGAATGTGGGGGACGAGGCGCTCGCACAGTGGAAGGCCCTCGTGGACCTCGGGGACTTCGTGGCCGTGACCGGGCGGGTCATCAGCTCCCGCCGGGGCGAGCTGTCCGTCATGGCGGACTCCTGGACCATGGCCTCCAAGGCCCTGCGCCCCCTGCCCACCATGCACAAGGAGCTCAACGAGGAGACCAGGGTGCGCCAGCGCTACCTGGACCTGATCGTGCGCCAGGAGGCGCGCGACGTCGTGCTCACCCGCTCCCTGATCACCCGCACCGTGCGCCGGGTCATGGAGCAGCAGGGGTACGTGGAGATCGAGACGCCCATGCTGCAGCTCGTGCACGGCGGCGCCGCGGCGCGGCCGTTCGAGACCCACCTCAACGCCTTCGACCAGGACATGACCCTGCGCATCGCCACCGAGCTCTACCTCAAGCGCGCGGTGGTGGGCGGCATCGATAAGGTCTTCGAAATCGGGCGGGTATTCCGCAACGAGGGCGTGGATTCCTCCCACAGCCCGGAATTCACCACCCTGGAGGCCTACGAGGCCTACGCGGACCAATTCGACATGGCGGACCGGATCCGGGAGATCATCCAGGAATGCGCGCGGCAGCTGGGCGTTGAGGGCATCGACACCCCGCAGGGCCGCATCGAATTGTTCGGTGAATGGCAGTGGGTGTCCGTGTACCCGGGTCTGTCCGAGGCTGTGGGGCGGGAGATCACCCCGGAAACCCCCGCGGAGCAGCTGCGCGCCGTGGCCGCCGAGCGGGACATTCCCGTGAATCCCGCGTGGGACGCCCAGAAGCTCGTCATGGAGCTCTTCGAGGAGATCGTGGAGCCCACGCTGCTCCAGCCCACCTTCGTGTACGACTATCCGCCCGCGGCCCAGCCCCTGGCGCGCCCGCACCGCGAGAAGCCCGGCGTGATCGAGGCGTGGGACCTCATCATCGGCGGCATGGAGCGCGGCACCGCGTTCTCCGAGCTCGTGGACCCCGTGGTGCAGCGGGAACGGCTCACCGAGCAGTCGCTGCTGTCCGCGGCGGGGGACCACGAGGCCATGCAGCTGGACGAGGACTTCCTGCGGGCGCTCGAGCACGGTGCCCCGCCCATGGGCGGCATGGGGCTCGGCCTGGACCGGCTCATCATGCTCTTCACCAACCTCGGCATCAGGGAGACCATTCTCTTCCCGCTGATGAAGCCCGAGTGAGACCCCTTCGCGGCGCCGCCCGCACAGCATCTGTCCAGTCCCGGAGAGGATGATCGTCGTCATGGAGTACCTGGCCGTCTTCGCGCCCTCGCTGGGCGTGGGCGTGATCTTCTACCTGGTGATGCGCTGGCTGCTGCGCGGTGACAAGACCGAGCGCACCGCACGCTCGCATGCCCAGGAGGACGCCGAGCAGTGGTACCGGGCCGTGCGCGAGCGCGAGGGCGAGAATTCGCCGTTCGGGGACCAGCAGGAAAAGCCCCGTCAGCAGAGGGGTCTCGGCCTGCGCAACTCCATTCCCATTCGTGATTCCGCAGCGGATCAGAATCCGCCGCAATAGCCCCGTGATGACAATTCACGGAGCACGTGCAATGATGGGGCCGTGAAACGGCATTGTTTCCGTTCCACGCGCGGTGAAATCCACCCCGTTATCGCTTGCCCCGCGGGGTTGTCGGCCACCCGGGGGAATGGGTGTCCGGCTCGCGTGGACACCGAATAACAGTTTCACCCCACTGCACGTGTTCGCAGGTGCGAACCCATTGGACGAAAAGGCCCGTGAGGCGTTTGGAGGATCTGACCATGGCTCAGACCGTGAAAATCATTCTGGAAGACGACATCGACGGCGGCGAGGCCCACGAGACCGTGCGCTTCGGGCTGGACGGCGGCCAGTACGAGATCGACCTGAACTCGGAGAACGCCACCAAGCTGCGCGACGCCCTGCGCCCCTACGTCTCGGCCGGGCGCCGGGCCTCCGCCAAGAACGGGCGCAGCGCGGCCACCACCACCCGCCCCAGCCGTTCCGGCAACCCCGAGACCCCCAAGATCCGCGCGTGGGCCAAGGAGCAGGGCCTGAAGGTCTCGGACCGCGGCCGCATCCACCAGGACGTGCAGGACAAGTACTACGCCGCGCACGGCAGCTGATCCCTCGGGGCGGGCAGCGGCCTCCGCGGCCGCTCGCCCGCTCCGCCCCCGGTGACCCGCCCACGGTGATCCGGGGGACCCCGGCCGGAATACGCCCTCGGACGTGTTCCGGCCGTTCTCGTTCTCGCGCCGAATGCGCGAAACCGGAATTCACGGGAATTGGCGGATCGTGGGCGGGGCAATTTCGCCGAGGGCTGGACACCGTGCGCCAGTGGCGAACAGTGCCCATGGCGGCCATGGCGGTGCCTAGCATCGTGGGCAGAGATCAATGAAGGAGTATCCATGTTCGAACGCTTCACCGACCGTGCCCGCCGGGTGGTCGTGCTGGCCCAGGAAGAGGCCAGGATGCTCAACCACAACTACATCGGCACCGAGCACCTGCTGCTCGGGCTGATCCACGAGGGGGAGGGCGTCGCCGCCAAGGCCCTCGAGTCCATGGGCGTCACCCTGAGCGCCGCCCGCGAGCAGGTCCAGGACATCATCGGCCCGGGCCAGCAGGCCCCCTCGGGCCACATCCCGTTCACGCCCCGCGCCAAGAAGGTCCTGGAGCACTCGTTGCGCGAGGCCCTGCAGCTGGGCCACAACTACATCGGCACCGAGCACATCCTGCTGGGGATCATCCGCGCCGGTGAGGGCGTGGCCTCGCAGGTGCTCGTGAAGCTGGGCGCGGACCCCGCCAAGGTGCGTGCCACGGTGCTCGAGCTGATCTCGGGCTACCAGTCCGGCAACGCCGGGGGCGAGAAGGAGGCCGCGGGCGTCGGTTCCGGCGGTCGCGCCGAGGGGACCCCCGCCGGTTCCGCCGTGCTGGACCAGTTCGGGCGCAACCTCACCGCGGCCGCGCGCGAGTCCAAGCTGGACCCCGTGATCGGGCGCTACCGCGAGATGGAGCGCGTGATGCAGGTGCTCTCGCGGCGCACCAAGAACAACCCGGTGCTGATCGGCGAGCCCGGTGTGGGAAAGACCGCCGTGGTCGAGGGCCTCGCGCAGGCGATCGTGCGCGGGGACGTCCCCGAGACCCTCAAGGACAAGCAGCTCTACACGCTGGACCTCGGTTCTCTCGTGGCGGGCTCCCGCTACCGCGGGGACTTCGAGGAGCGCCTGAAGAAGGTGCTCAAGGAGATCCGCACGCGCGGGGACATCATCCTGTTCATCGACGAGATCCACACCCTGGTGGGTGCGGGTGCCGCCGAGGGCGCGATCGACGCCGCCTCGATCCTCAAGCCCATGCTGGCCCGCGGTGAGCTGCAGACCATCGGCGCCACCACCCTGGACGAGTACCGCAAGCACATCGAGAAGGACGCCGCCCTGGAGCGGCGCTTCCAGCCCATCCAGGTGGACGAGCCCTCCGAGGCCCACGCTGTGGAGATCCTCAAGGGCCTGCGGGACAAGTACGAGGCGCACCACCGGGTGTCCATCTCGGACGAGGCCCTCGAGTCCGCCGTGAGCATGTCCGCCCGCTACGTCTCGGACCGCTTCCTGCCGGACAAGGCCATCGACCTGATCGACGAGGCCGGTGCCCGGCTGCGCATCAAGCGCATGACGGCCCCGCCGGAGATCAAGGCGCTGGACGAGAAGATCGCGGAGACCAAGACCGCCAAGGAAGCCGCGATCGACGGCCAGGACTACGAGAAGGCCGCGTCCCTGCGCGACACCGAGCAGAAGCTCATCGCCGAGCGGGACGAGAAGGACAAGGCCTGGCGCGAGGGGGACGACCAGATCTCCGAGGTCACCCCCGAGGTCATCTCGGACGTGCTCTCCGCGTCCACGGGCGTGCCCGTGTACAAGCTCTCCGAGGAGGAGTCCGGCCGGCTGCTGCACATGGAGGACGAGCTGCACAAGCGCGTCATCGGGCAGAACGAGGCCATCAAGGCCCTGTCCCGCTCCATCCGCCGCACCCGTGCGGGTCTGAAGGATCCCCGCCGTCCGGGCGGCTCGTTCATCTTCGCCGGGCCCACCGGCGTGGGCAAGACCGAGCTGGCCAAGGCGCTCGCGGAGTTCCTCTTCGGTGACGAGGACGCCCTGATCACCCTGGACATGTCCGAGTACCAGGAGAAGCACACCGTCTCCCGGCTCTTCGGTGCCCCTCCGGGCTACGTGGGCTACGAGGAGGGCGGGCAGCTGACCGAGAAGGTCCGCCGCAAGCCGTTCTCCGTGGTGCTCTTCGACGAGGTGGAGAAGGCCCACCAGGACCTGTTCAACTCCCTGCTGCAGATCCTCGAGGACGGCCGTCTGACCGACTCGCAGGGCCGCGTGGTGGACTTCAAGAACACGGTGATCATCATGACCACCAACCTGGGCACCCGGGACATCTCCCGCACGGTTCCCGTGGGCTTCCAGGCCAGCGGGGACGCCGCCACCTCCTACGACCGCATGCAGGCCAAGGTGCAGGAGGAGCTCAAGGAGCACTTCCGCCCCGAGTTCCTCAACCGCGTGGACGAGATCATCGTGTTCCCGCAGCTGAGCGAGGCCGAGATCGTGCAGATCGTGGACCTGTTCGTGGCGCGGCTGCAGCAGCGGCTGCGCGAGCAGGACATGTCCATCACGCTCACGGACGAGGCCAAGAAGCTCGTGGCCAAGAAGGGTTACGACCCCGCCATGGGCGCCCGCCCGCTGCGCCGCACCATGCAGCGCGAGATCGAGGACCAGCTCTCTGAGCGGATCCTGTTCGGTGAGATCGCCTCCGGCGAGAAGATCACCGTGGGTGTCGAGGGCGAGGGGGACGACGCCACGTTCACGTTCTCCTCGACCCCCATGTCCGAGCTGTCCGACGAGGAGATCGCGGAGATCGAGAACACTCCCACCCTCTCGGACAACGACGACAGCCAGTCCGGCAAGGACGTCCCGCGCTCACCGCACACCGGCGGTGACACGGGCGGGGGAGCGGCCCAGGCACAGGCCTGAGCCGGCACCCCCTGGGGCCGAGCGCCCAGGGCGAGCGGGCGGCGTCGTGAACTTCGGTTCGCGACGCCGCCCGCTCGCGTCCCGGGGGCCGGGCCGGCCCGCGTACAGTCGTGGCCATGACCGAGATCCGCATCCGCCCAGCCCGCACGTCGGACGTCCACGGGATCAAGGAGCTCGTGGCGCCCATGGCCACGGAGCGCATCCTGATCACCAAGGACACCGTCACCTACTACGAGAGCATCCAGGAGTTCGTGGTCGCGGAGGACGAGTCCGGGACGCTGGTGGGCTGCGGGGCGCTGCACGTGATGTGGGAGGACCTCGCGGAGGTGAGGACGCTCGCCACGTCACCGGCGGCACGGGGGCACGGTGTGGGCGGGCGGATGCTGCGCGAGTTGCTGTCCCGTGCCGAACGGCTCGGGGCGAGCCGGGTCTTCTGCCTCACGTTCGAGGTGGGGTTCTTCGCCGCCCACGGGTTCGAGGTCATGGCCAACCAGGAGACCATCCCCGCGGAGGTGTTCGCGGAGCTGCTGCGCTCGCACGACGAGGGCGTCGCGGAGTTCCTCGACCTCGCGCGGGTGAAGCCCAACACGCTGGGCAACACGCGCATGATCCGCCAGCTCACCCCGGAAGGCTGACCCCGGCGTCGTCCGCGGCAGCCAGCCCGTCGGCCAGCAGACCGGTCAGGGCACGACGGCGCTGCTCCGGCGGGGCGGGCAGCCGCCACAGGGCGGTCAGCTCCGCGACCACCACGGCGGGAGGTGCGCCGTGGCCCTGCGCGAGAGCCTCCGATCCCGTCAGGTCCGTGAGCAGCAGCGGCTCGGGCACGGGGTCCACGGCCGAGCGCAGCACGGCCATGATGGCCCCCCTGACCTGCCGGTCCGTGCCGTGCCACGCCTGGCCCCGCGGGGTCTCCTCCGGGGGCGGACTGCCCGCGGCCAGCCACGCGCACGAGTCCCGCACGGGGCACTCGCCGCAGCGCGGGGAGCGGGCCATGCACACGAGGGCGCCCAGTTCCATGACGGCCTGGTTCCACGCCACGGACCCGGCCACGTCCTCGGGGAGCAGAGAGTCCGCCAGCGCCGTCTCCGCGGCCGTGAGGGACCGGGCGGGCAGCGCCCGGCCGGAGAAGAGCCTGGCCTCGACCCTGCGGATGTTGGTGTCCACCACGGTGTGGCGCTGCCCGAACGCGAACACCGCCACGGCGGCGGCCGTGTAGGCCCCGATCCCCGGCAGCGCGAGCAGCTCGGCGTGGTCTCGGGGCACGCGCCCACCGTGCTCGTCCCGGATGCACTGGGCGGCGGCATGCAGCCGCAGGGCGCGCCGCGGGTACCCCAGCCGGCCCCACTCTCGCACCACGTCCGCCGGGGAGGCCGCGGCCAGGTCGGACGGCGTGGGCCAGCGCTGCAGCCACCGCTGCCACACCGGAAGCACCCGCACCACGGGTGTCTGCTGGAGCATGATCTCGCTGACCAGCACACCCCACGGGGTGCGCTGCGGTGCTCGCCACGGGAGGTCCCGGGCGCTGCCGCGGTACCACTCGACCACGGCGCGGCGGACGTCCTCGACCGGGGCTCCGGCGGGGGATTCGGCATTCGGGTTCATCACCGACCACGGTAGCCTGGAGACCATGGCTTCCCACGGTTCCGAGCGGCACGATCCCCCCACGCACCACACCCCGGACGAGGACACCGAGGCCAGACTTCCCGACCACGTCTACCGCCGACGCCGCCTGGTGGCGCTGGCCGTCATCGTGCTGGTGCTGCTCGTGATCGTGTGGGCGGTGGGTGCCGGGATCCGGGCGGTCACCGGCGGCGGGGAGGGCTCCACCGCGGATCAGGATGCCGCGCCGGCGCCGTCCGCCACGGCCCGGGCCAGCGCGGATCCCGCAAAGAAGTTCGACGACTTCACCCCCCGCCCGTCACCCTCCGGTTCCGCGTCGGGCGGGAGCTCCGCGAGCCCGAGCCCCAGCGCCTCCGCGGTGCCCGAGTGCACCGACAAGCTCTCCGTCACGGCGGGCACGGACAAGGAGAGCTACGCGGGCAAGGAGCAGCCGGCGCTCACCATGACCCTGGAGAACACCGGGGACCAGCCCTGCACGGTCAATGCGGGGAGCAAGCGCATGGCCTTCGTGGTGACCTCCGGCTCCGACACCGTCTTCGACTCCCGCCACTGCGCCGCGGGGGGCGAGGACCGCACCGTGACCCTCAACGCCGGCCAGAAGGAGAGCGCCAAGCTGAGCTGGAACCGCGTCCGCACGGCGGAGGGGTGCCCGGCAGGCCAGCCCGAGGCGCTCGCCGGGTACTACAACCTGGCCGTCTCCCTCGGGGACACCGCCAGCCAGCAGGCGGCTTTCGTACTGAAGTGACGGGGCTCGGTCGTGGTGTCCGCCCCGGGCGGGCGGTGGGACCGTGGCCGCGTGACGGAGGGTGGTTGTCCGCGTGGGGTGCGCCCGGACGGCCCGCTCCGGGAACCGGCTCGCGGTGCCGCCCTGCGGTGCTCGCCCGCGGGCTGACCCACGGTGCTGACCCGCGGGCTGAATTGCGGTGCCGGCCCGTGGGCTGACCTGCGGTGGCCGTGGCCCGAAGCGGCGTCACGGCGACGACGAACGGTGGGCCGCTGCGCAATGGCGTGCGCCCGGGCTCAGCACCTCACATGAAGCGGTCGAGCAGGCTCGTCTCCGCCATCCGGGACAGCGACTCCCGCACGGTGCGGGCCCGCTGCTCGCCGATCCCCTCGACGGACATGAGGTCCTCCAGGTTGGCCGCCATGAGGGACTGCAGACCGTCGAACTGCGCAACGAGACGCTTGGCCACCGCACCGGGCATGGACTTGATGCCCTCGAGCAGCCGGTAGCCGTGGGGGTGCAGATCCGTCTCCAGATTTCCCTGCGGGCCGGTGAGGCCGGCTGCCGCCGCGACCCTCTGCAGGTCGATCAGCTCCGCCGGTGACAGCTGTGAGAGCGCCTCCAGCGACGCCTCCACGGCCGCGCTGTCTGTGGCCTCCGGGAGGTAGTCGCGCAGCACCACGTCCGGGCCCGGGCCGGTGCCCGCGGTGAGCTCCTCCAGCTGCAGCGAGATCAGGCGGCCGTCCGCCCCGAGCTCCAGCACGTACCAGCTGATCTCCTCCGAGATCCGCCGCACCATCTCCATGCGCTGCAGGGTGAGGGCCACGTCCCGGGCGGTCACCGCGGCCTCGATCTCCAGCGCGGAGAGGCTGCCGAGCACCTGCTCGAGCCTGTTGCTGTAGTGCTCCAGGGTCTGCAGGGCCTGGTTTGCCCGGGCCATGATCGCCTGGGAGCCTTCGATGGCGTAGCGGTGCTCGTCCTTGTAGATGGTGATCACGCTCATGGACGCGCTCACCGAGATCACGGGCACACCGGTCTGCTTAGCCGTGCGCTCCGCGGAGCGGTGCCGCGTGCCCGACTCCTGGGTGGTGATGGCGGCATCCGGCATGAGCTGGACGCCCGCCTTGAGGATCCGGGTGGCGTCCCGGTCGCACACGATCGCACCGTCCATCTTGGCGAGCTCGCGCAGCTTGGTGGGGGTGAACCCGGTGTCGATGTCGAAGCCCCCGGAGCACAGGGACTCCACCGAGCGGTCGAATCCCAGCACGATCAGCGCGCCGGTGCGGCCTCGCAGGATGCGCTCCAGCCCGGTGCGCAGCTCCGTGCCGGGAGCCACTCTGGCGAGGGTCTTGCGCAGGGCGGATTCACGAGTTTTCACCACGGCCTCATTCTAGAGCGGCACCGACGGCGCTCATCCGGCGCGCACGCACTCAGCCGGCACGGCGAGCAGTCGCCCGGCACGACGAGGGCTCGCGCGGATTGCGGGCGCCTGTCAGCCCCGGGGGGGGCTCACCCGGTCCGTGAACGCACACCCGCCCCGCCAGCGTTCAGCCGCGGCCATGGGCGCTGGTTCGATCTACCCGCGCTCACGCGGACCGTGGTCGCTCTCAGACCCCGCCCGCGCTGGACCGCCGCCATGAGTGCTTGCTCGACCCGCCCGTGCTCACCCGGCGCGCGCCGGGAACAGAAGCTCCATGGCCTCGTTCACAGTGGTGACCTCGCGCACCGAGAACCCCGGGGGGATGCTTCCGGGGCCGCTGGGGGAGGCGGGGACCACGGCGTGGGTGAACCCGAGGCGGGCGACCTCCTGGATCCGCCGGTTGATCTCGGGGACGGGCCGGACCTCCCCCGCGAGCCCGATCTCCCCGAAGCACACGAGGCGCTGGGGGAGGGGACGGTCCTGTGCGGCCGAGGCCAGGGCCATGCACACCGCGAGGTCCGTGGCGGGTTCGCTCAGCCGCACCCCGCCCACCGTGGAGACGTAGCAGTCCATGGCGGCCAGGCCCACTCCCGCGCGGCGCTGCAGCACCGCGAGCAGCATGGCCACACGGGAGCCGTCCAGCCCGGAGGTGGCCCGGCGCGGCTGCGCGGTGCTGGACTTGTCGAGCAGCGCCTGGACCTCGGCCAGCAGCGGACGCCTGCCCTCCACCGTGACGCTCAGGCACGTCCCCGCCACGGGCACGGGCGTGCGGGAGACGAACAGCCCGGACGGGTCCGAGACCGAGCGGATCCCGTTCTCCTCGAGGTCGAAGCACCCCACCTCGTCCGTGGGGCCGAAGCGGTTCTTGACGGCGCGCAGCAGGCGGATCCGGGAGTGCTTGTCCCCCTCGAACTGGCACACCACGTCCACCAGGTGCTCGAGCAGCCGGGGCCCCGCGATGGAGCCCTCCTTGGTCACGTGGCCCACGAGCAGCGTGGTCATGTTCCGGGTCTTGGCCGCGTGGATCAGACTGGCCGCGACCTCGCGCACCTGGCTCACCCCGCCGGCCGACCCCTCGATCTCCGGGCTCGCGAGCGTCTGCACCGAGTCCACGACCAGCAGATCCGGGTCCAGGGCCGCCACCTGGGCCAGGGCCACGGAGAGGTCCGTCTCCGCCGTGAGGTACAGGGTGTCCGAGAGCGCGTCGATGCGCTCCGCCCGCAGCTTGACCTGGGCGGCGGACTCCTCGCCGGTGACGTACAGGACTGTGCGCGGTGCGCCGTCGTCCGCGCCCGGTGTGGTGGCGGGACCGCGGGCCACCTTGGCGGCGGCGTCGAGCAGCAGGGTGGACTTGCCCACCCCCGGCTCACCGGCGAGCAGGATGACAGCGCCCGGCACCAGTCCGCCGCCCAGCACCCGGTCCAGTTCCGGGACGTTCGTGGGCGTGAACCGCGCCAGGGCGGAGTCCACGGCGGCAATGGGCTGCGCAGGGGTGGCCACGCTGGCCGCCGCCCGCGTGCGGCCGTGCTCCTGGTCCGTGCCCATCTCCTGCACGGTGCCCCACGCCTGGCACTGCCCGCACCGGCCCACCCACTTGGCCGTGGTCCAGCCGCACTCGGTGCAGCGGTAGCTCGTGGACTGCTTGCGGGTCTTGGTGGCCATGGCCCCACCGTAGGATCCCGGTCCGACGCGCATAAGCCGCCCGGGGCCCGGTTCCGAGGGTCAGCGGCGTTCGAGCGGCGGAAGGTGCCGCGTGGCGCTCTCGTGGGAGACTCCCGCGGCCTCGAGGAGGTCCACGACCATGGGCCGCAGCATCAGCACGAGCGCCTCGCCCTCCATGGTGCGGATGCCCATGGCGCCCGGCTCGAGGCGCTCCGCCACGGAGAAGAGCTCGTTGCGGGTCTGGCGCAGGTAGCTCTCCCGGCTCTGGGCGTGGCTCTCGCGCAGGGCGTGGCCGTAGCTCAGGACGGCGTCGGAGAGGTCGGCGAGGGCCTCGGAGAGGGAGGTCACGGCGTCGTCGGCGAGCGTGACCCGGTTGAGCACCGAGGCGAGCCGGCGCGCGAACACCCGCGAGTTGCGCACCGCGAGGTCCAGGTACCGGATGCTCTCGCTGAGCTCGTCGATCTCCCGGCGGTAGCGGCGGTACAGGGGGGAGGCGTGGGCGATCTCCCGGGACCCGGTGAGCCCGGTGCGGACGGAGTCCACGAGCGGCTGGGTCTGCCGACCCCGCACCAGGGCGTGCCACGCGAGCCGGGAATCGGTGTCCGCCACGGCCCGGGAGCAGTCGTTGAGCATCTGGGTGAACTCGGTGATCAGGGCGCTGAGGTCCTGCCGCGGCTCCCGGCGGGGGTCCTGGGGCACCACGTAGGCCAGCAGCAGGGCGCACAGGCACCCGACCACGGCGTCCAGGGACCGTCCGAAGACCCCGTCCTGGGAGGGCGGCAGCAGCACCACCAGCACGGACTGCAGGCCCATCTGGGTGGTGAAGATCGCCCCGTTGTCCAGGAACCGGGCCAGCAGCAGGGACACCAGCAGCACCACGGCCGCCTGCCAATCACCGGGGCCCAGCACGTGGATCAGCAGGTCACCCATGACGATGCCGAGCGTGCAGCCGATCGAGACCTCCAGCACGCGCCGGTAGCGCAGCCCGCCCTTGGCGTAGCCCAGGGACACGAGCGCGGCGGTGGCCGCGAAGATGGGCCCGTGGTGTCCCAGCAGCCGCTCGGCGATCACGTAGGCGCCCACCGCGGCCACGGTCATCTGCACGGCCTGGAACAGCCCGGACGTCATGCGTGCCCAGCCGGTGCGGCTGCGGTGCTCCACGTGCTCGAGCACACGGCGGGACCGGGAGCGGGGGTGAGCTGCTTCCGAGGACGCCATGAGGCCATCCTAGATCCGGGACGGACAGCGCCCGGCCGGAGGCCCCAGCGCGGCGCGCGGTGGCAGGTGTTAATCGTCCGTTCACCTTCCCGGCCGAATCTGGCAACATCCACTACCTACCGTGATCGCGTGCGCGCTGCGATCGCAGCGGCGACGGGCGTCGGGCTGCGACGTCACCCACCCCGCCGGACTTGCCGGTACACGCCTTTCGAAGGAGAAACAGTGAAGGTTTCGCACGTTGGCCGCTCGGCCGCAGTTCTGGCCATTGGTGCCCTCGCCCTGACCGCTTGCGGTTCCGACAACCCCACCGGCAGCAGCGGGGGCGGCGGCGGGGACAAGGGTGTCTCCGGAACCCTGACCGGCATCGGCGCCTCCTCGCAGCAGGCCGCCATGACCGCGTGGCAGAACGGCTTCCAGTCCTCCAACAACGGGGCCACGGTGCAGTACTCCCCGGACGGCTCCGGCGCGGGGCGCAAGGCGTTCCTGGCCGGCGGCGCCAACTTCGCGGGCTCGGACGCGTACCTGTCCGAGAAGGAGCTGCCGGACGCCAAGAAGCAGTGCGGCGACGCCGGGGCCATGGACCTGCCGGTCTACGTGTCCCCGATCTCCGTGGCGTTCAACCTGCCCGGCATCGAGTCCCTCAACCTCGACGCCCCCACCATCGCCAAGATCTTCAAGGGCGAGATCAAGAAGTGGAACGCCGAGGAGATCAAGCAGCAGAACCCGGACGCCAAGCTGCCGGACACCGCCGTGACCGTGGTGCACCGCAGCGACGACTCCGGCACCACCGAGAACTTCACCGACTACCTCAGCAAGGCCGCGCCCAAGGACTGGACGGACGAGCCGGACCAGGCCTGGCCCTCCAAGTACGCCGCCGAGAACAACAAGGGCACCTCCGGTGTGGTCTCCACCACCTCCAGCACCGAGGGTGCCGTGACCTACGCCGACTCCTCGGCCGTGGGCGACCTCGGCACCGCGGCCATCAAGGTGGGCGAGAAGTACGTCAAGCACTCGCCCGAGGCCGCGGCCAAGGCCGTGGAGGTCTCCAAGCAGGTCGAGGGCCGCGGCGAGCACGACCTCGCCATGAACATCCAGCGCGACACCAAGGAGGCCGACGCCTACCCGCTCGTGCTGATCTCCTACCACGTGGTCTGCGCCCAGTACGACTCCAAGGAGACCGCGGACCTCGTGAAGGCCTTCGAGACCTACGTGGTCTCCGAGGACGGCCAGAAGACCGCCGCGGACGCCTCCGGCTCCGCCCCCCTGTCCCCGGCGCTGCGGGACAAGGCCAAGGCGGCCGTGGACACCATTTCCGCGAAGGGCTGATCCAGCCCTGAGCGGTGACTGCGGCGTCGGCGCGTTCAGCGTGCCGACGCCGCAGTCACGCGCCCACCCGTGGGCGCCCGCCACGTCCTACGCTGGGCAGTGGCCACAGCCCAGCTCGCCCCACACCTGATCGAAGGGACTGGTTCATGTCCACCACCGTCAGCACACGGAAACCGGAGTCGACGTCCTCGGCCGCCGGTCGTGCCGGTGACTCCGTCTTCTCCGGGCTCAGCCTGGCCGCCGGCATCCTCATCTTCGTGGTCCTCGCGGCCGTGGCCCTCTTCCTGTTCCTGCAGGCGCTGCCCACGTTCACCGCGGACCCGGCGAAGATCACCGGGGGCGAGGGGTTCCTCGCCTACATCTGGCCGCTCATCGTGGGCACGCTGATCGCCTCGGTGATCGCCCTGGTCATCGCCACGCCCGTGGGGATCCTGGTGGCCCTCTACATCTCCCACTACGCCCCGGCCAGGGTCTCCCGGCCCGTGGGGTACGTGATCGACCTCCTGGCCGCGATCCCCTCCGTGATCTTCGGCGCGTGGGGTGCCACGGTGCTCGCGCCCGCGCTCGTGCCGCTGTACACGTGGCTCAGCGAGCACCTCGGGTTCATCCCCTTCTTCGGGGGCCCCGCCTCCCAGACCGGCAAGACCATGCTCACCGCGGGGGTGGTGCTGGCCATCATGATCCTGCCGATCATCACGTCCATGTCCCGGGAGATCTTCACCCAGACGCCCAAGCTCCACGAGGAGGCGGCGCTCGCCCTGGGTGCCACCCGGTGGGAGATGATCCGCATGTCGGTGCTGCCGTTCGCGCGTCCCGGCATCATCTCCTCGGTCATGCTCGCCCTGGGCCGTGCGCTCGGCGAGACCATGGCCGTGGCGCTCGTGCTCTCCTCCGGGCCCATGATCCCGTCCCTCATCAAGTCCGGTAACCAGACCATCGCGGCGGAGATCGCACTGAACTTCCCCGAGGCCTACCAGCTGCGGCTGTCCGAGCTGATCGCGGCGGGCCTCGTGCTGTTCCTCATCACCCTGGTGGTCAACATGATCGCTCGCGCCATCATCGCTCGCTACAAGGAATTCTCGGGGGCCAACTGATGTCCACGTCCACCCACACCCCGGGCGTCTCACCCGTCCGCCAGTCCAAGCTCACCCGCGGTCAGCGCCCCAAGTGGCTGATCCCCGTCATCGGCCTGGGGGCCGTGGTGGCGGGTGCCGCGATCGCGGCGCTGCTCGGGTTCAGCATCGCCCTGTGGGCGCTGTTCGCCGCCGTGATCTTCCTGGTCGTCGGCCCCCTGGCCGTGGGCCTGATCGAGGGCCGCCGTGCCGGGTCCGACTCGCTGATGACCTTCCTGGTCTACTCAGCGTTCGTGCTGGCGGTCATCCCGCTGGTCTCCGTGATCTGGACCGTGCTGGTCAACGGGGTCCCCGGGCTCACGTCCGACTTCCTGCTCACCTCCATGAACGGGGTCACCGGCCTGCAGGACAACAACGCCCACTCGTCGGGCCAGGTGATGGGCGGCGCGTACCACGCCGTCGTGGGCACGGTGTCCATCACCTTCTGGGCCACGCTGATGTCCGTTCCCGTGGGGCTGCTGACCGCGATCTACCTGGTCGAGTACTCTCGCGGGGGATGGCTCGGCAAGGCGATCACGTTCTTCGTGGACGTGATGACGGGCATCCCGTCCATCGTGGCGGGCCTGTTCGCGGCCGCCCTCTTCGGGATGATCTTCGGTCCCTCCACCCGCACCGGGTTCGTGGCGGCCGTGGCGCTGACCGTGCTGATGATCCCCACGGTGGTCAAGAACACCGAGGAGATGCTGCGGATCGTGCCCAACGAGCTGCGCGAGGCCTCCTACGCCCTGGGCGTGCGCAAGTGGCGGACCATCCTCAAGGTGGTGATCCCCACGTCCATCTCCGGCATCGCCTCGGGCGTGACCCTGGCGATCGCGCGCGTGATCGGGGAGACAGCGCCCCTGCTGGTCACGGCCGGCTTCGCCTCGGCCATCAACTGGAACTCGTTCTCGGGGTGGATGACCACGCTGCCCACATTCATCTACTACCAGATCATGAACCCCACCTCGCCCACGAACCCGGATCCCTCCCTGCAGCGGGCCTGGGCGGCGGCGCTGATCCTGATCATCATCGTGATGCTCCTGAACCTCGGGGCGCGCCTGGTCGCCCGTGCGTTCGCTCCCAAGACCGCCGGCCGCTGACCGGCCCCACTCGACCGAAGGACAAGCAACCATGTCGAAGCGCATCGACGTCGACCACCTCAACGTCTACTACGGGGACTTCCTGGCGGTCCAGGACGTCAGCATGAACATCGAGCCCCGCTCCGTGACGGCCTTCATCGGGCCGTCCGGCTGCGGCAAGTCCACGTTCCTGCGGACGCTCAACCGCATGCACGAGGTCATCCCCGGGGCCTACGCCGAGGGCAAGGTGCTGCTGGACGGGGACGACCTCTACGGCAAGGGCGTGGACCCGGTGACCGTCCGGTCCATGGTGGGCATGGTCTTCCAGCGGCCCAACCCGTTCCCCACCATGTCCATCCGGGACAACGTGCTCGCTGGGGTCAAGCTGAACAACAAGCGGATCTCGAGCAGCGAGGCCGATGAGCTCGTGGAGAGTTCCCTGCGCGGCGCCAACCTCTGGAACGAGGTCAAGGACCGCCTGGGCAAGCCCGGTTCCGGGCTCTCCGGCGGTCAGCAGCAGCGCCTGTGCATTGCCCGCGCGATCGCCGTGAAGCCGGACGTGATCCTCATGGACGAGCCCTGCTCCGCCCTGGACCCCATCTCCACCCTGGCCATCGAGGACCTCATCAACGAGATCAAGACCGACTACACGGTGGTCATCGTCACGCACAACATGCAGCAGGCGTCGCGTGTCTCGGACAAGACGGCGTTCTTCAACATCGAGGGCACCGGCAAGCCCGGCCGACTCATCGAGTACGCGCCCACCTCGGAGATCTTCAACACCCCGCGGAAGAAGGAGACCGAGGACTACGTCTCGGGCCGCTTCGGCTGATCCCGCGGCACTCGCTCCGGCCCGGTTCCCGCCACGCGGGGGCCGGGCCGCTCTGCGTTCGGGCGTGCTCCGCGGAGACTCCGGGGACCGTGGTCCGGGAGCGGGTCAGGGCGCGGGCAGCAGCGGGGAGACGGCCAGGAACAGCACCGCGGACACCAGCCCGCACACCGGCACGGTGAAGAGCCACGTGGCCACCACGCGCACCAGGGTGGCGTGGTAGACGGTGCGGAACTTCTGCGCCGAGCCTGCGCCCAGGATCGCGGCCGTGCTGGTCTGCGAGCTGGACAGCGGGATGGGGGAGAGGAACGCCCCCACGAACAGCAGCGCGCCCGAGACGGTCTGGGCGATCGCCCCGCGCAGCGGATCGAGGGAGACCACCCGGGAGGAGAGCGTATAGGAGATCCGCCAGCCGCCCATGAGGGTGCCGACCGCGAGGCACAGGCCCACCAGCGCGCTGAGCCACAGGGGGATGCTCTGGCGGGAGATGCCGGAGCCGGCGATCAGGAGCAGCACCACCAGGATCCACAGGGCGCGCCGGGCGTGCTGGATGCCGTGGCCGAAGTGGATGGCCGCCGCGCCCGTGGCCTGCACCACCCCGGCGCGGAAGTTCACCCGGCCGGGGGCCTGGTGCTGGACCATGTGGACCAGGGGGATCACCAGCACGAACGCGAGGGCGAACGCGATCAGCGGGGACACGAGCATGGGGACCAGCACGTTCCAGGAGAAGTAGGGCCCCAGGGCGAGCTCGTGGCCGTGCAGGTCCACCGCGCGGGCGCCGAGCAGGGCCCCTACCACGGCGCCGCCGATGGCCGCGGTGGAGGACGCCGGCATCCGCCACCACCACGTGATCAGGTCCCAGCCGATGGCCGTGACAAGCGCGCAGATCAGCGCCACCGCACCCACGAGGCCGAGGGGCACGGGGATCTCGAACGTGATCATGCGGTTCAGCACGAGGCCCACCAGCAGCGCACCCATCATGTTGAACACCGCGCCCAGCCACAGGGCCACGCGCGGTGTGAGCGCGTTGAAGCGCACGGGCAGGGCCACCGCGTTGGAGGCGTCGTGGAAGCCGTTGACCACGGTGAAGATCAGCGTGAGGACCACGCCCGCGAAGGCCAGCACGTCGGTCATGGCGGGTCAGTACTCCGTGACGAGGATGCGGCCCACCTCGCTGGAGACCTGGCCCAGGGCCTGGGCGGCGTCGAAGAGCTGCTGGGCGGTGTCCATGCGGCGGATCGCCTGGGCGGGCTTGAACTCGTCCATGAGGCTCGCGCGGTAGACCCGCTGGGTGCGCTCGGCCTGCCGGGTGAGGCGCATCATCTCGAACCAGTAGTCGTCCAGCTCGTCGAGGCTGCTCAGCCGCCCCATGGCCTTGCGGGTCATGTGGGACATGTGCTGGATCACGGCCAGCTGCTCGGTGGCGTGGGAGCTGGGCCGCTCCACCCTGTACTGGCGGTGCAGCTCCGCGCAGGCCACGAGGCACTGCACGGCGCGCAGCAGCCAGCGGCCCAGGACGTAGAGGTCCTGGCGGGGGATGGGCACCACGTACGAGGAGCGCGTGGTGGTCATGAGCGAGAAGTAGAGGTTGGTGCAGCGGTCCTCGGTGTCCAGCAGACCCGTGATGGGCCGCTCCCACACCTTGTCCGCCTGCCCGATGTGCTCCGAAAGCTGCTCCACGGCGGTGATCACGCACTGGCTCATCTGGACCAGCAGGTCGGTGACGCGCTCGTCCGCGGGGAAGATCCGAAAGGCCATCCATCCGTCCTCTGGGTTGACGCGCCGTGAAGTGTCGGCGACATGCTACCCAACCAACATGAACGGACCCGTTGCGCCACGGGGGAGGAGGTAGGCGGTGCCGGACCGGGAGCGCCTCTCGGCGGAAGGCCGCTCGTAGCGGCTAAATGATGGAGCCCGGGGCTGCCACGGCCCGACACCTGCTCCCAGTCTACCGCCGGGCCCCCGGTGCGCTCCAAACCCTGGCGCTCTGCCAAACCTCGGCGCCCCCCAGACCCCGGCGCGCTCCAGACCCCGGCCGACTGCACACCCCCGGCGCGTTCCGGGAGGAGAAGACCGCCGGGGCGCGGCGTCACTCCAGGTGGCCGAGGCGCCAGGCCCGCGCGGCGGCGTCGAGGTCCTCGGCGGTGCGCAGCAGGCGGGGGATCCGCTCCCAGGGGTGGGCGACGCTCAGCCCGGGGACGTCCAGGGTGTGCTCCTGGCCCGTGGCCACCACCCGGCAGAAGGCCGCGAAACGCTCCAGGGCGACGTCGAACTCGCCGGTGAAGGCTCCCGAGAGGATGGCGTCCGCGACGTCGCAGATCTCCTCCGCGCCCGGCGGGTCCGCCACGCCCGCGACCACGTGCGGCACCTGGGCCGCGTGGCGCCCGGCCGCGAACCACCGGCTCATCCGGTGGGGGTCCGTGCGTGCCGCGGCTCGCAGCGCGTAGAGCCGCCACAGGGCCCCGGGCAGGGACACGGCCGGGGCCTGCGCCCACATCTCCGCGAGCCCTTCGAGGCCCTGCTCGTCCGTGAGCCGCACGAGCCGCTCCCGGACCTGCGGATCGCGCGAGGACCGGCCCCGGGAGACGAGCGCCTGGGCGGCCAGGTGCGCGGCCTCGGACACGCGGGCAGGGTCCGTGCCGCCCTCGTGGGCGTCGAACTTACCGGGGGAGAACTTCACGGGTGAGTGGTGGGTACGGCGATCGGACATGCGCCCGAGTGTACGCCCGGCCCGGACGCGTCCCCGAGCCGGTGCCGCCCGGATCAGTCCGCCGTGTGCGTCTCACCGGCCTGCTGGCGCCAGCGCTCCTCGATACGCAGCATGGCCTGCTGGCTGACCGCGCGCCACCAGCGCAGCGCGAGTGCGGGGTCCTCCTCCTCGATCCGCGCGATGGCCTCCGGCGACAACCGGTGCGCGGTCACGGGGGTGAGGGCAGTGAAGGTCACGAGGTAGCGCAGCTCGGTACCCAGGGCGATCTCCCCGAAGCTCATGCCGGGCCCGATCACCTCGAGCTCCACGCGGTCGCCCTGGGGGGAGCGGCGGGAGACCTCCACGCTGCCGGAGGTGACCATGTACACGCCGCTGAACTTCTGCCCGGTGCGCAGCAGGGTGGCCCCGGCGTCCCACTCCACGGACTCCGTGTGGGCGCGGATGCGGCGGACATCCTCCTCGGCCAGGGTGCTCAGCAGCTCGGAGCGGGTGGAGTGCACGTTGTCCGGTGTGCAGGTGGCGTCCCCGAACTGCTCCAGGATCCGCTCCTCGGCCCACGTGAGGGCCTCGGCGCGCGTGGCGAACACGGTCATGGGGTGCTCCAGCCCGCGCGTGTGCTCGCCGCTCTTCTCCGCGATCAGCACCATGTGGTGCCCGGTGCTCTCCACCTGTTCCGCGGTGCGGGAGAGCATAGGGATCACGAACCGCGCCATGTCGTCGACCTGCCGGATGTCCACGAGCACGTACCGGGAGCGCCGGGCGGCGTCGCGGACCGTGCGCACGGCGGTCTCCGCCCCCGCGAACCGCAGGTCCCCCTGCAGCTCGATGATCCGGGCGTCCTCACCGTGCTGCTCCAGGACCTCGCTGGCGGCCTCGTTGCGGCGCACCAGAGAGGGGGCCTCGGCGAGGGTGTACTCGGAGCGCACCGTGGAGTGGCCGTTGCGCTCGGTGCGTGCGAAGTGCAGGTCCAGGTCCTGGGTCAGGCGCTCGCACGCGGCCACGCCGCGCACCGAGTTCCCGTGCCGGTCCAGGGGCGGGGAGAACACCGCCACCGCGAGCTGACCCGGGAGCACCGCGATCACGCCGCCGCTGACCCCGGATTTGGCGGGCAGGCCCACGCGCAGCGCCCATCGCCCGGCGTCGTCGTACATGCCGCACGTGCTCATCACGGACAGCACATCGGAGACCACCTCGGGCTCCAGCACCCGCTCACCCGTGACGGGGTTGCGCCCGCCGGCCGCCAGGGTGGCACCCATGCGTGCGAGGTCCACGCAGTTGAGCATCACCGCGCACTGGCCGAAGTAGTCGTCCAGGGCGCCCGTGGGGTCCCCGTCGATGATCCCACGGGAGGTCAGCAGCCACCCGAGGGCGCGGTTGCGGTCCCCGGCCCGCCGCTCCTGGGCCTGCACGTTCTTGTTGATCCGCAGCCGGCGCCCGGCGCATGCGGAGTAGAGCCGCAGGATCCGTTCCATGCGGGTGCCGTGGGACGTGTTGCGCACCAGGGACGTTGCGGCGATCGCGCCGGCGTTGATCATGGAATTGGACGGGCGCCCCGTCTCGGGCTGCAGCGAGATCTCGTTGAACGCGTCCCCGCTTGGCTCCACGTCGATCTTCTCGAACACCCCGTCAGCACCGCGGTCCGTGAGCGCCTGGGCGTACGTGAACGCCTTGGAGATGGACTGGAGGCAGAACTCGTGCCTGGTGTCCCCCGCCTGGTAGAGGGCGCCGTCCACGGTGGCCACGGCGATGCCGACCGTGGCCGGGTCCGCGTTCGCGAGCTCCGGGATGGAGGTGTTCACCGCTCCGCCCTCCACCGAGCGCAGGTCCTCGACCACGCGTCGCAGGTACTCGGTCACGGGGGAGGGGCCCAGCTTGGACATGGGGACGGTGCTCATCGGTGTTCCTCGGGGATCGCGGGGCCCCGCGGTGCGGCACGGGCAGCGGCCGTGGGCGGCGGGGATTCTCGACCTCCAGGTTCCCACATCCCCGGGCTCCCTCGGCGCCGACGCCGCCCGGGCACGGCTCCGGGGGCGGGGGGCTCTCCGTGCGGCGCGGGGGCGGCATGGCGATCCCCGTGCCCTGCGGTAGAGTGGCCGTGCTCGTTCGCGGAATGCCGCGCGAGCACGCGCCTTTAGCTCAGTTGGTAGAGCAGTGGACTTTTAATCCATGGGTCGTGGGTTCGAGCCCCACAGGGCGCACCACTCGTCCCGCCCCGGTTCCCTCCGATGCGGGACGTTCGTGTGTCCGAGCCCCGTTCGGCAGCGCCCGGCACGGGGTGCCGGGCCGGCGGGCGGCTGTCACCCGGGGGTGGTCACCCGCACGAGCCGCCGCAGCGCCCAGGACATGAGGGGGCGGTAGGCCAGCAGCACGGGTGCCGGGCCGTGCACCGTGATGCCCGCGCGGCAGCCGCCGCCCGCGGCCGGAGCGACGTCGTGCTCCAGCAGGAGGGCCACGGGACCCAGGCGCACCCGCCAGGACCAGCGCCACAGCGAGGGCTGCACCGTGAGCACCCAGAACGGCACGGGAATCAGGCCCACCGCCGTCACCGTGCCCTCCGCGCCGGGCCGCAGCGTCCGGACGTCGGAGCGGACACGCGTGAGGTGGGGTGCCCACGTGCTCCACAGGTCGAGCTGCTCGTAGTGCGCCCAGACGTCCGCGGGGCGGGCCGGGCCGGTGCGCGTCACGGTCATGTCCACCCCACCAGTGTGCGCCCGACCTGCGGCACCCGCGAGACCCCCGCACCGCAGGACGACGCCGCTGTCCCCACTTTGCGCTACGAACCCGCCGTGCCCCGCGCCGCGGGTCCGCGCGCGGATGCGGAAAACCCGGCCCTGACCTGGGGAAACATGCGAACAGCATGGCTTGTCCACACAACGGAGATCGTTGCGGACGCGTGTCCACACCGGTGGAAATCGGGGTGAGGCCGTGTCAGCATGAACACATCGCAGCACGGCAACGAGGTGCGGCGCGGTCATGACCGGGGGGAACACGGGCCGCTCGCACCCACGCCGAGGTGGGCGACCAGCACGCCGGGGGGCGTGCCGGTGGACACCTCGACCGTGCGGCGTGGAAACGGAGTCGGTGCCGGGGGGCACGGACTCCGAGCGGATCTGATCCGCGCCGGTCACCGGCGTGTGCGTCCGCTGTGCCGAGAGGGTCCCTTCGGGGGAACGGACCCGGGTGCAGCGGGCGCATCACGTTAACGACTTCCCGCTCTCGCCCGACCGCTTATGCGTGTCCGAGCCGTTTGCCAGACTTCCGGACATGACCGAGACCGCGCCGTCCACCGACCTCCGCTCCCGCGCCCTGGAGCACCTGCGGGCGCTCACGGGCAATCCCGCGGCGGACTTCCACCCGGGCCAGTTCGAGGCCGTCTCGGCGCTCGTGCAGGACCACCGCAGGGCCCTCGTGGTCCAGCGCACCGGGTGGGGCAAGTCCGCCGTCTACTTCCTCTCCGCGCTGCTCATGCGCGCCCAGGGATACGGCCCCACCCTGATCATCTCCCCGCTGCTCGCACTGATGCGGGACCAGGTCTCGGCGGCCCGGCGTGCGGGGGTGCGCGCCGCGGCCATCTCGTCCGCGAACCCCACCGAGTGGGCGGAGATCTCCCAGGCCCTGGACCGCGGCGAGATCGACGTGCTGCTGGTCTCGCCCGAGCGGCTCAACAACCCCCGGTTCCGGGACGAGCAGCTGCCCCAGCTCGTGCAGCGGCTGGGTCTGCTGGTGGTGGATGAGGCGCACTGCATCTCGGACTGGGGCCACGACTTCCGGCCGGACTACCGCCGGATCAAGGACATGCTCGGGCGGCTTCCGGAGTCCGTGGCCGTGCTGGCCACCACCGCCACCGCGAACGAGCGCGTCATCGAGGACGTCCGCGAGCAGCTCGGTGTCGGCTCGGGATACTCCGGGGAGGTCTTCATGCTCCGGGGCCCGCTCTCCCGGGCGTCCCTGCGGCTGGGCGTGCTGCGCCTGCCCTCCACCGCGGCCCGGCTCGCGTGGCTGCTGGAGCACCTGGAGCAGCTGCCCGGCAGCGGGATCATCTACGCGCTGACCATCGGCGCCGCCGAGGACACCGCACGGGCGCTCACGGACGCGGGGCACCGGGTGGCGTCCTACACCGGCCGCACCGACGCCGCCGAGCGCGAGGAGCTCGAGACGGCACTGAAGGACAACCAGGTCAAGGCGCTCGTGGCCACGTCCGCGCTCGGGATGGGTTTCGACAAGCCGGACCTCGGCTTCGTGGTGCACCTCGGCGCGCCCTCCTCGCCCGTGGCGTACTACCAGCAGGTGGGGCGTGCGGGGCGTGCCACGGACAGTGCGGACGTCCTGCTCCTGCCCGGAGCGGAGGACCGCGAGATCTGGGAGTACTTCGCCACCGCCTCCATGCCCACGGAGGCCAAGGCCACTGCGGTGCTCACCGCGCTCGCCGAACAGGGCGGCCCCCTCTCCGTGGCGGCACTGGAGCCCCGGGTCAACATTAAGCGCTCCCCGCTGGAGCTGCTGCTCAAGGTTCTCGCGGTGGACGGTGCCGTGGAACGGGTGGGTGGTGGCTGGCAGGCCACCGGCCGGCCCTGGCACTACGACGCCGCCCGGTACGAGCGGGTGGCCAGGGCGCGGGCGGACGAGCAGCAGGCGATGCTGGACTACCAGGTCACGGACGAGTGCCGCATGCAGTTCCTGACCCGCCGGCTCGACGACCCCACGGGGGAGCCCTGCGGCCGCTGCGACGTGTGCGCGGGGCCGTGGTACCCCACGGGTGTCGCGTCCGCGGCCTCGGACGCCGCGGATGCCGCCCTGCACCGCGCGGGGGTGCCCGTGGAGCCCCGCGCGCAGTGGCCCACGGGCATGGACCGGCTCGGGATCCCGGTCAAGGGCAAGATCCCCGAGACCGAGCGAGCGGAACGCGGCCGGGCCGTTGCCCGTCTGACCGATCTCGGGTGGGGCGGTCGGCTCCGGGAGGTGTTCCACGCGGACGCGGAGGGTCGGCCGGTGGACACGGAGGTCACCGCGGACCTGGGGCGGGCGGCCCTGACCGTACTGGCCCAGTGGGACTGGCAGCAGCGCCCCACCGCGGTGGTGGCCATGCCCTCGCTCTCACGGCCCCGGCTGGTGGGCACCCTGGCCCGCGGCATCGCCTCGGCGGGGCACCTTCCGTTCTGGGGTGCACTGGACCTGAACCCGGATGTCCCCCGGGGGTCGCACGGCGGCAACAGCGCGTACCGGCTCGCGGAGGTGTGGGACCGCTTCATGGTCCCGGCGGAGCTCACGCAGACACTGGCGAGCTCCCCGCGTGCCGTGGTGCTGCTGGTGGACGATCTCGTGGACAGCCGGTGGAGCCTCACCGTGGCGGCGCGGGAGCTGCGGCAGGCCGGTGCCGAGGCGGTGCTGCCCTTCGCGCTGGCCGCGCAGGGGTGAGCGGGGCGGTGGAGGGATATCGGACGTGCCCGCCCGGCCCGTCACTCAGGTCGTGCCCGTCTCCCTGGCCTATCCTGACGGCATGGTCAACCCCGTCGATGCACCGCTCGTGGAGATCGTCATCCCTGTGCACTCCCTTGCACGCCCCCTGTCGAGGGCGGTGGCGTCAGCGTTGCTCGCGGGCCCGGGCGCCGGGCCGGGTCAGTGCCGTGTGACGGTCGTGGCGCACCACCTGTCCGTGGAGCAGGCCCGCGGGATGCTGACCGAGGACCAGCGCGCAGCGGTCTCGGTAATCGAGTGCGAGGACCGGGGCACCACGGCGGCCGTGCCCCGCAACGAGGCGCTGCGGCGGTGCACCGCCCGCTACATCTCTTTCCTGGACAGCGATGACACCCTGGATCCCGGTTCTGTCACGCGATGGCTGGGCATCGGCGAACGCCGGGGCAGCGATCTGGTGATCCCGTTCCAGCACCACGACTCCGGGCGGGTGGACATCACACCCATCACCCGGCCCTTCCGCTCCGCCCGGCTGGACCCGGTGAAGGACAGGCTGGGGTACCGCAGTTCCGCTTTCGGGCTCGTGCGGATGGCCGCTGTTCACAGGAGCGGAGCCACTTTCGACGAGGCAGTGCGTACGGGCGAGGACCAGTCGTTCGTCATGGCCCTCTACACAGGGTGTTCACGCATTGACTACGCGCCCGGCCTCCCGGGCTACCTGGTCCACGGCGACGCGGACGTTCGGGTGTCGCAGCAACCCCTCCCCCTGCGGGAGGAGGTCGCAGCGGCCGTGGATCTGACGGCCCACGCCTGGTTCGCCAAAACCCCGGGCGAGCTGAGAGCGTCGCACATCCTCAAGTACATCCGAGTGAACTTCTTCCCAGCCGTGCACGGCCTGGCGGCGGGCGGAGTGTGGGACACGGAGCATGCTGCAGAGGCTCGGGCCGTGACCGGAGAACTACTGGCGCACGCGCCGCACGTGGCGGACCGGTTGTCACGCCTGGACCGCCGTGTCCTCGATCTTCTGCAACGGCCCGTGGCGGGGGCTGAGGTGGAGGCCGCTCTTGCGGCGCGACGTCGTTTCGTGACACCGGGCGCGCTGCTCACGACAGATCCGCGCTGGCTCCTCGACCGGCAGAGTCCCCTGCGAGTGATAGGGGCGAGTGGGTTGCAGACGATCCGCTACAAGCTCGGCCTGCGAGCCCCGCGACGCAGGGGCTGATCCCCGCCGCGGGATCCCGGTCGGGGGTCAGCTGCGGTTCAGCCGGCGTCGCAGCTCGCCCACCCGGGGTGCGAGGTCTCGCCACGAGATGAGGCACCACACGATCAGGAAGGCCACGGTTGCCAGGATCGTGGCAACGATTCCGGGTGTGGTCGTGATCCACCAGAGGCAGGCCAGCACCACCGTGTAGCCCGCCACCACGCGGAGCATGAGCCCGCGCCAGGCCATGCGGTCGTGGATCCACACGATCACCAGCGGTCCCAGGGAGCTGACGAGGCACCCCACGAGATATCCCAGGGCCGCAGCCATGATCCCCAACCGGGGACCCCACCACACGATCGTGCCAACACCCAGGAGAAGACCCACGGCGTTGCATGCCGCCAGCGCGCGGACACCCCAGTTCTCACCCCCGTTGAGCCGGGAGTTGGAGGCGTTGAAGCTCGTGGCGGACACCGCGAAGAACAGGACGACCAGGAGAGGGGCGGCCTGCGTGAACTCCTCCGCGCGGGCGTTGTAGAGGAGGTGGATGATGGGCTGCGCCCAGAGAATGCCGATGCCGAACACGGGAAGGAACACCAGGACCATGATCCGGAGGACCGAGTCGAGCTGACGTCGCATGCCCTCGTGGTCCCCTGCTGTGAACATGCGAGCCACCGCGGGAGCCAGCGCCACGAGCATGGAGGAGGACAGCATGCTTGCCGGCGTGGCAATGCTGACCGCGGCAGAGTACTGACCCACGGCCTCAGGTGTGTCATAGTGCTTGCCGAGCATCATGGACAGTTGGAGCAGACCGGACGCGGTGAGAATGTTGACGGCCGCCCATGCTGTGAAGGCATTGATCTCCCGCTTGAGTCCTGCGGGCAGCGGCCCGCCGGAGGCGCGTGGCCAGCCGGGAACCGCGTACAGCAGATAGCCCACGCTCAACGGCAGGAGCAGCAGCGGGGTGAAACCGCCCAGGATCACGATGAGCAGCAGGGTCAGGGTGACGCCGGAACTGATGCAGTCCCACACTGCGGTGGTCACGAACTGGTTGTTGCCAGTCCGGACCCCGCGCACGAAGTTGTACGCGGACAGCGCCACCACCAGCAGACCGGCTGAGAGCGCGTAGCTCACCGGCAGGTGCAGGAAGGCGGTTGCGGCCACCACCGCGCCCACGGACAGGATCACGGTGGCCAGGGCCGCAGAGCGGGAGGTGTACACCGCCACGGAGAGCTGCTCGTCCCGGTGCTGCTGACCGCGCGCCATGGCGATGAATTTGGACGCGGCGTTTCCCGAGGCCTGTGGCCACAGCAGGACGAGGAACAGGGCCAGGGAGATCGCCAGATTGACCTGGCCGAGGACCTCACTGCCCAGGATGTTGCCGATCAGCAGGCTGTAGCCGAAGCGGGACAGCCCCTGTACGAAGACCGCCACCACCGTCAGCGCGAACGAGGACCCGATCGGGTTGTCCCTGTTCTCGTGGTTGGGCGGCGGGAAGAGAATGCCCCGCCATCTGCGCACGGGAGAGCTGGGAGCGGGGGAAGAGGTCACGCGATGGAGTGTATCGACTGGGGGCGGTCAGCGGATCCGGTGGGCCACGCTCCGGTAGAGCCGTGAGAACTGGGCGCCCACCTCGGCGCGGGAGAACCGCGATCGCACGGTGCTCGCGATAGCTGCCGGGTCGGCGTCGTGGAACCGGTCCCAGGCGAGCTGCACGGCGTCGGCAAGGGCCGGGACGTCCCAGGTGTCCGTGAGGACCGAGTTGGCGGCCGTGCAGTAGTCGTCGAACCCCCCACTCAGGGGGACGGCAGCAGGGCGTCCTGCCGCGATGGCCTCCGCGACTGCCGTGAAGAAGTTCTCCTGCGAGCTGGGCAGGAAGAACACGTGGGCGGCAGCGAGGCGTTCGGCGATCTCTGTCGGGGAAATCGGCCCCGTGAGCTCCACGCGGTCCGCGATGCCCAGAGTGCGGGCCATGACCTGCAGTGTCTCCATGAGAGGACCGTTGCCGATCAGCGTGTAGTGCACGTCCACTCCCCGCCGCACCAGCTCTGCAATGGTTTCCAGCGCCAAGACGGGTTGCTTGCGCTCGATCAGTGCCCCCACGCCCACGAGTCGCAGAGGTGGAGCAGCCGGGAACGGGGCGGCGGGATGAGGATTCTCCACGACGCAGGGAATCACATGGGTGGCACCCGGCCGTGAGAACCGAGCCATTTCCCGGCACAGCTCGTCCGTCACCCCGGTCACGGCGTGGGGCAGTTTCAGTGCGTGCCGCAGCCATGCCAGGCGCTGCCACCAGGGCCCCACGCTGGCCGGATTGACCACACCGTTCCAGTGCTCGGTGTGCACCCACGGCTTGCGACGCAGGAGCCACGGTGCCGCGGCGAAGAGCACGGCGGAGAACGCCATGGTGTGCAGCACGTCCGCACGCCGGAGACCAGCCGCAATGGTCGCCGCGACCTCGGCGTAGCTGCGAGGATCCACGACGTTAAGGGGCACCCTGGTCACGGGGACGCCCTCGTACACCTCCTGTGTGGTGGGCCCGCTGAGGCGTCCGATGACCACATGCACCACTGCGACGTCGTGCCCTGCTTCCTGGAGGGACCGGCAGTGCTCCAGTACGAACGGGGTCCTGCTGGGGGTTTGCGTATCGGGGAACCAGGCGGTGACGACGAGGGAACGCACGGGGCGGTGTCCTTTCGGGCTGGAAGCAGGTGAACGGCACTGCGCAACCATGACTACCACGTTCCGGTGGGGGCGCGCTGGCCCGGGCGCGCTCTCCTTCACCAGAATGCTCTTTCACCGTCGATGTCCGGGCCCTGTCCGGCAGGGCGGGAATCATCGGTCCACACGCCCCGTTGGCGCCCGGGGCGTGGCTTTGACCGTTCACGCACCGGCCCGATAGGCTGACAGGTGTTGTTTTGAGTCCGTCCCATCAGGGTTGGACACTGCAGAACACACGGAGACGTGCCAGAGCGGCCGAATGGACTTCACTGCTAATGAAGGGCTCGGATTAACCCCGGGCCGGGGGTTCAAATCCCCCCGTCTCCGCACCGCATGAACGACGACGCCGCCCGGTTCACCCGGGCGGCGTCGTTCGTGTCCGGGCAGATGACGTCACAATCACGCGGTGACGCTCGGATCCACTGTGCGTCCGTCTGCATGGATACACTCCGGAGCAGCACGGCGCCCACCCGCAGCCGACCCCGGTGTGCGTCCTCCGGGCCCGTGCCGGAACGGGAGACGCTGGCATGGGTGCAGCACGGGCACGGACGTGGATCACCGCTGGACTATCGGTCGTGCTGGTGGCCGCCGCGGGACCCGCTGTGGCCGCGCCACCGGACGCAGCGGCGTCGCCAGAGCAGCTGGCCCAGTCGCAGCCGGCCACCGAGGGCGGAGTGGCGTCCCTGGGTCGCGGGGCGGACGCCCAGGGCAGGGTGCTGCCGGAAACCGACAGGATCCTCGTGACGTTCAAGGACCGTGTCTCGGCGGCCGGCATGGACGCCGTGCTCGACGGCGCGCAGCGGAGCACGCAGCTCAGGGCACCGGACGTCGTGCGGACCACGGGCACCGGCGAGACCGTCGTGGAGAGCGAGAAGATGCTCTCGCCCGCCGAGCAGCGGGAAGTGGTGGCCGCCATCGAGGCCGACCCCGCCGTGGAGTCCGCGGAACCCGACCAGATCGTGGTGGGGGCGCTCGCGGCGACTCCTGCCAGGCCCCCGAACGACACGAACTGGAACTACCAGTGGGGCCCGCGCAACATCGGGGTGCCGGGGGCCTGGAGCCAGGCCACCGGGCAGGGCACCGTGATCGGCATCGCGGACACCGGCCAGATCAACCACCCGGATCTCAACGCGAAGGCGGTTCCCGGCTACGACTTCCTCTCGGACACCTACCACTCCCGGGACGGTGACGGGCGGGACCCCAATCCCCAGGACCAGGGGGACTGGAGCCCGGGGCGGCCGTCCTGGTGGCACGGATCGCACGTGGCGGGCATTGCGGCGGCGCAGACGAACAACAGGATGGGAATTGCCGGTGTGGCCCCCGACGCGAGGATCCAGCACGCGCGCGTGCTCGGGGCGGACGGCCGCGGCTACGTCTCTGACATCGCGGACGGTGTGATGTGGTCCGCGGGGATCCCCGTTCCCGGGGTCCCGGTGAACCGGAATCCCGCCGCGGTGGTCAACCTCTCCGAGGCGTGGGACGCGGGCAGCTGCCCGGCGGTGATGCAGCGGGCCATCGACCGGATGCACGCGGTCAACGTGCCGCTCGTGGTCGCCGCGGGCAACGCCGCCAAGAGCGCGAACCTGGCCTCGCCCGCCAACTGCCCGGGCGCCATCGTGGTGGGCGCCACCAGCTACCGCAACCAGCTCACCGGCTACTCCAACTGGGGGCCCATGCTGGACGTAGTGGCCCCCGGCGGGGACGCCGCCTCGCCCATCTGGTCCACGGTCAACACGGGCACGTACTCGATCGGCAGGCCCTCCTACGGTGACCTCAGCGGGACGTCCATGGCCGCGCCCCACGTGGCCGGGACGATCGCGCTGATGAAGGAGCGCAACCCGGGCCTGGGTGTCGAGGCGATCCGCACCACGCTGCGCAACACCGGGACGAACGTGAGCGGCTACCGCAAGGTGGACGCGGCCGCGGCGGCCCGCGCCGTGCCTCGGGCCAAGCCCACGGTGCGCGGTGCGATCGCCACCTACTACAACGCCCACGGCGGTGCGGGTGCCATGGGTGCTCCCACCACCTGGGAGCAGAGCACGGGTGTGGGAGGGGTGGTCCAGACCTTCGTGAAGGACGGGCGGACCACGAAGATCTACTGGTCCCCGGCCACGGATGCGCACCGCGTGGAGACGTGGAAGGGCATCGGGTCCCGGTACGCGCAGCTGGGTGGGCCTGCCGCCCTCGGGCTGCCGTCGAGGGACGAGCTGCCGACCGCCACGGGTGGCGCCTACCAGAACTTCGTGCACCCCGCCACGGGCCGAAGCACCAAGCTCATCTGGAGCAGCGCCACCGGTGCGCAGCCGGTGGTGGAGTCCTCTGCGATCGGCAAGCAGTGGGCCGGCGACGGCCACGAGTCCGGGACCGGCTACCCCACGTCCCCCGAGGTGCGCACGGCCAACGGTGCCTACCAGCAGTTCCGTCACGTGAGCACGGGCAGCCTCACGCGCTACACCTGGACCCGCGCCACGGGGAAGGTGGTCCGGACCCCGGTGCGCTGAGCACCGCTCGACACGGCGGCGCCCCGTTCGGCGGATGCTCCCCACCGCACCGGACGTGCCCGGTGCGCTCCTGACCGGGGCGCGGCCCGGCGCTGGATATCCTGGCAGGCATGGTGATTCAGCAGCGCGTGGTGGTGGTGGGGGCGGGTCCCCGGGGTCTGTCGGTCGTGGAGCGGCTCGTGGCCAGGTCCGCGCACACGGGGGCGCGCGTGCACATCGACCTGGTGGACCCCTTCCCCCCGGGCCCGGGCCACGTGTGGCGCACCGACCAGTCGGACGTGTTCCTCATGAACACCCCCTCCCTGTTCCCCACGGTCCTCGCGGCCCCGGACGCGCTGCAGGTGCCCGCGGTGGCCCCGCTGCGGGGCATGAGCTTCGAGCGGTGGCGCCGCGGCGTCGTCGCCGGGGAGATCACCCCGGTGACCGCGCTGACGCAGCAGCAGCTGCACGCCCTGGCCGAGCTGACGCCGCAGGGCTACCCGCCGCGCGCGGTCTACGGGCGCTACCTGGAGTGGGTGTTCGCCACGCTGCGGGAGAACCTCCCGGACACGGTGCACCTGGAGATCCACCGGGGCGAGGCCGTGGACGCGTGGGTGCGCGCGGACGGCCGGCACCGCTACGGGGTGGAGCTCGCGGGCGGTCTGGTGCTGCCCGCGGACGCGGTGGTGCTCGCGCTCGGGCACCTGGACGCCCACCTGCGTCCCTCCCAGAAGGACCTCGTGGACGGCGCGGCCGAGTACGGGCTCACGTACTGGCCGCCCACGGTGCCGGCGGACGCCTCCTGGTCCGAGCTGCCGAGCGGGGAGACCGTGCTGGTGCGCGGGATGGGCCTGAACTTCTGCGACGCCCTGGCCCGGCTCACCGAGGGCCGCGGCGGCACGTTCGAGGAGGATCCGGAGAACACCGGGCGGCTCGTGTACCGGCCCTCGGGGCGGGAGCCGAAGATCGTGGCGGGGTCCCGGCGCGGCACCCCCTACCGGGCCAAGCCCGTGCTGCGCGGGTACTACGCCGAGTCCCTGGAGACCCGCTTCTTCACTCTGGAGGCCGTCCAGGAGCTGGCCGCCGCATCGCCCGGGACGCTGTCCTTCGAGCGGCAGCTGTGGCCGCTGATCCGCAAGGACGTGATCTGGAACTACTACTCGGTGCTCGCGCGCACCACGCCGGAGGCCTTCCAGGACGACCCCTCCCGGTTCCTGCGGCGCCTCGACGCGATCCTGCGGGACACCGCCGAGCCCAACTGGGCCCACCGCAGCGACGCCCTGATCTCGGACAGCGTGGTCCCGGGCCGCCAGCTGCAGCAGGCCCGACTGGCCCGCCCGTTCGAGGACGTGAGCTTCGCCAGCCACGACGAGTACGCCGCCGCGGTCGTGCACTACCTGGACCGGGACGTGCGCGGCTCGCTGCGCGGCGAGGACGATCCCGTCAAGATGGCGATCGCCTCCCTCAACGCCGCGCGCACCGTGCTCAAGTGCGTGCTCGCCGAGATCGGGATCTCCGACTCCTCCTGGGTGCACGAGCTGCGCCGCCAGTTCGAACCCCTCGTGGAGGGCCTCGCTTCCGGCCCGCCCGTGCTGCGGATCCAGCAGCTCGCGGCACTCACCCGCGCGGGCGTGGTCCGCTTCCTGGGCCCGGAGCCCCGCTTCGTGGTGGACCGCTCGGAGGGCTGCTTCGTGGCGGCGTCCCCGTGGGTGGAGGACGCCCCGTGGCGCTCGCGGTGGCTCATCGAGGCCATGTCTCCCACCAACGACGTCCACCGCAACATCTCCCCGCTGCTCAGCCACATGCACGAGCGCGGCCTGGTGCGCGCCAAGCTCATGGAGACCCACGACGGCGCGAGCCCGGAGACCAGCACCGGTCTGGACGTCAGCGCGCAGCGGGCGCGCGGCGCCAGGGACGATGACGCCGCCTCGCGGGCCTTCGTCTACCGCGCCGTGGGTGCCAAGGACCACGCGGAGCAGGGGATCTACGTGATCGGCCTGCAGCTGTCCTCGGTGCAGTGGGGGGTGGCCATCGCGGCCGAGGCGGAGTCCCCGGCGCACCTCGGGGCGCGCACGATCGCGGACGCGGACCAGATCGCGCAGGACGTCCTCGCCGGCGCGCAGCCGTGAGCCGGGCACCCGGGGGCGCGGGCGGCGTCGTCCTGGGCCCGGGTGCTCAGCCCAGCACGGCGCGTGCGGTGCGCTCGTCCGTGACCAGGTGGGAGACGTAGCCGGCCTGCAGGGCCGCGCGCAGCACTGGCACCTTGGCGGTGCCGCCGGCCACGCAGATCCGGATCTCCTTCTGCCGCAGCTCGTCCAGAGGCAGGGACACGGTGCGCTCGTCCAGGGCGGGCACGGCCGGGGCGCCGTGGGCGTCGATGAAGTGGGAGCACAGGTCGCCCACCGCGCTGCGGGCCACGGCCTCGCGCTCGCGGGCCGTGAGATAGTCCCGCACGAGCACGGGGGAGTCCTCGGCCACCGAGCCCACCGTGAACAGGGCGGTCCGTGCGCTGCGGCCCAGGTCCAGCACATACCTGATGTGGCGGTCCTGCTCCACCACGCGCTTGACCTCGGGGCTGTCGAAGAGCACGGGCAGGGGCAGGGTGTGCGGGTAGGCGCCGAACGCGGCGCACAGCAGCCGCACCGTCTCGTGGTGGCCCGCCAGGGGTGAGGTGAGGCCGCTACCACCCTTGAGCTGCACCATGTGCACCCCGCTGCGCGGCTGCGGGGTGAGGGCCTGCGCCACGGCGCGCATCGTGCGCCCCCACGTGATGCCCACGAGGTCCCCGTCCGCCACGTTCTCCTCGAGCACCTGGGCGCCCATGCCGCCGAGCTCGTGCAGCAGCTCGTCGTCGGTGTCCGCGGCGGCCACCACGCGCGCCTGGGTGAGCCCGAAGCGCAGGCACAGCTCCCGCCCCACGTCCGAGGAGACAGCACGCGGATCGCGGATCTCGATGCTCACGAAGCCGCGGTCCTTCGCGTGCTGCAGCAGCTTGGAGACCGTGGGGCGGGAGATCGACAGCTGCCGGGCCACGTCCGCCTGCGCGAGGCCGCGCTGGTAGTACAGCCGGGCCACCTCCAGGGACTGCGCGTCCCGGGCGCTCAGCCGCATGCGGCGCACCCTCTCGTCACGCGCGAGGCCACGCTAGAGGCCCATGATCACGCCGACGAGCGCGGCGTTGAGCATGTTGGTGAGGAAGCCGCCGAACAGCGCGAACAGGCCCATCTTGGCCACGTCCCCGCGACGGTCCGGGGCGAGCCCGCCGATGGAGCCGATCTGGATGGCGATCGAGGAGAGGTTGGCGAAGCCGGCCAGGGCGAACGTGGTGATCAGCACGGACTGGGGATCCATGCTGGGGATCGCGGGACCGAACGAGGTGTAGCCCACGAACTCGTTGAGGATGGTCTTCTGGCCGATGAAGTTGCCCACCTGCGCGGCGTCCTGCCACGGCACGCCGATGGCCCACGCGAGCGGCGCGAAGATGATGCCGAACAGACCCTCCAGGGACCACCCCTCGAAGCCGAACAGCGAGCCGGCCCACCCGAGCACGGAGGAGACCAGGGCGATCAGGGCGATGAACGCGATCAGCAGGCAGCCCACGATCACGGCGATCCGCCCACCGTTGAGGGCACCCGTGCCGATCGCGTCGATGAGGTTCTTGGACTCGGTGTCCCGCACTTTGAGGGCGTTCACGGACGCCACGGACTTCTCGGTCTCCGGCATCAGGGCCTTGGCCACCAGCAGGGAGCCGGGGGCGTTCATGACCGATGCCGCGAGCAGGTAGGGCAGCGGGGCGCCCAGCAGGGAGTAGCCCACCAGGGTGGAGCCCGCGGCGGCGGCGAAACCGCCGGTCATGCACGCGAACAGCTCGGAGCGCGTGAGCTTGCTCAGGTACGGCTTGATCATCAGGGGCGCCTCGCTCTGGCCCAGGAAGATCACGGTGGAGGCGAACACAGACTCGATCTTGGACGTGCCCATGATCTTGTTCAGCACGGTGCCCAGCACGTGCACGAACACCTGGATGATCCTCAGGTAGTACAGCGCGCTGATGAGCGCGCCCAGGAAGATGATCACCGGCAGCACGTTGAGCGCGAAGACGAAGCCGTTCTTCTCGTCCATGAGCGGGCCGAAGACGAACGTGGTGCCCTCGTTGGTGAAGCCGATGAGGCCCTGCACCAGGTCGGAGAACCACTTCAGGGCCTCGAAGCCCGGGCCCCACTTGAGGATCAGCAGCGCCACGCCCACCTGCAGGGCCAGCCCCACGGCGAGGGTGCGCCACTTGATGGCGCTGCGCTGACGGGAGAGGAGAACGATGATGCCCAGGATCAGGAAGATCCCGATCAGGCCCTGGAAACGGTCCACGGTGACCCCAGCTTTCGATTCACGGCACCGCGGCGGCTCTGCCGCGGTGCGAACATTTGTCAAAACTATAGTTGCCAGATTTTCCGAAACCGCGCATAGGATTGACGGTGAGTCGTGTCGCGGGCGCGCACCCGCACCAGCACGGCGCCGCATCTGAACGAGGGAGTGAACACGATGGTCGAAGCGTTCGACGCCGTTGACGTCATCCGCATGAAGAGGGACCGCGGGACCCTGTCCCCCGAGGCCATCGACTGGGTGATCGACGCCTACACGCGCGGCGTGGTGGCGGACGAGCAGATGTCCGCCCTGGCCATGGCCATCTTCCTCAACGGGATGGACCGTACCGAGATCTCCCGCTGGACGCAGGCCATGATCGACTCCGGCGAGCGCATGAACTTCAAGGCCCTCTCCCGGCCCACCGCGGACAAGCACTCCACGGGTGGCGTGGGGGACAAGATCACCCTCCCGCTCGCCCCGCTGGTCGCGAGCTTCGGGGTGGCCGTGCCGCAGCTCTCGGGCCGCGGCCTGGGCCACACGGGCGGCACCCTGGACAAGATGGAGGCCATCCCGGGGTGGCGCGCGGACCTTTCCAACGAGCGCATGATGGAGATCCTGGACACCGTGGGTGCGGTGATCTGCGCCGCGGGCAGCGGCCTGGCACCGGCGGACAAGAAGCTCTACGCGCTGCGTGACACCACCTCCACGGTCGAGTGCATCCCGCTGATCGCGTCCTCCATCATGTCCAAGAAGATCGCCGAGGGCACCGGCGCCCTGGTGCTGGACGTCAAGACCGGCCCGGGCGCGTTCATGAAGTCCGAGCAGGACGCCCGGGAGCTCGCGCGCACCATGGTGGACCTCGGCAAGGACCACGGGGTGGACACCGTCGCGCTGCTCACGGACATGTCCCGCCCGCTCGGGCGCACCGTGGGCAACGCCCTGGAGGTGCGCGAGTCGGTGGAGGTGCTCGCCGGGGGCGGGCCGAGCGACGTCGTGCGCCTGACCGTGGCGCTCGCGCGGGAGATGCTCGCCGCGGCCGGTGTGAAGGATGCGGACGTCGAGGCCGCGCTGCAGGACGGGCGCGCCATGGACGCCTGGAAGGCCATGGTGGCCGCGCAGGGCGGTGACCCCGAGGCCCCGCTGCCGGAGGCGAAGCACACGCAGGACGTGCTGGCCGAGACGGACGGCGTGCTCACCGAGATGGACGCGATGTCCGTGGGTGTGGCGTCGTGGCGCCTCGGTGCCGGCCGTGCCCGGCAGGGCGATCCCGTGCAGGCCGGCGCCGGTGTGGAGATCCACGCGGTGCCCGGTGAGCGCGTCACCAGGGGGCAGAAGCTGTTCACCCTGCACACGGACACCCCCGAGCGCTTCGAGCGCGCCCTGGAGTCCCTGTCCGGGGGCGCCACCATCGATCCCGACGCCGCGGAGGGCACCGGCGCCCGCGAGGACGTGGTGATCGACCGGATCGCCTGAGCGCGCTCCCCGCCCCGCCGTGCGTACGGCGTACCCCACGACCGCTGCCGCCCACCGTGCGGCAGCCCCACGAACCACCAAGGAGAACCACATGATCACCCGCGCAGAGCTCGCCGCCATGGTCGACCACACCCTGCTCAAGCCCGAGTCCACCGCGGAGCAGGTGGCGGAGCTGGCCCGCGAGGCCGGGGAACTGGGCACCTACTCCATCTGCGTCTCGCCGTCCCGCCTGGACGTGGAGCTGCCCGAGGGCGTGAAGCTCGCCACCGTGTGCGGCTTCCCGTCCGGGGCGCACCCCTCCGAGGTCAAGGCAGTGGAGGCCGCGGACTCCGTGGCCCAGGGCGCGGACGAGGTGGACATGGTCATCAACCTCGGCCTCGCGATGGACGGGGACTGGGACGGTGTGCGCGAGGACATCGAGGCCGTTCGTGCCGCGTGCCCCGAGCCCACCGTCCTGAAGGTCATCATCGAGTCCGCCGCGCTGAGCGACGAGCAGATCGTCGCCGCGTGCCAGGCGGCGGAGGTCGCCGGAGCGGACTTCGTGAAGACCTCCACGGGCTTCCACCCCGCCGGTGGCGCGAGTGTAGAGGCCGTGCGCCTCATGGCGCAGACCGTCGGGGATCGCCTCGGGGTGAAGGCCTCGGGCGGCATCCGCACCACGGAGGCCGCGCTCGCCATGGTCGAGGCCGGAGCAACCCGCCTGGGGCTCTCCGGCACACGTTCGGTACTGGAAGGACTGGATTCCTGATGAACATCCAGCTTGTCGACCGCGTCCAGCAGTGGCTGGACCACGATCCCGACGACGCCACGCGCGCCGAGCTCCACAGCCTGCTGGAGCAGGCCCGGGGCGGGGACGAGAATGCGCTCGCGGACCTCGAGTCCCGGTTCCAGGGCCCGCTGGTCTTCGGCACGGCCGGGCTGCGCGCCGCGGTCGGTGCGGGGGAGTCCCGCATGAACCGTGCCGTGGTGATCCGTGCGAGTGCCGGGCTGGCCTCGTTCCTGCTGGACCGCGTGGGCCCGGAGCCCCTCGTGGTGGTGGGCTGCGACGCCCGCCACGGCTCCGAGGACTTCGCCGCCGACGCCGCAGCGGTCTTCGCCGCGGCCGGGTGCCGCGCCGTGCGTCTGCCCGCCCAGCTGCCCACGCCCCTCGTGGCGTTCGCGGTGCGCGAGCTCGGCGCGGACGCCGGCGTGATGGTCACGGCCTCCCACAACCCGCCCGCCGACAACGGCTACAAGGTCTACCTCGGCGGCCGCGCCGTGGACACCGACGACGAGAAGGGCGTGCAGATCGTCCCGCCGGACGACGCCCGGATCGCCGAGCGCATCGCGGCCACGCCCTTCGCGGACGAGGTCCCCCGGGACCCCGAGGCCGTGAGCACCGCCGACGACGCCGTGCTCGAGCACTACGTGCAGCGCGCCTCCTCGCTGCGGGCCGGTTCCGAGACCTCCCAGGACATCTCCATCGCCCTGACCCCCATGCACGGCGTGGGGCTCGGCACCGCCCTGCGCGTGCTCGACGCCGCCGGGTTCCGCAACGTCTCGGTGGTCGCCGAGCAGGCGGAGCCGGACCCGGACTTCCCCACGGTGGCGTTCCCCAACCCGGAGGAGCCGGGAGCCATGGACCTGCTCATGGCACTCGCCGCTCGCGAGAACTGCGACGTGGCCATTGCCATGGACCCGGACGCGGACCGCTGCGCCGTGGCCATCCCCACGGGAGCGGGCACGGGCGATCCCGCCCAGGACTGGCGCCGCCTCAGCGGTGACGAGCTCGGGGCGCTGCTCGGTGAGGACGCCGCCTCCGACCCGGACCGGTCCGGGGACACCCTGGCGTGCTCGATCGTCTCGGGCCGGCTGCTCGGACGGATCGCCGAGCGCCACGGGCTCTCCTTCCGCCAGACCCTCACCGGGTTCAAGTGGATCGCCCGCACCCCGGGGCTGCGCTTCGGCTACGAGGAAGCGATCGGCTACTGCACCGATCCCACCGCCGTCCGCGACAAGGACGGCGTGTCCACCGCGGTGCGCGTGGCCTCGCTGGTGGCCGGGCTCAAGCAGCGCGGCTCCACCGTGCAGCAGGAGCTGGACCGGCTGGCCCACATGCACGGGCTCTACGCCACCGCGCCCCTCACGTTCCGCGTGGCGGACCTCTCCCTGATCACCCGCGGCATGCAGCGGCTGCGGGAGAACCCGCCCACGGAGCTCGCGGGGTCCCCGATCGCCGAGTTCGTGGACCTGGCCAGGGGCGGGCCCGAGATGCTGCCCACCGAGGGCATCCTCATGCGCACCGAGGCCGACGACCGCGTGATCGTGCGCCCCTCCGGCACCGAGCCTAAGCTCAAGTGCTACCTGGAGGTCGTGCTGCCGGTGCTCGACGGCGATCCCGTGCCGCGCGAGGACGCCGCCCAGCGGCTGCAGCAGATCAGCACGCAGCTGCGGGAGGTCGTGGGTCTCTGACCCGCGGTCCCCGGACACGGATGAAGCCCCTGCCCCCTTGGAACTCCAGGGGGCAGGGGCTTCGTGGTGGGCGGAAGGTAAGGGATTTGAACCCTTGGTACGGGGTTACCGCACACTGGTTTTCAAGACCAGCTCCTTAGGCCGCTCGGACAACCTTCCCTCCGTCCGTCGCGGGCCTCGCGCCCGCGACGGACGAGTCGCCATTATTCCACGGCCCGCGCCCGCCGGGCCAATGCCGCAGCACGGGCCCGGTCCGGGGGACGACGCCGCCCACCGGGGTGCCGCGCCCACGTCACGCGCCGTCGCGGGCACCCGGGTGCCGCCGTTGCGCGGAGGGGGAACAGCGGCGTCGTGCGCTGGTGCTCCCGGCCCGTGCGGCGTGAGGATGGACGGGACGAGACGACGAGTGGAAGGAAGTCCCATGCGTGCAGTGCGCGACCTGGAATCTGGCGGACCCGAGGTCCTCACGGTGAGCGAGGTGCCCGAGCCGGAGCTCACGGCCGGTGGAGTGCTGATCGAGGTGGCCGCCGCGGGGCTCAACCGCGCCGACGTCCTGCAGCGCCAGGGCCACTACCCCGTGCCCCCGGACGCCACGGACGTGTTCGGGCTGGAGGTCTCCGGCACGGTGCTGGAGCTGGGGGAGGACGTCCCGGCCGACGCCGGACTGAGCGTGGGTGATCCCGTGGTGGCCCTCGTGGACTCGGGCGGCTACGCCGAGCGGGTGCTCGCCCCGTGGCAGCAGGTGCTCCCGCTGCCCGAGGGTGTGGACCCGGTGGCGGCCGCGGGACTGCCCGAGGTGGCGGCCACCGTGTTCTCCAACGTGTTCATGGCCGCCGCGGCACGCGAGGGCGAGACGCTGCTCGTGCACGGGGGCGCCGGCGGGATCGGCACCCACGCGATCCAGGTGGCCCGTGCCCTCGGCATGACCGTGCTGGCCACCGTGGGCAGCGAGGAGAAGGCCCGGGTGGTCGAGGAGCTGGGTGCCACACCCATCCGCTACCGGGACGAGGACTTCGTGGCCCGGGTCGAGGAGCTCACCGACGGCCGCGGCGCGGACGTGATCCTGGACGTGGTGGGCGCGAAGTACCTGGACCCCAACCTCCGGGCGGTGGCCACGAACGGGCGCATCGTGATCATCGGCATGCAGGGCGGTGCCACGGGCGAGCTGAACGTGGGGCGGCTGCTCCAGAAGCGCGCGGCGGTGATCGGCACGACCCTCCGGGCGCGCCCCGCCGCGGAGAAGGCGGCCATCATGGCCGCGGTGCGCGAGCACGTCTGGCCGCTCGTGGCCGCGGGCCGGGTGCGCCCGCTGGTGTCCCGCACGTTCCCGCTGGAGCAGGTCCGCGAGGCCCACGAGTACTTCGACAGCGGCTCGCACGTGGGCAAGGTGCTGCTGAGCATGTGATGCGCCCGCGGCGCCGGGCGGGGTCACCGGGGCGGGCACGTGGCGCGGCTCGCATACAATCGTGCGGGCAATCACACGCGGCACCCAGCGTGTCGGCACGACCTTCGGAGCCTTCCCCATGAGCACCACACACCGTCAGCCCGCGGGGGCACCCCGCCCCACCGGAGGAGGTCCGAGCGACCTCCCGCCCAACCACGTGGATCCCGAGATGCTCGACCGCGAGCAGACCCGGTGGACCCCGCTGCGGATCGCCCTGTGGGTGGCCGTGGCCCTGCTGGGCGGGATCGCCTGGGCCATGATCGCGTTCGCACGCGGCGAGTCCATCAACGCCATCTGGTTCGTGTTCGCCGCCGTGTGCAGCTACTTCATCGCGTACCGCTTCTACTCCAAGTTCATCGAGATGAAGCTGACCCGTCCGGACGACCGGCGGGCCACCCCGGCGGAGTACCACGCCAACGGCAAGGACTTCCTGCCCACGGACCGGCGCGTGCTCTACGGCCACCACTTCGCGGCCATCGCCGGGGCGGGTCCGCTCGTGGGTCCCGTCCTGGCCGCCCAGATGGGGTACCTGCCCGGGACCATCTGGATCATCGTGGGCGTGATCCTCGCCGGGGCGGTGCAGGACTACCTCGTGCTGTTCTTCTCGATGCGCCGCGGTGGCCGCTCGCTGGGTCAGATGGCTCGAGAGGAGCTCGGGGTGGTGGGCGGCTACGCCGCGATCATCGCCACGCTGTCCATCATGGTGATCATCGTGGCGATCCTCGCGCTGGTGGTCGTCAACGCCCTGGGCGAGTCCCCGTGGGGCGTGTTCTCGGTGGGCATGACCATCCCCATCGCCCTGTTCATGGGCGTTTACCTGCGCTACCTGCGCCCGGGGAAGGTCATGGAGGTCTCCGTGATCGGCTTCGTGCTGCTCATGGCGGCGATCGTGGGCGGCGGCTGGGTCGCGGACACCGAGCTCGGCGCGCAGCTGTTCACACTGGACCGCGTCACGCTCGCGTGGTGCGTGATCGGCTACGGCTTCGTGGCAGCCGTGCTGCCGGTGTGGCTGCTGCTGTCCCCGCGCGACTACCTCTCCACGTTCATGAAGGTGGGCACCATTGTGCTGCTCGCCGCCGCGATCGTGGTGGTGCGCCCCGAGATCACCGTTCCCGCGGTCAGCGAGTTCGCGAGCCGCACGGACGGGCCGGCCTTCACCGGGTCCCTGTTCCCGTTCCTGTTCGTGACCATCGCGTGCGGGGCGCTGTCCGGGTTCCACGCGCTGATCGCCTCGGGCACCACTCCCAAGATGATCGAGAAGGAGCGCCAGGCGCGTTTCATCGGCTACGGCGGCATGCTCATGGAGTCCTTCGTGGCCATCATGGCGCTCGTCGCGGCCGTGTCGATCGACCGCGGGATCTACTTCGCCATGAACGCCTCCCCGGCGGCCACCATGGGCACCGTGGAGGGCGCCGCCGCGTTCGTGAACTCGCTCGGACTCTCGGGCGTGCACGTGACCCCCGAGCTGCTGCAGGGCACCGCGGACGCCGTGGGGGAGGAGACCATCGTCTCCCGCACCGGCGGCGCCCCCACCCTGGCCGTGGGGCTGTCTCACATCATGCAGCAGTGGTTCGGCGGGGCCTCCATGATGAGCTTCTGGTACCACTTCGCCATCATGTTCGAGGCGCTGTTCATCCTCACCGCGGTGGACGCGGGCACCCGCGTGGCCCGGTTCATGCTCACGGACACCCTGGGCAACTTCTTCCCCAAGTTCCGGGACGTGAACTGGCGGGCCGGGGCGTGGCTCACCACCGCGATCATGGTGGCGGGTTGGGGCTCGATCCTCATCCTGGGAGTCACGGATCCGCTGGGCGGGATCAACACGTTCTTCCCGCTGTTCGGCATCGCCAACCAGCTGCTCGCGGCGATCGCCCTGGCCGTGTGCCTCGCCATCGCCGCCAACCAGGGGCGCTTCCGGTACCTGTGGATCATCCTGGTTCCGCTCGTGTTCGACGTGGTGGTCACCGTGACCGGCTCGTGGTTCAAGATCTTCTCCCCGGATCCCAAGGTGGGCTACTGGGCCAACCACGTGGCGTTCAAGGACGCCCTCGCCCAGGGCAGGACGAGTTTCGGCACCGCCAAGTCCGTGGAGGCCATGGAGGCGGTGGTGCGCAACACGTTCGTGCAGGGCACCCTGTCCATCCTGTTCGTGGTGCTCACCATCGTCGTGGTGGTCATGGCCACCCTGGAGACGGTCCGGGCGGTGCGGGGACGCGGCCGCGGCGGGAACGAGGACCCGTTCGTGGAGTCCCGGTTCTACGCGCCGTCGGGCCTGGTGGCCACCCCCTCCGAGAAGGCCCTCGAGAAGCAGTGGCAGGTGCTGCCCCTCGAGCAGCGCACCCCCACGGGCGGGGGCCACTGATGCCCGGCACGAGCCCGGCCCCGCTGCTCGCGCGGGCGGCGGGCTGGTGCCGGGCGGCGGTGCGCTTCGGCAACGGGGTGCTGGGCGCGGACCGGTACGAGCGCTACCTGCAGTATCACCGCGCGAGCGGCAGCGACCAGCCGCCCATGACGGAACGCGAGTTCTGGCGCGACTGGCAGGACTGGCAGGACGCCCACCCCGAGGGCCGGTGCTGCTGAGGCGGTAGCATGAACCGCTGCCCGAGGGTGCGGGACGCGGATGCGGAAGAGGGATGACGGTGGGTTTCTTCGGTGACTACAGGGCCTCGCGCCGGGACGAGCGGGAGCTGGGCGAGGGCGTGTGGCGCCGCGCCCACGACCGTTTCAAGCGCGGCCTGGACCGCTACCACCAGATCCTCGAGTCGGTGCGCGACCCCGAGCTGCGCGCCGCGGCCGTGCCCGTGGCCAACGAGCTGGCTGAGCTGCTGCCGCGGGTCCGGGCCGTGTGCACCGAGGCCCACACCCGCGCGCCCTCCCAGACGCAGGACATCCCCCATTCCACGTCCGGCTACCTCTCGGACGTCCACCGGCAGCTCTCGCGGGCCGGCAACTCGATGGCCCAGACCGCCGAGGCCCTGACGATGGCGCGCTTTGCCGCGCAGGGCGTCCCCCGCGCGGCAGCGGCGTCGTGTCCCCGGCATGACGCCGCCCGCGCGGCTCCCGCGGGCGCGGAACCGGCCGCGGGCTCGCCCCTGGGGTCGGATGCAGGGCCGGTCTCCCCGGAACCTGCCCCGACAGTGCCCGGCGGTGAACGGGGCGGGGCGGTCGAGCGGGGCGGGGCGGCCGAGACGGCCCGCCCGACCGCGGAACCCGCCGCGCCGGGTGAGAGCCCGGCTTCCGGGCGGAGTACGAACCCCTCCCTCGACTCGATCCGGCGCCGCTGCGCGGTGGTCGAGGACTACGTGGTGGCGGCCGAGGCGCTGATGGCGGACCACCCGCAGGGCCCGGCAGCGCGCTGAGCCGGACAGGGACGATGCCCGGACAGGTCTCCCGCTCCCCGGCCGCCGTGGCCGGTGGAAAACCCGTCCGGGGCACCGTTGTGTCCCCTGTGACGGACGTCGCGGCGGCCTGGGCCGCGACAACCTGCCGACGATGTTATAAAACGGCGTTGTGCCGAGGAAGACCCGGGGGCAATCGTTGCCATCTTGAGACCTTCGGGGGAGCGCGCGAGGGCCACCGGGAACCCGTTCCCGGAGCCGCGCGACGTCGGGACTCGCGCTGACCGCTCCAAGGCGCGCCATCGGCCGGGGGCCCTCCTAGACTGGGGGCACCACCGACAGCTGCGAGGAGAGCGATGCCCCAACGCACCCAGAACGCCGCGCCCAGGCCGCAGAGGGCCGACGACGGCACGCTGGTGAGGGAGGGGCTGAGCTCGCAGGCCGTCGCCGAGCGCGTGGAGCTCGGACTCACCAATGCGGCGTCGTCCACCACGTCGCGCAGCGTGTGGGCCATCATCCGCACCCACGTGTTCACGCTGTTCAACCTGGTGCTGGGACTGTGCGCGGCGGTGATCATCGCGCTGGGCCGGTGGCTGGACCTGCTGTTCTGCCTCGCGGCGCTGAGCAACGTGGTCATCGGCTTCGTGCAGGAGTACTCCGCCAAGCGGCAGCTGGACAAGATCGCCCTGCTGCGCCGGGACCCGGCCACCGTGCTGCGCGACGGGCGCAGCGTGAAGATCCCCCTCGAGGAGATCGTGCTGGACGACGTCCTGCTGCTCAGCCGCGGGGACCAGGTGCCTGCGGACGCCGTGGTGCTCTCCGCGGACGGACTCGACCTCGACGAGTCCCTGCTCACCGGTGAGAGCGACGCCGTTCTCAAGCACCCCGGGGACCGCATGTTCTCCGCGTCGAGCGTCACCAGCGGCTCGGGCGCGGTGCGCGTCACCGCGGTGGGGGAGAAGTCCCACGCCTCGAAGCTCGCCAACGAGGCGCGGCAGTTCGCGCCCATCAACTCGGAGCTGCGGGCCTCCCTCGCCCGCGTGGTGCGGTGGCTGACCATCGCCCTGGTCCCCATCATCGCGGTGGTGCTCAACGGTCAGATGCAGGCAGCCGGCGGCTGGCACCGGGCCCTCGACTCCGGGTCCTGGCAGGACGCCCTCGTGGCCGCGGTGTCCTCTGTGGCCTCGATGATCCCGCAGGGACTCGCGCTGATGACCACCATCAGCTTCGCCGTGGCGGCGGTCAAGCTCGCCCGGGACGAGGTGCTGATCCAGGAGCAGCCCGCCGTGGAGGTGCTCGCCCGCGTGGACACGGTGTGCTTCGACAAGACCGGCACCCTCACGGAGGGCGGCGTCTCGTTCGACGCCGCCCGCAGCCTGATGCCCCCGGCGCGGGACGACGCCGCCGGGCCGGGCGGCGTCGTCGGCACGGCAGCGGAGGCGGACGCCCGGGAGGACGTCCTGGAGCCCTCCCCGGAGGCCGCCGCGGCGCTCGCGTGGTTCGGGGCGGACCCGCACGCCAACCCCACGGCCGCGGCGCTCGCCGAGGGTTTCGAGCACCCGAACCCGGCCCAGCCCGTTGCCGTGCTGGGCTTCTCCTCCGCCAACCGGTTCTCCGGCGTGGAGTTCCCCGACACCGGTGCCTGGATCCTGGGGGCCCCGGAAGTGCTGCTCGCGGGGGAGGAGCGGGCCGCGGCCCGGGGCCACGCCCAGGACCTCGCGGCCGCGGGCATGCGCACCATGGTGCTCTCCCACGCACCCCACCTGGTCATGGCGGACACCGGCCCCGGGGAGAAGCCGCGCGCGGCGCAGACGCTGCCCGAGGACCTCGAACCGCAGCTGCTGCTGACCTTCAGCGAGCAGGTGCGCTCCGACGCCCGCCGCACCCTGCAGTACTTCCAGGACCAGGGCATCGACCTGAAGGTGTTCTCCGGGGACAACCCGGCCACGGTCGCGGCTGCCGCCGGAATGGCGGGCATGGACGTCTCCCATGGGGCGGTGGACGCGAGCGCCCTGCCGGAGGACGGGGATGAGCTGCACCGTGCGGCACTCGAGCACAGCGTCTTCGGCCGGGTCTCGCCCCACCAGAAGAAGAACATGGTGCTCGGGCTGCAGGACAGCGGCCGCGTGGTGGCCATGACCGGTGACGGCATCAACGACGCCCTGGCGCTCAAGCACGCGGACCTCGGCATCGCGATGGGCAACGCCGCTCCCGCGACCAAGGCCGTGTCCCGCATGGTGCTGCTGGACGGCCAGTTCTCCCGGCTGCCGTCCGTGCTCGCCGAGGGCCGGAAGATCATCGCGAACATCGAACGGGTCACCAACCTGTTCCTCACCAAGACCGGTTTCGCGGTCATGATGGGGCTCGCGCTCGGCCTGCTGGCCTGGACGTTCCCGTTCCTGCCGCGCCAGTACTCCACGGCGGACGCCCTGATGATCGGCATCCCGTCCTTCATCCTGACCATGCTGCCCAACACCCGCCGCTACGTCTCCGGGTACCTGCGCCGGGCGCTGCACTTCGCGCTGCCGAGTGCGGCCATCGTGACGCTGTGCGTGGTGGGGCTGAACTTCTACGAGCGCACCCTGGACCCCGCCGAGAGCACACGGGCGTTCCAGACCGCGAGCTTCATCGTGCTCGTGCTGGTGGGGCTGTGGGTGCTGTGCGTGGGCTCCCGCCCCCTCACGGCCGTGCGGCTGGCCCTGGTGCTAACGATGTATGCGGGTCTGGTGCTCGTGCTCGTGGTGCCGCTGTCGCTGGCGTACCACCAGTTCCAGCTGCCGCACGCGTCCCTGTTCTGGGCGGCCGTGGCCATCGCCGCCGTGGGCTCCGTGCTGGTGGAGATCAACTTCCGGGTGCACACCCGCTGGCTGCGCCGCACTCAGCCGGAGGCGTTCCTCGCGGACGAGCGCTCGCACGAGCACTGACACGCCCCCGCCCGCGGCCGCGCTCTCGTCGGCGAGCCGCCCCGGCCCGGGGCGTTCCCCGCATCGATGGGACGGGAGCCCACCGCGGCTGGTGAGATCAGGCACGCCGGGCAGGGGCCCGGCCCGCCGCGCGTGGTCCTGCATCCCATGGGGGCCGGGCCCGGACACGGGAGAAGCCCCGTCACCTGGTGGTGACGGGGCTTTCGCGGAGCCGCCTGCCGGAATCGAACCGGCGACCTATTCATTACGAGTGAATCGCTCTACCGACTGAGCTAAGGCGGCGTGACCGGGGTGTGGACACCCCAGATGCACGCCGAAACAGTATCAGATGGCGGCTGAGCACCACCAATCAGGGCGGGCCCGCGGGCTCAGCTCTGGCGGCACACTGTGCCCTCGTCCGGGAGGGTGCCGTCCAGGAGGTAGTCGTCCACGGCCCGGGTGATGCAGCCGCTGCCTGAGGTGTAGGCCGTGTGGCCGTAGCCCTCGTGGGTCAGCAGCCGCGCCCGGCCCAGCTGGGAGGCCAGCGACTGCGCCCACGGGTAGGGCGTGGCGGGGTCGTGGGTGGTGCCGATGACCACCGCCGGGGTCTCCACGTCCGCGCGCAGCTCCGGCAGCGGGGTCACCGGCTTGTCCGGCCACCCCTGGCACGCCGCCGCCCCGTAGCCCAGGTAGGGGCCGAACGTGGGCGCCCGTTCCGTCATCTGCTGTGCGGCCCGGGTCATCTGGGCGTCGGTCACACCGGAGTCGGTGGCATCCAGGCAGCTCACGGCCAGGAACGCCATGGACACGTTGGAGGTGTACTTCCCGGACGGGTCCCGGCCGTGGTTGGCGTCGGAGGAGGCCATGAGGGCGTCGAACGAGCCGTCGAAGGCCTCGTGCAGCGCGGAGTTCAGCTGGTCGTAGCCGCTCGTGGAGTACAGCGGCACCAGGATCCCCTCGAGGGCGTTCGTGGGGGTCACGGTGCGCCCGTCGGAGGTCCGAGTGCGGCCCTGCGCCACGGAGTGCAGCATGTCCTGGATCCTGCGGACGCCGGCGTCCACGTCCTCGCCGCCCACGGCGCAGCCGCGGGTGTGCTCCTGGCAGTCCGCCACGAAGTGGCGCAGGTTGTCCTCGAACCCCTCGGCCTGGGCGAGGGACGAGGAGCGCTCGTCGAGGGCCGGGTCCACCGCGCCGTCGAGCACCATGCGGCCGGTCCTGCGGGGGAACAGGTGGGCGTAGGTGGCGCCGATCTCCGTGCCGTAGGAGAAGCCCATGTAGTGGGTGGTGGCCTGGCCCAGGGAGGCCCGCAGGACGTCCAGGTCCCGGGCCACGTTCTGGGTGTCCATGTGGGAGACCACCGCGGAGGAGTGCTCGTGGCAGGCGCGGCCGATCCGTTGCGAGCTCTTCCGCACGTCGTCGAGCGACTGCTTGGAGGGGTCGAACGCCGGCTGCGCACGCCACTCGTCCAGCTCACGGTCGGAGAGGCAGCGGATGCCGTCCGAGCGGACCACGCCGCGGGGGTCGAAGCCCACGAGGTCGTAGTCCCTGCGGATCTTGGCGGAGCTGAAGTAGTCGGTGGAGGCCATCATGTCCACGCCGGACCCGCCCGGACCACCGGGGTTCAGGAACAGCGCGCCGCGGGCGTCACCGCCGGACGCGGGCAGCCGGGCGAGCGCCACGGTGGTGTCCCCGCCCGAGGGGTGGGCGTAGTCCACGGGCACGGTGAGCTCCGCGCACTCCAGGCCCTTGGGCAGGGGCTGCCCACCGGAGGTGCTGCCGCACTCGCCCCACTGCGGGGTCTGCGTGTAGAAGCGCTGCAGCGCGGGGTCCGTGCCGGCGGTGACGTCCGGATCCGCGCTGCCCCGGGGGTCCTGCCCACCGCCGCTCGAGCACGCGCTGAGGCACAGCAGGGCCGCTGCCAGCAGGGCCAGGGCACGGCGGGGCAGGGGTGGTGTCACGGAGGTCCTCCCGGGTCTCAGACGATGGAGACCATCATGGCCTCGAACGCGAGCTGTGCGCTCACGTTCGTGCGGATGCGCCGGCGCGTCTCGCTGATCACGTCGATCCTGTGCAGCGTCTGCTCGGCGGCGGTGTTGGTGGCGTAGCCCTGGATCTGCTCCGCGAGGTGCAGGTTGATCAGCGGCATCCCGGTGCCGAGCTGCACGCTCAGCACGTCCCGGTAGAACGTGGTGAGGTCGATCAGGAACCGGTCCAGGGTGTCGGTCTGGATGCGGCGGGAGCGCCGCTTCTGGTCGGCTTCGAGCCGGTTCAGCGCACCCCGGATGGCGGGGGGCACCCGGCCGGTCTCGGGTGCGCCCATGGACACGAGCAGCTGCGCGCGCTCCTCGTCGTTGCGGGCCTCGGCGTCCGCCGCGGACTCGTCCACCGCGAGACGGTGCAGGCGGTCCGCCGCGCGCACGGCCTGGGTGACTCCGCGCATGGACAGCGGCAGGGAGACGACCTCCTGACGGCGGGTGCGGGCGTCGTCGTAGAGCGCGAGGCGCGTGGCCACGCCCACGTGGCACTGGGCGAGCCGGGCGCACTCCACGGCGCGATGCTCCGTGACCCCGTGGCGGGCGACGAGCAGGCGGGCGACGTCCTCGGGGGAGGGGACCTTCAGGGTGACGGCCCGGCACCGGGAGCGGATGGTGACCAGCACGTCCATGGGGGACGGCGCGCACAGCAGCCAGATGGTGTGCGGCGGGGGCTCCTCGATGCTCTTGAGCATCACGTTGGAGGTGCGCTCCGTCATGCGGTCGGCGTCCTCGACGATCATGATCCGCCAGGACCCCACGGAGGGGCGGTCCTGGGCGCGCACCACGAGCTCGCGGGCCTCCTCGATGCTGATCTGGGGGTTCTCGGTCACGAAGTTGGTGACGTCCGCGTGGGTTCCCGCGAAAGCCGTGCGGCACGCGTGGCACTGCCCGCACCCGGTGCCGTGCTCGCACAGCAGGGCCGCCGCGAGCGCCCGTGCGGCGGTGGAGCGCCCGGATCCGGGAGGGCCGGTGAACAGCCACGCGTGGGTGGGGTTCTCGTCCCGGGCGGCCCGCTGCAGCTGCTCGACCACGCGGGGCTGGCCCACGACCTCGTCCCACACGCTCACGGGGTGCCTCCCGTGGGTGTCGGCAGCAGCGGGGCCACACGGGCGGCGACGGCGCGCGCGATCCGCTCTGCGGACTCGGCGGCGTCCAGCACGAGGTAGCGCTGCGGTGCGGCTGCCGCGAGCTCACGGAAGGCCGCGTTGACGGTGGCGTGGAAGGCCAGGTCCTCGGCCTCCATGCGGTCCGAGGCGGACCCGCGCCGGCGGCGTCGTGCCTGGGCCGTGGTCTGGTCCACGTCCAGCAGGACGGTGAGGTCCGGGACGAGGCCCTGCAGGGCCCACTGGTTCAGGTCGGCCACGCGCGCGAGCCCGAGCCCGCGCCCGGCACCCTGGTAGGCCACCGAGGAGTCGACGAAGCGGTCGCACACCACGATCTCCCCCCGTTCCACGGCGGGACGGATCAGCCGCGCCACGTGGTCCGCACGGGCCGAGGCGAAGAGCAGCGCCTCGGTGGCCGGTGCCACCGGTGCGTGGGCGGGATCCAGCACCAGCGCGCGCACGGACTCCGCGAGCGGCGTGCCGCCGGGCTCCCGGGTGCACGTGACCGTGTGCCCGCCCGCGCGCAGGGCCTGCACGAGGGCGGAGACCTGGGTGGACTTCCCGGCGCCGTCACCGCCTTCGAACACGATGAGCGCCCCGCGCGTTGACTGTTTCACGCCCACCACTCTATCCAGCGGCCCCGACACCCTGGAGCGCGCGCCCGGCCTGGGCAGGGCGCCCCGCACGGCCGCACCGGCCCTAGTGTGGGGGCATGCACAAAGACACCGTGGCGGTGGCCGCTGGCCGCCCCGAGCACGCCCACGACGCCCCCGTGAACCCTCCCGTGGTGCTCACGTCCACCTACCGCGGGGTGGGGGAGGTCTCCGGGGAGGACCGATCCTACGCACGGGCGGCCAACCCCACGTGGGAGGCGTTCGAGGAGGTTCTCGCGGAGCTCGAGGAGGCTCCGTGCCCCGCCCTGGCGTACGCGTCCGGGATGGCCGCGATCGCCGCGGTGCTCAGCCTCGTCCCCGTGGGCGGCACGCTGGTGGTGCCGCGCCACAGCTACCAGGGCACCGTGCAGCTCGCGCGGCGCTGGGAGGACCGGGGGATCCTCACGGTGCGCACGGTGGACATCGCGGACACCGCCGCGGTGCTCGCCGCCCTCGACGGTGCCGACATGCTGTGGATCGAGAGTCCCACCAACCCGATGCTCGAGGTCGCGGAGCTGCCCGCGCTGCTCGCCGCGGCGCGCGAGCGGGGCGTGCTCAGCTGCGTGGACAACACGTTCGCCACCCCGCTGCTGCAGCAGCCGCTGACGCTGGGCGCGCACCTCGTGGTGCACTCGGCCACCAAGTACCTCTCCGGGCACTCGGACGTGCTCATGGGCGCGGTGCTGTGCGCCACGGCCGAGCTGCGGCAGCGGCTGCACGCGCAGCGCACGCTCGAGGGCGCGGTTCCCGGCCCGTTCGAGTGCTGGCTCGCGCTGCGGGGGCTGCGCACCCTCGCGGTGCGCGTCGAGCGCTCCATGGCCAGCGCGGCGGAGCTGGCGCTGCGGATGCGCGAGCACCCCGCGGTGGCCGGGGTGCGCTACCCGGGGCTGCCCGGGGACCCCGGCCACGAGCGCGCGGTGGCCCAGTTCGCGGGAGGCTTCGGCTCGGTGCTCGCGGTGGTGCTCCACGACGACGCCGCCGCGGCCGAACATCTCGTCTCCGGCCTGCGCGTGTGGACCCCCGCCACCTCACTCGGAGGGGTGGAGTCCCTCGTCGAACGGCGCCGCCGCCACCCGGACGAGCCCCGCACGGTGCCGGAGAACCTGCTGCGCCTGTCCGTGGGGATCGAGAACGTGGCGGATCTGTGGCAAGACCTCGTCCCGGGCCTGGACGCCCTCGCGGATCGGTAGACTGCTCGCGTGACTTCTTACCCGTGGGCCCTGGCTCTGGCCAACTACCTGGACTACGCGATCACCGTGGTGGTGGCCGTGCTCGCGCTGCTCGCCGCCCTGGACTGCGTACGGCGCTCGCCGGTCCAGTTCGAGCGGGCGTGGAAGCGCACCAAGTCCTTCTGGCTCGCCCTCACGGGTGGAGCGGCCGTGGTCACCGTGTTCAGCGCCGTGTTCTCCACGCTCTCGCTGGTCCGGGTGGGGGTGCCCAGCTCCGGTTCCCTGATCCTCATGCTCATCGCCGCCACCATTGCCGGCGTGTACTTCGCGGACGTCCGGCCCGCGGTCTCGGGCGAGTCCAGGAACCCCGGCCGCTGGTGATCCCGGGCCGCCCGGCCCGCTGAGCCGGCGCCCGTGATCCGGCGGCCCCTGCGCCCACGCGTCCGGTGGACCACCCCGGCGGCGGCATTATTGAGCCGCCCGTGCTCAGCGCGGCGCCACGCACGCCCACGGCACCGTGAGCTCCCCGAGCCGCCACCGGGCGGGACCGTGCAGCACGGGCCACCCGGTGGCCTTCAGCTCACGGCACATCGCGGTCCAGCGCTGCCGCGTGCCGAAGGGGGACAGCGCCGCGGCGGCCAGCCAGGCGGCGTCGGCGGCGGCCAGGAACGCGTGCACGCGCTCACCGGGGACGTTGCGGTGGATCAGGGCCTTGGGCAGCCGCGCGGCAGCGTCCGAGGGCACGGTGAAGGCGCCGGGGCGCATGCTGAGCGTGAAGGTCTGCGGCCCGTCCGCCGTGCAGCAGAGCCACGTGGCCAGGCGCCCGAGTTCGTCGCAGGTGCCGTCCACGAGCACCCCGCCCGGGGCGAGCCGCGAACCGGCCAGGGCCCACGCCCCGGGGACCTCCGCGACCGGGTACTGCCGCAGCACGTTGAACGCGCGCACGAGCACCGGCGAACGGGCCCCGGTGGGGATCTCGAAGCCACCGCGGCGGAAGGAGAGACCAGGGCGGGCGTGGGAGGCGGCGGCCGCCACGCGCCCGGGGTCGATCTCGATGCCCACGACCTCCGCGTCCGGACGCACGACGCGCACGCGCTGCCACAGCTCCACCGTGGTCAGGGGCGCGGCGCCGAAGCCCAGGTCCACCAGCAGGGGGTCCGTGGCGCGGCGCAGCACGGGAGCCAGCACACCGGTGAGGTAGCGGTCCGAGCGGCGCAACCGGTTGGGGTTGGTGGTGCCCCGGGTGATGGAGCCCACGGGGCGCTGCGGAACGGGCACACGGACACTGTACGTGCCGGGGCACGACACGCATTCCCCCGCGCGGGCCGGGGTGGGACAATGGGGCCATGGCTACCGATTCAGCGACCCACAAGCTCATCCTCCTGCGCCACGGCCAGTCCGAGTGGAACGAGAAGAACCTGTTCACCGGCTGGGTGGACGTTCCCCTCACGGACAAGGGACGCGCGGAGGCCACCCGCGGCGGCGAACTGATCGCCGAGAACCAGCTGCTGCCGGACGTGGTCCACACGTCCCTGCTGCGCCGCGCCATGAACACCGCCAACCTGGCCCTCGACGCCGCGGACCGGCTCTGGATCCCCGTCAAGCGGTCCTGGCGTCTCAACGAACGCCACTACGGCGCGCTGCAGGGCAAGAACAAGGCCGAGATCCGCGAGGAGTACGGCGAGGAGCAGTTCATGACCTGGCGCCGCTCTTACGACACCCCGCCGCCCGCGCTCGACGACTCCTCCGAGTGGTCCCAGGCCGGGGACCCCCGCTACGCGGACGTGGCCGAGCTGCCGCGCACCGAGTGCCTCAAGGACGTCCTGGAGCGCTTCATGCCTTACTGGGACGAGCAGATCGTCCCGGACCTCAAGGCCGGCAAGACCGTTCTGGTGGCCGCGCACGGCAACTCGCTGCGCGCCCTGGTCAAGCACCTGGACGGGATCTCCGACGAGGACATCGCCGGGCTCAACATCCCCACGGGCATCCCGCTGTACTACGAGCTGGACCAGAACCTGCGTCCCGTGACCCCGGGCGGTCGCTACCTGGACCCGGATGCCGCGGCCGAGTCCATCAAAGCCGTGGCCGCGCAGGGCAAGAAGTAGCGCCCTGCCCGGCACACCGGGAAGGCCCCGCACATGAGGAAGGCCCCGCCGAGAGGCGGGGCCTTCCTCATGTGCACTGCGTGTGCGCGGGGCTCACTCGCCGGCGTCGGCGCCGATGTGACCGTGCCCGGTGGGGTGGGTGTCCGAGACGGGGGCCCAGTCCCCGGTGACGAGGTAGGAGACCTTGCGGGCCACGGAGACGCCGTGGTCCCCGATGCGCTCGAGGTAGCGCGAGGCCAGGGTCACGTCCACCGCGGTGGGCACCGAGGAGTCCCAGTCCGGGGCGGCGAGCATCTCGAAGACCTGCTGGTGCTTGAGGTTGAGCTCGGACTTCAGCACGAAGATCTCGTCCGCCTCGCTGATGTCCCGGTCCTCCAGCACGGAGATCATGCGGGTGAGCAGCTTGAGGTCGATGTCGAACATCTGCTCGAAGTGCCCGCGCATGGACTCCGGCAGCACGGGCTCCGGGAAGCGGAGCCGGGCCAGCTGGGCCAGGTGGCGGGCGAGGTCGCCCATGCGCTCGAGGGACGCGCTCATGCGCAGCGCCCCCACGATCATGCGCAGGTCCGAGGCCACGGGGGCCTGCAGCGCGAGGATGTCGATCGAGCGCTCATCGAGGTCGTTCTGCAGGAAGTCGATGCGGGCGTCATTGGAGATGACCTCCTCGGCCACCTGGATGTCGGCGTCGAGGAAGGCGGTGCGGGCGCTGGCCAGTGCCTGCTGCACGAGCGTGGCGATCTGGATCAGCTCCTCGCCCACCTGGTGGAGCTCGGCCTGGAAAACCTTACGCACAGGGGCGTCCTTTCGTTCACGGCAATTCTTGGTCCCGTAGCTTACGCGTCCCGCACGGGCCGGGTGCCACCGGGGGCAGCGGCACGAGGACGTCGCACACGCCCGCCCAGATTCCCAGGCGGTCATGAACGAACCGACATCCCCAGGTGAACGTTGGCTGAACCGCGCTCCCGGACCGGCGGCCACGGGCTCCTCCCGAGCCCCGGCCGTCTAAGCTGGCCCCGTGAGCGAGACGACGATTGCCCTGCTGGCCGGGTTCATCGGCTTCCTGCTCGGCATCAGCGGGCTGATCGCCGTGCGGGTGAGCCAGCGGCGTCGTCACTTTCTCGCGGACGTCCAGGAGCCCACCCTGCCGGAGGGCACCGCCGAGATCCTCGCCGCGCTGGGGCTCGCCTACGTGGTCGTGGACGGTGTGGACGGCGTCGTGCGCGCCTCGCCCGCGGCCTACGCCTACGGGATCGTGCGCGGGCACACCGTGGTGCACCAGGAGCTGCTGGACATGGTCCGGGCCACCCGGCGCAACGGCGTGGTGGAGGAGAGGCGCCTGGAGCTCACCCGGGGGCAGCTGCAGCGCGGCTCGATCGTGCTGGACGTCCGGGTGGTCACCATCGCGGACGAGTACATCCTGCTGCTCGCCGACGACCAGACCGAGATCGTGCGTGCCCAGTCCATCCGCAACGACTTCGTGGCCAACGTGTCCCACGAGCTGAAGACCCCCGTGGGGGCGGTCAGCCTGCTCTCCGAGGCCATCGAGGACGCCGCCGGGGACGAGGAGTCCGTGCGCCACTTCGCCGCGAGCCTGCAGCGCGAGTCCATGCGGCTGAGCGCGCTCGTGCAGGACATCATCGAGCTCTCGCGCCTGCAGGGCACGGACGTGGTGGCCAAGGGCACCCCGGTGGACCTCAACCGCACCGTGGGCGAGGCCGTGGACCGCAGCCGCCTGGCCGCGGAGACCAAGCACATCGAGATCCGGGTGGGCGGGCGGATCGACGTGCCCGTGTTCGGGGACCCGGACATGCTGGTCACCGCCGTGCGCAACCTCATTGACAACGCGGTGCGCTACTCCCCGGAGCACACCCGGGTGGGAGTGGGGCTGCGCGAACGTGACGGGATGGCGCAGATCACCGTCACGGACCAGGGCCCGGGGATCCCCGAGAGCGAGCAGGACCGCGTGTTCGAACGCTTCTACCGCGTCGACAGCGCCCGCTCGCGCCAGACCGGGGGCACCGGGCTGGGACTGAGCATCGTCAAGCATGTGATGGCGCAGCACGGCGGGGAGGTCTCCGTGTGGTCCCAGCCGGGGCGCGGCTCCACGTTCACCCTGGTGCTGCCGCCCATGGAGGACCCCGAGGACCAGCACGAACCGCCGCGATCCAGCGGCGGGAACCGTCAGCAGCGAGTGGAGGAGCGCGCGTGACCCAGATTCTCATGGTGGAGGACGAGGAATCCCTGAGCGACCCCCTGGCCTACCTGCTGGGCCGGGAGGGGTTCGACGTCACGGTGGTGGCGGACGGGATCCGCGCCGTCGCGGAGTTCGACCGCGCCGGGGCGGACCTGGTCCTGCTGGACCTGATGCTGCCCGGCCAGTCCGGCACGGAGGTGTGCAAGCAGATCCGGCAGCGCTCGAACGTCCCGATCATCATGCTCACCGCCAAGGACGCGGAGATCGACAAGGTCCTCGGCCTCGAGCTCGGCGCGGACGACTACGTCACCAAGCCGTACTCATCCCGCGAGCTCGTGGCGCGCATCCGCGCGGTGCTCCGGCGCCGCGCCGAGCCCGAGGAGCTCATCACGTCCACGGTGGCGGCCGGGCCCGTGCGCATGGACGTGGAGCGCCACGTGGTGCACGTGGACGGGGAGGCCGTGGCCATGCCGCTCAAGGAGTTCGAGCTGCTGGAGATGCTGCTGCGCAACGCCGGGCGCGTGCTGACCCGGGGGCAGCTCATCGACCGGGTGTGGGGCTCGGACTACGTGGGGGACACCAAGACCCTCGACGTGCACGTCAAGCGGCTGCGCTCGAAGGTGGAGCCGGATCCGTCCGCCCCGCAGCACATCGTCACGGTGCGGGGGCTGGGCTACAAGTTCGAGCCCTGATCCGCACCAGCCCACGACACGAGGAAGGGACCGCACCGTGGGGTGCGGTCCCTTCCTCGTGCAGACCCGGTCCGTGGGGAGGTGGTCAGTGACCGCCCTCGTGCTGGCCCTCGGGCGCCTTGGTGTTGGAGGGGTTGGCCGGGGTGGTGGGGGCACCGCCCGGCACGAAGGAGGCGTATCGGGGGTAGGTGTGGTCCAGGACGGGCACAGAGACCGTCTGGTTCTGGCCGTCGCCGCTGAACGTGGTGTCCACCATGAGCCCGGGGTTCGCGCCGGCCTTCTCGAGCAGCACGGGCTTGGACTTCTCCAGCACCACTTCCTTGTTGGCGGGCACTTCCACCTTGGCGCTGGAGCCCTTGGCGTCGAGGGTCACGGTCTGGGTGGAGTCCCCGTTGTTGATCACGGTGCCCAGCACGCGCCCCTCGGAGTCCGCGTTCTCCGCGACCACGAGCACGTTGCGCAGCTGCAGGTCCCCGAGGTCCATCTGCACGCCGTCCGCCGGGGCAAAGCTGTCGGTGGTGGCCTGGGGGCTGATGTACGCGCAACCGCTCACGCTGGTCAGGACGGCAAGCGCTGCCGCACCCATTCCGAGGTGCTGCAACTTCTTGTGGGCGGCGTTCTTCACGGCACGGACTCCTCGGGCTCTCCGACGGTGGGACTCGATCTGCGTGCAGTCTATCGGTTTGGCCACGGATCGTCTGCATCCGGGCCCGGGCCGTGGCGCCGGGCCGGGGCCGCCCCGGAGCCGGTGCGCGACGGCCCGTCGGGGCCCGTCCGGGAGGGGTCCCGGAAGCGTCGGCGAATCATACACCGTGGTAGACTTGGCGCGCTGAAAGGGGTTTGTGCATGGTTTTCGAGGTTGGCGAAACGGTCGTTTATCCGCACCACGGTGCCGCGACCATCGAGGAGATCAAGACTCGCACCGTCAAGGGTGAAGAGAAGATGTATCTCCGGCTCAAGGTGACCCAGGGGGACCTCATGATCGAGGTCCCGGCGGAGAACGTGGACCTCGTGGGCGTGCGAGACGTCGTGGACGAGGACGGTCTCAAGCAGGTCATTGCGGTGCTGCAGGCCCAGGACGCCGAGGAGGCCTCCAACTGGTCCCGCCGCTACAAGGCCAACCTGGAGAAGCTGGCCTCCGGCGACGTCCTCAAGGTCGCGGAGGTCGTGCGTGATCTGTGGCGGCGCGACCGCGGCAAGGGTCTCTCCGCCGGGGAGAAGCGGATGCTCACCAAGGCCCGTCAGATCCTCACCTCCGAGCTGGCCCTGGCCAAGAAGATCGACGAGGAAGAGGCGGAGAAGCGCCTGGACGACATCCTGTCTGCGGCCTGATCCCCGCCCCGTCGTGATGCACCACCGCACAGCGAGCCCGTCCGCACCGGACGGGCTCGCTGTCGTTGTCGTCGCCGCGGGTTCCGGCACGCGGCTCGGGTACGGCATGCCCAAGGCGCTCGTGCCGCTGTCCGGGAGGCCGCTGCTGGAGCACGCGCTGACCACGGTGCGGGAGGCCCTGCCCGCGGCATCGCTGCTGGTCACCGTGCCGGCGGGGGACACCGAGCTCACCGCGGTGGCGGCCGCGTGCGGCGCGCGGGCCGTCACGGGCGGGGCCACGCGCGCGCAGTCCGTGGCCCGTGCCCTGGCCGCGCTGCCCTCCGGGGTCACGCGGGTGCTGGTGCACGACGCCGCTCGCTGCCTCACCCCGCCCGCCGTCTTCGCGCGGGTGCTCGCCGCCCTGCAGGACGGCGCGCAGGCCGTGGTGCCGGTGACCGAGGTGACGGACACCGTGCGCGGGGTGGACCCCGCAGGGCGCAGCACCGGGACGGTGGACCGTGCAGCCCTGCGGGCGGTGCAGACCCCGCAGGGCTTCGGGCGCGCCCTGCTGGAACGGGTGAACGGGGCGGCGGGGCTGCTGCCGGATCGCGGCGCGGAGGATCCCGCCGGCATCACGGACGACGCCAGTCTCGTGGAGCGCTACGCCCCGGAGCACCCGGTGGTCCTCGTGGCCGGGGACCTCGAGTCCTTCAAGATCACCCGCCCCCTGGACCTGGTCCTCGCGCGTGCGGTCGTGGAGTCCCGCGGCTGAGGTATCCGCTCCCTACGCCCCACAGGGAACCACCGCGGTGGCCGCGGTCTGGCGACGCCCCCCGCGAGGCCACGCGATGCGGAAAGGCACCCCCATAGCGCCACGGAGCGCCCGGCCACGTCCAGCGGCAGGCCGTGAAGTGCTCACCCGCCCCGGACGGGCCCGCGGGTGCCCAGGCGCTTCCCGCCCGGAAGCGGGCCGGAGTCCCGGGGCCGAGGTGCTCGGCTGCCCGGACGGACTGGACCGCGGCCGACGGCCGCGAGTCCGCAGATCGAGGGCTCGTCCGGGACAATGGGCGCATGGCTCACGAACCCGACCAGTCCGCCGCACCCGCCTCCGAGGCCGGTGCGGGCCTCCCGTACCCGCTGCCCCTCGTGGGGGTGGGAGTGGACGTCCACGCCTTCGGGACGGAGGGCACTGCGCTGTGGATCGGGGGTCTGCACTGGCCGGGCGAGCGGGGGCTGAGCGGGCACTCGGACGGGGACGTGGTGGCCCACGCCGCGGCGGACGCCGTGTTCTCGGCCGCCGGGGTGGGGGACCTCGGGGTGCACTTCGGCACGGACCGCCCGGAGTTCGCCGGGGCCTCCGGCTGCCGGATCCTCGCGGAGGCCGTGCGGATCGTGGCAGAGGCCGGATTCACGGTGGGTAACATCTCGGTGCAGCTGGTGGGCAACCGCCCCAAGTTCGCACCCCGCCGGGAGGAGGCGGCCGCGGTGCTCGCTGAGGCCGCGGGTGCACCCGTGCACCTCAGCGCCACCACCACGGACGCCCTCGGGCTCACCGGGCGCGGGGAGGGCATCGCGGCGATCGCCACGGCCCTGGTGGTGCGCACCTCCTGAGCTCCGGGCGCCGCAGTCCGCGCGGGCGGCAGCTTCCGGGAGGACGACGCCGCCCGCCCGAGTTGCGCCGTTCCCGCCGCCGTCGGCCGCGCCCGTTCGGACCCGACGCGGGACCGCTGGATGTCTCGGCAGGAAAGGCCCGCAGATCTGGTCGGGCCGGGCGGGGCCAGTGCGCCGTACCGGTCGAGCGGGAACAGCCGAGCCGCGGCGCCGCGCACGGTGGCGGCCGCCGGGGGGCTGCCGGGCGCCGTCGTGCGCGGTGGATGCCCCGTTAGAATGGCCCGGTGACTCTGCGCTTCTACGACACCGCGTCCGCGACCATCAAGGACTTCGTCCCCGTCCATCCCGGGGAGGCCCGCCTGTACTACTGCGGGGCCACGGTGCAGGGGGCACCGCACATCGGTCACGTGCGCTCGGCGCTGGTCTTCGACGTGCTGGCCCGCTGGCTGCGCTTCCGCGGACTGGAGGTCACCACGGTTCGCAACGTGACGGACATCGACGACAAGATCCTGGTGAACTCCCGCGCGTCCTACGAGCAGGACTACAGCGGCGACCACGCGCGGGAGCCGTGGTGGGCGCTGGCCTATCGCTTCGAGGGCGTGTTCGGGCAGGCATACGCCGCCCTGGGCATCGACCGCCCCACGTACGAGCCGCGCGCCACGGGCCACGTGCCCGAGATGCACGCGCTGATCCAGGAGCTGATCGACGCCGGTCACGCCTACCCGGCCACGGACGGCTCCGGGGACGTGTACTTCGACGTCCGGTCCTGGCCCCGCTACGGGGAGCTGACCCGGCAGCGGGTCGAGGACATGCAGGACGCCCCGGACGCCGATCCCCGCGGCAAGCGCGACCCCCGCGACTTCGCCCTGTGGAAGGGCCGCAAGGAGGACGAGCCGCTGAGCGCGTCCTGGGACTCCCCGTGGGGCCGCGGCCGCCCGGGCTGGCACCTGGAGTGCTCTGCGATGGCGGGCAAGTACCTGGGTGCCCACTTCGACATCCACGGCGGCGGGCTGGACCTGCGCTTCCCGCACCACGAGAACGAGCTCGCCCAGTCCACGGCGGCCGGGCGGGAGTTCGCGAACTTCTGGCTGCACAACGGGCTGGTCACGTACGAGGGCGAGAAGATGTCCAAGTCGATCGGCAACACGGTCTCCCCGCAGGACATGCTGCGCGAGGCGCGCCCGCTCGCGGTGCGCTACTACCTGGGCCAGGCCCACTACCGCTCCGTGCTGGACTACCGGCCCACCTCCCTGCAGGAGGCCACCGCCGCGGTGGAGCGCGTGGAGGCCGTCCTGGTGGCCGCCCGCGCCGCGGGCCTCGGCCTGGACCGGGACACGCAGGACGTCCCCGCCGAGTTCGTGGCCGTGATGGACGACGACCTCAACGTCCCGCGCGCACTGGCCGTGCTGCACGAGACGGTGCGCGCGGCCAACTCGGCGCTCGCCACGGGAGACCACGACGCCGCCCGCCCCCTCGTCGCGGCCGTCGCCGGGATGTCCGACGTCCTCGGGCTGCTGCAGCTCATGGACCTGGAGGGCGCCGGCGCAGGTGGTGCTGAGCACCGCGCTCTCGACGTGCTCGTGCAGGACCTGCTCGCCCAGCGCGCGGCAGCGCGCACCGCGCGGGACTGGGCCAGCGCGGACCGCATCCGGGACCAGCTCGCGGCCGCGGGCGTCGTCGTCAAGGACGGTGCGCAGGGCTCCGCGTGGTCCGTGGAATCGTGACCCTGTCCTAAACTGGGGCGAGATCGCCGACCACCCCGGGGCGGCCGTCCGGCCGTGACCCGTGACCGACACGGAAGTAGTGACCATGGCCCAGAACAGCCGCCCCGGAGCCGTCCGCAAGAAGAAGAAGGGCCCTGTCGTGGGAAGCGGCGGGCAGCGCCGCAAGGGCCTCGAGGGCCGCGGTCCCACGCCCAAGGCCGAGGACCGCGTCTACCACAAGGCGTACAAGGCCAAGCAGGCCGCGGCGCGCAAGCAGCAGAACCAGCCGCGCCGCCCGCAGCGCTCCGGCACGGGTCCCATCAAGGAGGACCTCGTCACGGGCCGCAACTCCGTGCTCGAGGCGCTGCGCGGGGGAGTGCCCGCCAAGACCCTGTTCGTGGCGTCCAAGATCGAGGTGGACGACCGCGTCAAGGACATCCTGCAGCTGTGCGCCGAGCGCCAGGTGCCCACGCTCGAGGCCTCCCGCGGCGAGCTGGACCGGCTCTCGTCGGACGCCATCCACCAGGGCGTGGTGCTGCAGGTCCCGCCGTACGAGTACCCGGACGCGGACGAGCTCGCGGCCTCCGTGATGCACGCCGCGGACCGGGAGCACCCGCCCCTGCTGGTCGCGGCGGACGGCATCACCGACCCCCGCAACCTGGGCGCGATCATCCGCAGCGTCTCCGCGTTCGCCGGGGACGGTGTGATCCTGCCCGAGCGCCGCTCGGCCGGGGTCACGGCCACCGCGTGGAAGACCAGCTCCGGTGCGGCCGCGCGCGTGCCGGTGGCCAAGGCCACCAACCTCACCCGGACCCTGCAGAACTGCAAGAAGCAGGGCTACTTCGTGGTGGGCCTGGACGGCGGCGGGGACATGTCCCTGCCCCAGCTCGAACTCGCCACCGAACCCCTCGTGGTGGTCGTCGGCTCGGAGGGCAAGGGGCTCTCCCGGCTGGTGACCGAGCACTGCGACGCGATCGTCTCCATCCCCATCGAGTCCGCCATGGAGTCGCTCAACGCGTCCATGGCGGTGGGGATCACGCTGTACGAGATCGCGCGCCGCCGTGCAAGCGCGTAGCCACCCCCTGGGAGTCCACCCCTCACGTTCCGGGGACGGCACGGCCAACGTGGCCGTCTACGCTCCCGGGCCGGACGAGGTGGACCTCGTCCTCCAGCGCCCGGGCGAGCCGTGGCAGCGGCTGCGCCTGAACGGGGAGAACCACGGGATCCACTACGCCACGGTGCCCCGCCCGCGCGGCGTGCCCGCGCAGCAGATGACCCCCGAGGAGCTCGCGCGGGACGTGTGCGTGGCCATGCCCGAGGGCACCCGCTACGGCTTCGTGGCGGCCGGTCCGGCGGGCGCCCCCGCCCCGGACCCGGCCGTGGAACCCGTGCTGCTGGACCCGTACGGGCGGGGACTCGAACGGGTGGCACCGCCGCGTGACGTGGCGGATCCCGGCCCGGACGCCTACGGCGGGATGTACGTCTCGGTGGTCACGGCGCAGGAGCACGAGTGGCAGGACCACCACCGGCCCACCCCGCCGTGGCGGGACACCGTGGTCTACGAGGCCCACGTCAAGGGCCTCACCATGCTCCACCCCGACATCCCGCACGAGCTGCGGGGCACCTACGCGGGGCTCGCGCACCCCGTGATGCTGGACTACCTGCGCAGCCTGGGGATCACGGCCGTGGAGCTGCTGCCGGTGCACGCCCACCTGGACGAGCAGCACCTCACCGCCAACGGGCTCACCAACTACTGGGGCTACAACACCCTGAGCTTCTTCGCCCCGCACGCCGGCTACGCCACCGCGGCCGCCCAGGCCGCCGGGCCCACGGCGGTGCTCGACGAGTTCAAGGCCGCCGTGGACGCCCTGCACGGTGCGGGGCTTCAGGTGTTCCTGGACGTCGTCTACAACCACACCGCCGAGGGGGGCCCGGGACAGCGGGCCTACTGCTGGCGGGGTCTGGGGGAGCGCGAGTACTACCGTCACGACGCCCACGGGAACTACGTGGACGTGACCGGGTGCGGGAACTCCCTGGACTTCTCCAACCCGCAGGTGGTGCGCATGGCGCTGGACTCCCTGCGGTACTGGGTCACGCAGTGCCACGTGGACGGCTTCCGCTTCGACCTGGCCCCGGAGCTCGGCCGGGACGAGCACCACCACTTCACCCGCCACCACCCGTTCTTCGTGGCGGTCGCCGCGGACCCCGTGCTGCAGGGCGTGCGGATGATCTCCGAGCCGTGGGACGTGGGTGCCGGCGGCTGGCAGACCGGGCGCTTCCCCACGGGGTGGGCGGACTGGAACGACCAGTACCGGGACACCGTGCGGGACTTCTGGCTCGCGGGCCAGCGCACCATGCGCCGCGGGGGCGGAGGGGGCACGGCGGCACGCCTGGCGGCGGCGATGTCCGGCTCCGCGGAGCTCTTCGCGCCCCACGGGCGCAGCACCCTGGCGTCGGTCAACTTCGTCACCGCGCACGACGGGTTCACCCTCTACGACCTCACGGCCTACGACACCAAGCACAACGAGGCCAACCGCGAGAACAACGCGGACGGCACCAACGACAACCACTCGTGGAACCACGAGCACGAGGGATTCTCCGCGGACGTCCGCGTCCGGGCGGCGCGGGCGGCCACGGCCAGGAACATGATGGCCACGCTGCTGTTCTCCCAGGGCGTGCCGATGATCACCGCCGGGGACGAGCTGCTGCGCTCGCAGGACGGCAACAACAACGCGTACTGCCAGGACAACCGGCTCTCGTGGGTGGACTGGCGGCTCACCCCGTTCGCGCGCTCCATGTTCCACACCACCCAGCGGCTCATCCGCGCCCGCCGCGCGTTCCTCGCGGGTCAGCCACGGCAGTTCCCCACCCGCCCCGAGGACGTGGTGCTGCTGTGGTACGCGAGCACCGGCGAGCCCATGACGGGGCAGCGGTGGCAGACGGACGGGGAGCGCGCGCTGCAGGTGGTCCTCGCGGCGCGCGGGGGAGACCTCGCGGGGCTCTTCGTGCTCAACGGCACCGAGGCGCCGGTCTCCGCGGTGCTGCCCGCGCTCGAGACACCGCCTGACGACGACGCCGCCCCGCCCCCGCGCGAGGCCCGCTACCGGCTCGTGCTCGCCACCGATCCGCAGCTGGACGAGCTCACCGGCAACCGCTGGCGCACCGGTGACACGGTGGAGGTCCCCGCGCAGAGCGTGGCGATGTTCGCCGTCACCTGAGACGCCCGGCCATCGCACGGCCACGCCCCCTCCCGCGCCGGTGTCCGGTGCGGGAGGGGGCGTGGCCTGTTGCGGGACGGGTTCAGTCCGCGGCGTTGCGCACGAGGGCCAGCTCGGCGGGGCCGGCGAGGTCCTCGTGGTGCGGCAGCACCCGCACGGTGTAGCCGAAGGGCCCGGAGCGGTCGATCGTGATGGGCCCGCTGAACCGCACGCGGCCCTGGCCGAGGTCCTCCACGGGCTGCAGCTCGGCGTAGGAGCGCTCGTGGATGTGGTCGGACTCGCTGACGCGGCCGAACCCCACCTGCACGGTGACGTCTTCGGGCTGCAGCGGGCCCAGGTCCACGTAGGCGCTGATGCCCAGCTCGTCCCCGATCTGCGGCTCCTGGTGCACGCCCTGGGCGTCCACGTGCTCCACCCGCACCCCGGGCCACGCGTCCCGGACCCGGTCGATCCACTGCGCACCGGCGCGTGCCACGGCGCCGTCGTCGGCCGTGGCACGGCGGCTGGAGACGCACGCGGGCACGTAGAGCTGCTGGACGTAGTCGGTGAGCATGCGCCGGGAAGAGACCCTGGGGCCCAGGGTGGCGAGCGTGTGCCGCACCATGGCGAGCCACTGGTGGGGCACGGCGTCCTGTGGGGCTGCGGGGATGTCCGCGCGCGCAGCAGGGGCCGCGCCCTCGGAGCCGTCCCCGTAGAAGCGGGGGGCCACGTGGCTCTCGATGAGCTCGTAGAGCGCGGCCGCCTCGACGTCGTCCCGCTCGTCCGTGCTCGCCTTGCCGTCCGCGGTGGGGATCGCCCAGCCGTTCTGGCCGTCGTACATCTCGTCCCACCAGCCGTCGAGCACCGAGAGGTTCAGCCCGCCGTTGATCGCGGCCTTCATCCCCGAGGTGCCGCACGCCTCGAGCGGGCGCAGCGGGTTGTTGAGCCACACGTCGCAGCCCGGGAAGAGCACGCGGGCCATGGCGATGTCGTAGTTGGGCAGGAACACGATCCGGTGGCGCACCTCGGGGTCGTCCGTGAAGCGCACGAGGTCCTGGATCATCCGCTTGCCCATCTCGTCCGCGGGGTGGGACTTGCCCGCGACCACGAGCTGCACGGGCCGCTGCGGGTCCAGCAGGATCCGCTTGAGCCGCTCGGGGTCCCGCAGCATGAGCGTGAGCCGCTTGTACGTGGGCACGCGACGGGCGAAGCCGATGGTGAGCACGTCCGGGTCCAGCACGGACTCGGTCCAGCCCAGCTCGGCGTCCGTGGCCCCGCGCTTCTTCCACGAGGCGCGCAGGCGTTCGCGGACGTCCAGCACGAGGCGCTCGCGCAGCATCCGCCGGGTGGCCCACAGCTCGGCGTCGGGGACCTCGTAGATCTTGCGCCACCGGGCGGCGGGGTCGAGGTCGTTCTCCTGCGGCTCCACGGCCAGCTGCCACACGGTGGGGTCGATCCAGGAGGGCACGTGCACCCCGTTGGTGATCGAGGTGATGGGCACCTCCTCCACGTCGAAGCCCTGCCACAGCCCCTGGAACATGGAGCGGGACACCGCACCGTGCAGCTTGGCCACGCCGTTGGCGCGCTGGGCCAGACGCAGTCCCATGACCGCCATGTTGAACTTGCCCGGGTCACCGCCGGGGTAGGTCTCGGCGCCGAGGTCCAGCACGTTGCCCACGGCAACGGCGGGGGTGAGCCCCGCGGCGAAGAAGTGCTCCACCTGGGCGCGCTCGAAGCGGTCGATGCCCGCGGGCACCGGCGTGTGCGTGGTGAACACCGTGCCCGCGCGGACCTCGGCGAGGGCCTCGCCCCACGTCATGGGAGCGGCGTCGCCGGCAGGATCCATGAGCTCCTGGATCCGCTCGATGCCCAGGAACCCCGCGTGGCCCTCGTTGCAGTGGTAGACCTCCGGGGCCGGGGCGCCGGTGAGCCGGCTGTGGATGCGCAGGGCACGGACCCCGCCCATGCCCAGCAGCAGCTCCTGCTGCAGCCGGTGGTCGCTGCCGCCGCCGTAGAGCCGGTCGGTGATGTTGCGCGCGGCGTCGTCGTTGTCCGGGATGTTCGAGTCCAGCAGCAGCAGGGGCACGCGCCCCACGTCCGCGCGCCAGATCTGGGCGCGCAGGCTCCGGCCGTCCGGCAGCGGCAGGCTCACGCGGGCGGGGGTGCCGTCCGCCTCCCGCAGCAGCGTGAGCGGCAGCTCGTCCGGGTCCAGGACGGGGTAGGTCTCCTGCTGCCAGCCGTCGCGGGACAGGGACTGCTTGAAGTAGCCGGCCTGGTACAGCAGCCCCACGCCCACCACGGGGACGCCCATGTCCGAGGCGGTCTTGAGGTGGTCCCCGGCGAGGATGCCGAGCCCACCCGAGTACTGGGGCAGCGCGGAGGTGATGCCGTACTCGGCGGAGAAGTACGCGATCGCGGCCGGGGCGTCGGGACCCTGGGTGCGCTGGTACCAGTGGGGCTCGGTCAGGTAGGTCTGCAGATCGGCGTCCAGCTCGCGGACCCTGGCCACGAGCTGCGGGTCCTGGGCGATCTGCTGGATCTCCTCGCGGGTCAGCGAGCCGAGGAGTTTGACGGGGTCCCCGTGGACGGACTCCCACGCGTGCGGGTTGAGCTCCGTGAAGAGCCGCTCGGTGGGCTCGTGCCAGGACCAGCGGAGGTTCCTGGCCAGGCGCCCCAGCGGGGCGATCGACTCGGGGAGGACGGTGCGGACGGTGAACCTGCGGATTGCCTTCACACCCGCGAGCCTATCGGCTGGGGGCCCGTGCCGCACGGGTGTCACCGGACGCGTGCCCGCCGGGGGAGCCCGGCGCGGCCTTAAGAATCCCGCCGATAGTGGGTAACGTTGCTCACGTGTCGCAGCAGAACCAGCCCCAAGGCCGCCGCCCCTCCTCAGAGACCGCACCGGACGCCCCTGCGGGGGGTGCCCGCCCGGACGTCGGGTCGCGGCTGAGCCCGCCCGTCCCGGCCTCCGGCGTGCCCGACGTCGCTCCCTCGGTCCACCGGGCCGGCACGGAGCCGTCCGCGCCGCAGGCTGCGGAGAAGCCGAGTGCGGAGAACCAGGTTACGGAGCACCGCGCCGGGCAGGGCACCGAGGACGGTTCGGCGCACCGGGTCACGGACGATCGGGCCGGGCACCGGGACTCGGGGCACGCCCAGGCGGGCGTGGCCGCATCCCGGGACGCGGCGGCGTCGTCCGCCACCGACCGTGGAACGGGCGGTGCGCAGGCACCGCACCCCGCGGGGAACGCGGAGGACCCGGGTACCGCGCCCGCGGCATCCGACACCGAGGAGGAGACCGTGGACTTCCCGTCCGAGGACCTGGTGTACGGCCGCATCCCGGTCTCGGACGTCAGCCCCGTGGTCGAGGGCGGGCGCTTCCCCGCCACCGCGATCCCCGGCGAGGACATCCGGGTCATGGCCACGGCCTTCCGCGAGGGCCACGACTCCCTCGGCGTCACGGCCGTGCTCTACGACCCCCAGGGGCGCGAGGCGCAGCGCCGGGCCATGACGCTCGTGGAGACCGGCACGGACCGCTACCAGGCCTGGCTGCGCCCCGAGTACGAGGGCCGCTGGAGCTTCGCGGTCGAGGGCTGGTCCGACCTCTACGGCACGTGGCACCACGCCGCCGAGATCAAGCTCGGGGTGGGCCAGGACGTGGAGCTCATGTTCCAGGAGGCCTCCCTGCTCTTCGACGCCGCCTGCAAGGAGTCCGACCGCGGAGACCAGGAGGTCCGCGCGTTCGAGGGCGCCGCGGAGGCCATGCGCGACACCTCCCTGACCCCCGAGCAGCGCTGGCAGATCGCCACGTCCGAGACCCTGCGCGGCTACGTGGCGCAGCGCCCCCTGCGGGACCTGGTCTCGAGCTCCGAGCACTACCCGATCGAGGTCGAGCGGGAGGCCGCCGGGCGCGGTGCGTGGTACGAGTTCTTCCCCCGTTCCGAGGGCGCCACCTACGACCCCGCCACCGGGACCTGGACCTCCGGCACGTTCCGCACCGCGGTCTCCGCACTGGACCGTGCCGCGAGCATGGGCTTCGACGTGGCGTACCTGCCGCCCATCCACCCCATCGGGCGCAACCACCGCAAGGGACCCAACAACACGCTGACCGCTGGTGAGCAGGATCCCGGGTCCCCGTGGGCCATCGGCGGACCCGAGGGCGGGCACGACACCATCCACCCGGACCTCGGCACGTTCGAGGACTTCGACGCCTTCGTGGCTCACGCCCACGAACTGGGCCTGGAGGTCGCTCTGGACCTCGCCCTGCAGGCCTCCCCGGACCACCCGTGGGTCACCGAGCACCCGCAGTGGTTCACCACCCGCGCGGACGGCAGCATCGCCTACGCGGAGAACCCGCCCAAGAAGTACCAGGACATCTACCCCTTGAACTTCGACAACGACCCCCAGGGCCTCGCGGCCGAGGTGCTGCGCGTGGTCGAGCTGTGGATCTCCCACGGGGTGGACATCTTCCGCGTGGACAACCCCCACACCAAGCCCCTGTGGTTCTGGGAGTGGCTGATCGCCCGCGTGCGCGAGGATCACCCGGACACCGTGTTCCTGGCCGAGGCGTTCACGCGCCCCGCCATGATGCACGGGCTCGCCAAGGCCGGCTTCCAGCAGTCCTACTCCTACTTCACGTGGCGCAACACCAAGGAGGAGATCGAGGAGTACCTCGAGGAGATCTCCCACGAGACCTCCGGGTTCTACCGCCCCAACTTCTTCGTCAACACCCCGGACATTCTCACGGAGTACCTGCAGTTCGGCGGTCCGGCCGCGTTCAAGGTGCGCGCGGCGCTCGCCGCCACCGCCTCCCCGCTGTGGGGCGTGTACGCGGGCTTCGAGCTCTTCGAGCACGTGGCGCGCCCGGGCGCGGAGGAGTACATCGACAACGAGAAGTTCCAGCTGCGCCCCCGGGACTTCGACGCCGCCGTGGAGCGCGGGGAGTCCCTGGCCCCGTACATCACGCGGCTGAACCAGATCCGCCGGGACCACCCGGCGCTCGGTGACCTGCAGAACCTCACGGTACAGAGCACCTCGGACGACGCCATCGTCGCGTTCAGCAAGACCAAGACGGTGCAGCGGGACGGCGTGGAGGTCAAGGACACCGTGGTAGTGGTGGTCAACACGGATCCCCACGCCACGCGCGAGGCCACCGTGTGGTTGGACCTGGCCCCCCTGGATTTGCGGGACGAGGACTTCAACGAGGACGGCTCCTTCTGGGTGGACGACCTCATCTCCGGCGCGAGCTGGAAGTGGGGCACCCACAACTACGTGCGGCTGGACCCGTACGTGGAGCCCGCGCACGTGCTGAGCATCCGCCGCAGCGTGAAGTGAGCCCGCGGCCGCCCCGGCCGCCCCGGCGGCCGCGGCGCACCGAGCGCCACCCGAACCCCACACCAGATCCTGCGAGAGGGCAGCCCCGCCGATCATGAGCACCACTCCTTTCCACCTCAACTCTCCCGGGATCGCCCACGACCCCGACTGGTTCCGCAAGGCGGTCTTCTACGAGGTCCTCGTGCGCGCCTTCTCGGACGCGAACGGCGACGGCTCGGGGGACTTCACCGGGCTGATCGACAAGCTCGACTACCTGCAGTGGCTGGGCATCGACTGCCTGTGGCTACCGCCCTTCTACGAGTCCCCGCTGCGGGACGGCGGCTACGACATCTCCGACTACTACTCCGTGCTGGACGAGTTCGGCACCGTGAGCGACTTCAAGCGGCTCGTGGCCGAGGCCCACGCGCGTGGGCTGCGCGTGATCACGGACCTGCCCCTGAACCACACCTCCGACCAGCACCCGTGGTTCCAGGCGTCCCGGGAGGACCCCGAGGGCCCGTACGGGGACTTCTACGTGTGGTCGGACACGGACGAGAAGTACCAGGACGCGCGGATCATCTTCGTGGACACCGAGGTCTCCAACTGGACCTTCGACCCCGTGCGGCGGCAGTTCTTCTGGCACCGGTTCTTCTCCCACCAGCCGGACCTGAACTTCGAGAACCCCAAGGTCGTCGAGGCCGTGTTCGACGTGGTGAAGTTCTGGCTGGACATGGGCATCGACGGCTTCCGCGCGGACGCCATCCCCTACCTCATCGAGGAGGAGGGCACCAACTGCGAGAACCTGCCGGGCACGCACGACTTCCTGGTGCGGCTGCGCGAGATGGTGGACCGCGAGTACCCCGGGCGCGTGATCATCGCGGAAGCCAACCAGATGCCCCACGAGGTCGTGGAGTACTTCGGCACCGAGGACTCCCCTGAGTGCCACATGTGCTTCCACTTCCCGATCATGCCGCGGATCTACTACTCGCTGCGGGACCAGAAGGCCGCACCGATCGTCTCCACCATGGCGAACACCCCGCAGATCCCGCGGGGCACGCAGTGGGGCACGTTCCTGCGCAACCACGACGAGCTGACCCTGGAGATGGTCACGAGCGAGGAGCGCCAGGCCATGCTCGGTTGGTACGCCCCGGACTCCCGGATGCGCGCGAACATCGGCATCCGACGCCGCCTGGCCCCGCTGCTCGACAACTCCCGCGCGGAGCTCGAGCTCGCCCACGCCCTGCTGCTGTCCCTGCCGGGCTCCCCGTTCCTGTACTACGGGGACGAGATCGGCATGGGCGACAACATCTGGCTCGACGACCGTGACGCCTCCCGCACGCCCATGCAGTGGACCCCGGACCGCAACGCGGGCTTCTCCACGGCGGACCCGGGCAAGCTCTACCTCCCGGTGGTGCAGTCGTTGGTCTACAACTACGCGCAGACCAACGTGGAGACCCAGCTGGCGTCGTCGTCCTCCCTGCTGCACTGGATCCGCCAGATGCTCATGGTCCGCAAGGCCCACCCGGCGTTCGGGATGGGCGAGTACATCAACGTGGACACGGACCACGAGTCGGTGCTCGCGTTCCTGCGCCGGCTGGCCCCCGAGGACGCCGACGACGGCGTGGGCGAGACCCTGCTGTGCGTGTTCAACCTGGCGCACACCCCCGCAAGCTGCTCCGTGCACCTCGCGGAGTACGCGGGCCGCGGCACCCGGGAGCTGTTCGGCGGCGAGCCGTTCGGGGAGTTCTCGGAGGCGGGGGACTACCGCGTGACCCTGGGCTCCCAGGACTTCTTCTGGCTGCGGCTGCGCACGGCGCCCAGCCCGGACGGCCACCACCCGGAGACGGTGGCCATGCCCATCATCAGGCCCGCGCGCGGCGAGTGAGCCCGCGCGGGTCCACCCGTGCGAGCGCAGCAGAGACTTCCAGACGAAAGCGGGGGATCCTCCATGACGGACCAGCAGTTTCTCGACAGGTTGCGTGAGTGGCTGCCGCGGCAGCGGTGGTTCCCGTTCACGGCCACCCCGGACCAGTTGCGGCTGAGCGTGGTGGGGCGCACCGGTCTGGATGCCGGAGGCGGCTGGGCGTCCCAGCCGGGCCGTGAGCGCATCGTGTTCCTGGTGCAGGTCACGGTGGGGGAGCGCAGCGAGCTGCTCAACGTCCCGGTGCTGCTCAGCCACGAGCCCCTGCCGGAGCTGGAGCGCTTCCTGATCGGCTCCTACCGTCCGGGCGGGCCGGACCGTGCGCTGCCCGAGCAGCTGGTGGCCGGGGCGGAGGCCTCGGCGTCCTTCCTGCGCCGGGCGGTGACCCAGGCCGGGTCCCTGCTGGACCGTCGTCGCTCCCGCGCGGCCGCCGCCGAGCAGGAGGCCGCGGGGTCCGGTGCGCAGGAGCAGGACGCCGAGGACGTCACGTTCCACCTGTACGACGCCGTGGCGGAGCCCGGGTTCATGGACCGGGTGCTGCGCATGATGGACGCCCAGCTCACGGAGGGCGGGGTGCTGCGACACGGCATGGGGCTGCACGGGCGGCACACCGGGGCGCTGAACACTGACTACCGGATCGCGGAGCCGGAGCAGGTGCGGGTGATCTCCTCGGAGCAGTCCAACACCTCGGTGATCCTGTTCCCTGCCGAGTCCGACGAGGACTCCGTGCTGCGCGGTGACGCCGTGATCGTCAAGTTCTTCCGCGTGGTCGGGGAGGGCCGCAACCCGGACGTGGAGGTGGGGGTCAAGCTCACGTCCCACGGCTCCTCCGGCGTGCCGGCCACTGCGGGCTGGATCGACGCGCAGTGGCGCCAGGGGCTCGTGACCACGTCCGGGCAGCTCGCGGTGGCCGCCCAGTTCCTGAACCACTCCCAGGACGCGTGGGCCATGGCGGTGGCGGCGGCCGAGCAGGAGCTGGACTTCACGGGCCCGGCCCGGCGCCTCGGCGCCACGACCGCCCACGTGCACGCGGACCTCGCGGCCGCGTTCCCGCCCGTGCCGGTGGACGACGACGCCCGGCGCCGGTTCCTGGCGGACCTCGCCCAGCGCGTGCGGTGGGCCTGGGACTCGTGCGGGGAGCGTTTCGAGGAGCACCGCGCCGAGGTGGACGCCCTTCTGGAAGAGCTCTCGGGGATCCGTGAGATCCCCGCGCGGCAGCGCATCCACGGCGACTACCACCTGGGGCAGGTGCTGCACAGCGCGGAGGAGGGTTTCCGGATCCTGGACTTCGAGGGCGAGCCCCTGCGGCCCATCAAGGAGCGGGTCCGTCCGGACGTGGCCCTGCGGGACGTGGTGGGCATGCTCCGCTCGTTCGACTACGCCGGCGCCATGGCGGGCCGGGAACGGGGTCGTGACCTCGGGGCGTGGACCCGTGCGGTCTCCGAGGCGTTCCTGGAGGGCTACAGCGCCACGAGCGGCACGCACGTGGACACCGACAGCGTGCTCTTCCGCGCCCTGTGGCTGGACAAGGCCCTCTACGAGGTGGTCTACGAGCAGCGCAACCGCCCCGACTGGGTGCAGGTGCCCGCCCAGGCCGTGGTTCGTTCGCTTGAGCGTGCACGCTCCCGTACCGTGGCAGCAGAGCACCACGAGAGTCATCCACCCACGTCGAGAACCGAGGATGTCGTGACCACTGAGCACCCCCGCCCCTCAGATCCCGCCACTCCCTCCGAGCGCGAGCCGCAGGCCACGTCCGGCGCTCCGCGCGCCGACGACGCCGTCCGCCCGGCGTCCACGCCGCGCTCGCCCGAGCCGCTGGGCGGGGTTCCCGCCGCACCGTCGGCTGCCGGTGACGCCGTGACCGGCGGATCCGCGCACGACGGCGCGAGGGACTGCGGCGGCGTCCCCGGCGGTGACAAGACACGCGCGGCCGGGGCGGCGTCGTCGTCCGAGGTGCAGCACGAGCCGAGCCGGGTTACGGAGGACGTCCTGGCCGCGGTGGCCGAGGGCAGGTACCACGATCCCCACTCCGTGCTGGGCGCCCATCCCAACCCTGACGGCACGGTGACCATCCGCACGCTGCGCCGGTTCGCCACGGCGGTCTCGGTGCGAACCCCGGACGGCACCTTCCCGCTGGAGCACGAGTGGGGCGGCATCTTCACCGGCGTGGTCCCCGCCCATGAGCAGGGCAGGATCCCGGACTACCGGGTGGAGGTCAGCTACGCGGGCAAGGAGCCCGAGCTCGTGGACGACCCGTACCGCTTCGCCCCGAGCCTGGGCGAGCTGGACCTGCACCTGATCGGCGAGGGCCGGCACGAGACCCTGTGGGACGTGCTCGGTGCGCACGTCCACCGGTACCCGTCCCCCCTGGGGGACGTCAGCGGCGTCAGCTTCGCGGTGTGGGCCCCGAACGCTCAGTCGGTGCGCGTGATCGGGGACTTCAACGGCTGGGACGGCTCCGAGCACGCGATGCGCTCGCTGGGCTCGAGCGGCGTCTGGGAGCTGTTCGTCCCGGGCATGAAGTCCGGTGACACGTACAAGTTCCGCATCCGCGGCGCGGACGGCGCGTGGCGGGACAAGGCGGACCCCATGGCCTTCGGGACCGAGATCCCGCCGTCCACGGCGTCGCGCGTGTTCGAGCCCGAGTACGAGTTCCAGGACCACGAGTGGATGGCCTCCCGCGCCGCCAAGGACCCCCACAACGCGCCCATGAGCGTGTACGAGATGCACATCGGCTCGTGGCGCATGGGGCTGGGGTACGTGGACCTCGCGCGCGAGCTCGTGGAGTACCTCACGTGGCAGGGCTTCACCCACGTGGAGTTCATGCCCGTGGCCGAGCACCCCTTCGGGGGCTCGTGGGGCTACCAGGTCACCGGGTACTACGCCCCGTCCTCGCGCTTCGGCTCCCCGGACGAGTTCCGGTACCTCGTGGACCAGCTGCACCAGGCGGGGATCGGCGTGCTCGTGGACTGGGTCCCGGGGCACTTCCCCAAGGACGAGTGGGCGCTGGCCAACTTCGACGGCCAGCCGCTCTACGAGCACCCGGACCCTCGCCGCGGTGAGCACAAGGACTGGGGCACCCTCATCTTCGACTACGGTCGGCGCGAGGTCCGCAACTTCCTGGTGGCCAACGCCAACTACTGGCTCGAGGAGTTCCACGTGGACGGGCTGCGCGTGGACGCGGTCGCCTCCATGCTCTACCTGGACTACTCCCGCAACGACGGCGAGTGGGAGCCCAACCAGTTCGGCGGCCGGGAGAACCTGGAGGCCATCGCGTTCCTGCAGGAGGCCAACGCCACCGCCTACCGGCGCAACCCGGGCATCGTGATGATCGCGGAGGAGTCCACCTCGTTCCCCGGCGTCACCAAGCCCACGAGCGCGGGCGGGCTGGGCTTCGGCATCAAGTGGAACATGGGGTGGATGCACGACAGCCTCGAGTACATGGCCGAGGACCCGATCAACCGGCACTACCACCACAACAAGGCCACGTTCTCCATGGTCTACGCGTTCTCGGAGAACTTCATCCTGCCCATCTCGCACGACGAGGTGGTCTACGGCAAGGGCTCGCTGCTGCGGAAGATGCCGGGGGACCGGTGGCAGCAGCTCGCGAACGTGCGCGCCTACCTCGCCTACATGTGGGCCCACCCCGGCAAGCAGCTGATCTTCATGGGCACCGAGTACGCCCAGGAGTCGGAGTGGTCCCAGGAGCACGGACTGGACTGGTGGCTCTCCGAGACGCCCCCGCACCACGGGGTCCAGGAGCTCGTGCGCAGCCTGAACGAGGTCTACCGGAACACCCCGGCGCTGTACGCCCGCGACAACGACCCCTCCGGCTTCGAGTGGATCGACGCGAACGACGCGAAGCGCAACACGCTCTCGTTCACCCGCTGGGACGACCAGGGCAACCCCCTGGTGTGCATCGCCAACTTCGCGGGCAACACCCACGAGGGCTTCCGACTGGGTCTGCCGTGGGCCGGGGAGTGGGAGGAAGTGCTCAACACGGACTCCGAGCTCTTCGGCGGCTCCGGTGTCGGGAACCTCGGGAAGGTCACCGCGGTGGAGGGCGCCTACGAGAACAAGCCGGCCTCCGCCGAACTGACCGTCCCGCCGCTCGCCGTGCTCTTCCTCAAGCCGGCATCCAGCTCGCACACCGGGCAGGACACCACCTCGGCCTGAGCGCCCGCGCCCGCCGAGCGGGCTGACGGCACCGGTCGACGAACCCGCGGGGGCACAGCCCCCGCGGGTTTGTCCTATCCGGGGCGGGCATGTAATGTCTTCCGAGTTGCCGCGGCAGCCGCCCACGGGGCGCAGACGCGGCAGCAGGGAGAGATCCACCGCCAGAACGGCCGACCGCAAGGGACGCCAGGATGTGCTAGGATGAATCCCCGCAAGTCACCGACACGGCTGACAAGAGATCCAGGCAACCAGGAGTTCACCTCGGGTTGCAGGGAACGTCGCCGAGAGGTACCCTTGCAGACCGCAACCGATCGTGGTGGTCCTCGTGTTGGGGAGCCGCGTTGTGGTGTGTTGTTTGTCAACTCAATAGTGTGTCTAGTTTGTTGATACCAAAGTTTTATTTTTTGGTTGATGGCCCGATGCCTTTTCAGGTGTTTTCCCGTTTCCTGGGGGTGTTGGGTGTCAGCTGGGATCCTACCGGCCGCGCTGAGGTGTGGTGGGTGGTTTCTGTTGAATTTTTTGACGGAGAGTTTGATCCTGGCTCAGGACGAACGCTGGCGGCGTGCTTAACACATGCAAGTCGAACGCTGAAGCTTGGTGCTTGCACTGGGTGGATGAGTGGCGAACGGGTGAGTAATACGTGAGTAACCTGCCCTTGACTCTGGGATAAGCCTGGGAAACTGGGTCTAATACTGGATACGACGGCGCATCGCATGGTGTGTTGTGGAAAGGGTTTTACTGGTTTTGGATGGGCTCACGGCCTATCAGCTTGTTGGTGGGGTAATGGCTCACCAAGGCGACGACGGGTAGCCGGCCTGAGAGGGTGACCGGCCACACTGGGACTGAGACACGGCCCAGACTCCTACGGGAGGCAGCAGTGGGGAATATTGCACAATGGGCGGAAGCCTGATGCAGCGACGCCGCGTGAGGGATGACGGCCTTCGGGTTGTAAACCTCTTTCAGCACGGAAGAAGCGAGAGTGACGGTACGTGCAGAAGAAGCGCCGGCTAACTACGTGCCAGCAGCCGCGGTAATACGTAGGGCGCAAGCGTTGTCCGGAATTATTGGGCGTAAAGAGCTCGTAGGCGGTTTGTCGCGTCTGCTGTGAAAGCCCGGGGCTTAACCCCGGGTGTGCAGTGGGTACGGGCAGACTTGAGTGCAGTAGGGGAGACTGGAATTCCTGGTGTAGCGGTGAAATGCGCAGATATCAGGAGGAACACCGATGGCGAAGGCAGGTCTCTGGGCTGTTACTGACGCTGAGGAGCGAAAGCATGGGGAGCGAACAGGATTAGATACCCTGGTAGTCCATGCCGTAAACGTTGGGCACTAGGTGTGGGGAACATTCCACGTTTTCCGCGCCGTAGCTAACGCATTAAGTGCCCCGCCTGGGGAGTACGGCCGCAAGGCTAAAACTCAAAGGAATTGACGGGGGCCCGCACAAGCGGCGGAGCATGCGGATTAATTCGATGCAACGCGAAGAACCTTACCAAGGCTTGACATACACCGGACCGGGCCAGAGATGGTCTTTCCCCCTTGTGGGGCTGGTGTACAGGTGGTGCATGGTTGTCGTCAGCTCGTGTCGTGAGATGTTGGGTTAAGTCCCGCAACGAGCGCAACCCTCGTTCTATGTTGCCAGCACGTGATGGTGGGGACTCATAGGAGACTGCCGGGGTCAACTCGGAGGAAGGTGGGGATGACGTCAAATCATCATGCCCCTTATGTCTTGGGCTTCACGCATGCTACAATGGCCAGTACAATGGGTTGCGATGCCGTGAGGTGGAGCTAATCCCAAAAAGCTGGTCTCAGTTCGGATCGTGGTCTGCAACTCGACCACGTGAAGTCGGAGTCGCTAGTAATCGCAGATCAGCAACGCTGCGGTGAATACGTTCCCGGGCCTTGTACACACCGCCCGTCAAGTCACGAAAGTTGGTAACACCCGAAGCCGGTGGCCTAACCCTTGTGGGGGGAGCCGTCGAAGGTGGGACTGGCGATTGGGACTAAGTCGTAACAAGGTAGCCGTACCGGAAGGTGCGGCTGGATCACCTCCTTTCTAAGGAGCACTGTGGCTGGCCGTGTGGCCGGCACCCACGATCCTCGTCATTTTCGGCGGGGTGTGGTTGATGCTCATGGGTGGAATATCAGCAAGCGGACACGCTGTGCCCTGACACGGGAACACGACCGGACACGAGTTCTGGTGGTGGTGTTGGGGTGGCGGCGTGGTGGCACATTGTTGGGTTGTCGATCAACACGTCAGTGTTGGTTGGTTTCCCGCAGCATCACGAGACTGGGATGGTTGTCCTGGTGAGGTGGTGTTGGTGGGTTGTTGTTTGTCAACTACATAGTGGACGCGAGCATCTTTGACGCCGCGCACCTGGAAGGGTGTGTGGTGTGTTCTTTGATGATTTATTTGTGTTGTGTGGCGTATAAGTTGTTACGAGCACACGGTGGATGCCTTGGCATCAGGAGCTGATGAAGGACGTGGAAATCTGCGATAAGCCTCGGGGAGCTGATAAACGAGCTGTGATCCGAGGGTCTCCGAATGGGGTAACCCGGCTGCGTATTATGCGTGGTCACTCGTATCTGAATTCATAGGGTGCGAGGAGGAACGTGGGGAAGTGAAACATCTCAGTACCCATAGGAAGAGAAAACAACAGTGATTCCGTGAGTAGTGGCGAGCGAAAGCGGATGGTGGCTAAACCGGTTGTGTGTGATACCTGGCGAGGGTTGCATGATCGGGGTTGTGGGATGCGTTGTTCCTGGGGTCGCCACCCTGGGCGCTGTGGCGTGGTGGTAGTCGAACTGGTGGTGAGTGCCAGACCGTAGGGGGTGTGAGTCCCGTAGACGAAACTGTCATTGTCGTGGTGTGACGTTGTTCCCGAGTAGCACGGGGCCCGTGAAATCTCGTGTGAATCTGCCAGGACCACCTGGTAAGCCTGAATACTTCCTGATGACCGATAGCGGATCAGTACCGTGAGGGAATGGTGAAAAGTACCCCGGGAGGGGAGTGAAATAGTACCTGAAACCGTGTGCTTACAAGCCGTTGGAGCCTTTTGGGGTGACAGCGTGCCTTTTGAAGAATGAGCCTGCGAGTTAGTGTTACGTCGCGAGATTAACCCGTGTGGGGTAGTCGTAGCGAAAGCGAGTCTGAATAGGGCGTTGTGAGTGGCGTGATCTAGACCCGAAGCGGAGTGATCTACCCATGGCCAGGTTGAAGCGCGTGTAAGAGCGCGTGGAGGACCGAACCCACTTCAGTTGAAAATGGAGGGGATGAGCTGTGGGTAGGGGTGAAAGGCCAATCAAACTCCGTGATAGCTGGTTCTCCCCGAAATGCATTTAGGTGCAGCGTTGCGTGTTGCTTGCTGGAGGTAGAGCTACTGGATGGCTGATGGGCCCTACAAGGTTACTGACGTCAACCAAACTCCGAATGCCAGTCAAGTGTAAGCGTGGCAGTGAGACTGTGGGGGATAAGCTTCATAGTCGAAAGGGAAACAGCCCAGACCATCAACTAAGGCCCCTAAGCGTGTGCTAAGTGGGAAAGGATGTGGAGTTGCTGAGACAACCAGGAGGTTGGCTTAGAAGCAGCCACCCTTGAAAGAGTGCGTAATAGCTCACTGGTCAAGTGATTCCGCGCCGATAATGTAGCGGGGCTCAAGTACACCGCCGAAGTTGTGGCATGACACCGTTAGCTGAGCCGTTTGTGGTTGAGGTGGTGTTGTGGGTAGGGGAGCGTCGTTGGGGTAGTGAAGCTGCGGGGTGACCCAGTGGTGGAACCTCAACGAGTGAGAATGCAGGCATGAGTAGCGATAGACGGGTGAGAAACCCGTCCGCCGGATGATCAAGGGTTCCAGGGTCAAGCTAATCTGCCCTGGGTGAGTCGGGACCTAAGGCGAGGCCGACAGGCGTAGTCGATGGACAACGGGTTGATATTCCCGTACCGATGAAGAACCGACCCTACTGAGCCGGGGATACTAACCACCCGAGCCACCATGACCGTGACCCCTTGTGGGTCGCGGGGTGTGTGGTGAGGCTGGGACCTGATCCGGGGAGGTAAACGTGTTAACAGGTGTGACGCAGGAAGGTAGCCGAGCCAGGCGATGGTTGTCCTGGTCTAAGCATGTAGGGTGACCCGTTGGTAAATCCGCGGGTTGTGTGCCTGAGATGTGATGGGACTCTCTTAGGTGAGAGAATTCGGTGATCCTATGCTGCCAAGAAAAGCATCGACGTGAGGTTCTAGTCGCCCGTACCCCAAACCGACACAGGTGATCAGGTAGAGAATACTAAGGCGTTCGAGAGAATCATGGTTAAGGAACTCGGCAAAATGCCCCCGTAACTTCGGGAGAAGGGGGGCCCTGTCTGGTGAGCACACGTGCTGTGTGAGCTGGGTGGGGTCGCAGAGGCTAGGGGGAAGCGACTGTTTATCAAAAACACAGGTCCGTGCGAAGTCGTAAGACGATGTATACGGACTGACTCCTGCCCGGTGCTGGAAGGTTAAGAGGACCTGTTAGATCCTTCGGGGTCGAAGCGGAGAATTTAAGCCCCAGTAAACGGCGGTGGTAACTATAACCATCCTAAGGTAGCGAAATTCCTTGTCGGGTAAGTTCCGACCTGCACGAATGGAGTAACGACTTCCCTACTGTCTCAACCATGAACTCGGCGAAATTGCAGTACGAGTAAAGATGCTCGTTTCGCGCAGCAGGACGGAAAGACCCCGAGACCTTTACTATAGTTTGGTATTGGTGTTCGGTGTGGCTTGTGTAGGATAGGTGGGAGACTGTGAAGCCATCACGCTAGTGGTGGTGGAGTCGTTGTTGAAATACCACTCTGGTCACTCTGGACATCTAACTTCGGCCCGTGATCCGGGTCAGGGACAGTGCCTGATGGGTAGTTTAACTGGGGCGGTTGCCTCCTAAAGAGTAACGGAGGCGCCCAAAGGTTCCCTCAGCCTGGTCGGCAATCAGGTGTTGAGTGTAAGTGCACAAGGGAGCTTGACTGTGAGAGTGACAGCTCGAGCAGGGACGAAAGTCGGGACTAGTGATCCGGCGGTACATTGTGGAATGGCCGTCGCTCAACGGATAAAAGGTACCTCGGGGATAACAGGCTGATCTTGCCCAAGAGTCCATATCGACGGCATGGTTTGGCACCTCGATGTCGGCTCGTCGCATCCTGGGGCTGGAGTTGGTCCCAAGGGTTGGGCTGTTCGCCCATTAAAGCGGTACGCGAGCTGGGTTCAGAACGTCGTGAGACAGTTCGGTCCCTATCCGCTGCGTGCGTTGGAAATTTGTGGAGGCCTGTCCTTAGTACGAGAGGACCGGGACGGACGAACCTCTGGTATGTCAGTTGTTCCGCCAGGAGCATCGCTGATTAGCTACGTTCGGGATTGATAACCGCTGAAAGCATCTAAGCGGGAAGCTTGCTCCGAGATGAGATTTCCTGACCCCCTTTGTGGGGTGTGAGGTGCCCAGTAGACGACTGGGTTGATAGGCCAGGTGTGGAAGCGTTGTAAGGCGTGGAGCTGACTGGTACTAATACACCGAAGACTTATACACACACGATCTGTCATCAAGAGAGTGGTGTTCGCGTTCACTATGTGGTTGACCACCAACAACCCCCACCCCGGACGGGGTGTGGGTGTGTGGTTGACAGAGGAATACAGGTTTGACCCGTGGTAGGCACGGGAACCAGGTTTCCGCCCCCGGGTTGTGGGGTGGTGCAGGTTTCCGGTGGTTATAGCGTGGGGGAAACGCCCGGTCCCATCCCGAACCCGGTAGCTAAGACCCACAGCGCTGATGGTACTGCACTCGGTAGGGTGTGGGAGAGTAAGTCACCGCCGGAATTATTGTGAACAGGGTTGAGGCCCCACACCGTACGGTGTGGGGCCTCCCCGCATTTAACAACCCATGCAGGCGAGTCCGCCTCCGTGCTCCTCGTCCTGACTGATAGGTTGCTGGCACAGCCGGCCTCGAGGATGAGGGGGCGTGACGGAGGGACCAACGACATGAGCGATGCAGTCCACCAGGATGAACGGGCACGACTGTGGACGCCGTCCGAGGAGTCCATTCGCGGCTCACGCATGCACGACTTCGCCCAGTGGGTGTCACGGACACGGGGTGTACCGACGGAGGGATTCGAGGCCCTCCACGCATGGTCGGTGGAGAACCTGGACGCCTTCTGGGGCGCGGTCTGGGAGTACTGCGGGATCGTGGCGTCGTCGGAGGCCACTGCCGCGCTGGAGGACCGGTCCATGCCCGGCGCGTGCTGGTTCCCAGGGGCCCGCCTCAACTATGCCGAGAACACGCTGCGCTGGGCGGAGTCCCGGCCCGACGAGGTGGCGATCGTCGGGGAGCACGAGGACGGTGCACCCGTCTCCTGGACCTGGCGTGAGCTGGAGTCCCGCGTGGCCGCTCTCGCGCAGCGGCTCAGGGAACTTGGCGTGGGGCGCGGTGACCGCGTGGCCGGTGTCCTGCCGAACATTCCGGAGACCGTGGTGGCACTGCTCGCCACGGCCAGCGTGGGCGCGCTGTGGTCCGTGGTCAACACGGACTTCGGACCCTCCGGTGTTGCGGACCGGTTTGCGCAGATCGAGCCTACGGTGCTTTTCGTGGTGGACGGGTACCGGTTCGGAGGCTCTCTGCGGGACATGACGGGCTCCTACGCGGGCCTGCTGGACGTGCTTCCCTCCGTGCAGCAACTGATCGTGGTTGACCAGCAGCCGTCGGGGGCAGTGGGAGCCCTGCCAGAGGGCGCGCTGCGGCTCTCGGAGATTCTCGAGTGCTCGGCCGTGCCCCGCTACGAGCAGGTGCCCTTCGAGCATCCACTGTGGATCCTGTACTCCTCGGGCACCACGGGTAAACCGAAAGGGATTGTTCACTCCCACGGGGGAGTGGTGCTCGAGTTCCACAAGGCCCTCGGCCTGCATGCGGGTCTGGGTCCGGAGGACATCGCCTACTACGCCGTGGCGACCACCTGGATGGTGTGGAACATGCTCGTGGGCATCCTGCTCACCGGCGCCCGCATCATCACCTACGACGGGTCCCCGACCCACGGCGGCCCGGAGAAGTCCTTCGAGCTCGTGGCGCGGCACCGGGCCACGTTCTTCGGTGCGGGCGCGGGCATTCTGAGCATGGTGCAGCGCGCAGGGGTGGTCCCCAACGTCCGCATGGACCTGTCCTCCCTCCGATCGATCCTGGTCACGGGCTCCCCGCTTCCCGACGCCGCCTGGGACTGGGTCTACGAGGCCGTCTCACCCACGGTGCGCCTCGGCTCCGACTCGGGCGGCACTGACGTCACGAGCGCGTTCATCGGCACCAATCCGTACCAGTCCGTGTACCGGGGCGAGATCATGGGCCCGTACCTGGGTGTGGCCGCGGAGTCCTGGAACTCCCGCGGGGAGCGCGTGTGGGACGAGGTGGGCGAGCTGGTGATCACCGCCCCCATGCCCAGCATGCCGGTGTTCTTCTGGGGCGATGAGGACGGCAGCCGGTACCGTGCCGCCTACTTCGACATGTTTCCGGGAGTGTGGCGGCAGGGCGACTGGGTGACGCAGCTGTCCCAGGGGCCCTTCGTCGTGCACGGCCGCTCGGACTCCACGATCAACCGTGGTGGGATCCGGATGGGATCGGCGGACCTCACGCACGTGGTGGACCGCGTGGCGGGGGTGTCCGCGTCCATGGTGATCGGTGCGGAACTGGCGGGCGGGGACTACTTCATGCCCCTGTTCGTGGTGCCGGAGCCCGGCACCCGGCTGGACGAGGAGCTGCGCCGGCGCATCGTCACCGCCATCCGGGAACAGGTCTCTCCGCGCTACGTCCCGGACGAGATCATCGAGGCGCCCGCGGTGCCACGGACCCGCACGGGCAAGCCGCTGGAGATCCCCGTGAAGAGGCTCTTCCAGGGCGCGGATCCCACCTCGGTGAACCGGGCCACGGCCGAGGACGCCGAAGTCCTGGACTGGTACGCGCGCGCGGCGCAGGAGTTCACCGGCAGGTCAGCCGAGCGTCCGTAGCGGTCCTCCCGCGCGCACCAGCGCAGCCCTCCGCGACACTCCCGGCCCCGGCACCAACACCGGCTCTGGCAGCAATCCCGGGGCCTGTACGGCCCCGGGTGGCCGGGACCGTACAGGCCCCGGCGGCAGCCCTGGCCCCGGCAGCAGTCCGGGCCCCGGCAACACCCCCGGGTCCACGGGGTCGCTCAGGCCTGGAGTGCCGAGCCGCCTCAGGAGACGATCTTGCCCGGGTTGAGGTTCTCCCCGGGGTCGGCGACCTCGAAGAGGCCCTTGAGCAGGGCGACGCCCTCGGGGGAGACGTCCTGCTCCATCCAGGGCTGATGCTCGACGCCCACGCCGTGGTGGTGGGACAGGGTGGCCCCGGAGTCCACGAAGGACTGCTGGATGGCGGACTTGATCACCCGGTACTCCTCGTAGGGGTCCTCCTCGTCGAAGACGTAGGCGAACGTGAAGTACAGGCACGCCCCCGAGTGGTACGAGTGGGACATGTGGGACATCACCCACCCGGTTTTGCCGAGGCGCTCGTAGGCGCGCTGGACGGCGTCGTAGGCGTTCTTGTGCACCGTGGTGAGCCGTGACCAGGGCGCCGCGGTCTCGGAGACGTCCCCCACGGTGTTCTGCTCGAGCAGGAAGTCGCGCAGGTGCGGGGTGTCGAACTTCTTCTGGTCGTAGAGGGCGCCCGGCCCGGAGCCGAGCACGAGGGCGCCCTGGGACTTGGCGATGGCCGCTACAGCCTTCTTGCGGTCGGCGACGTCCTTCGCGCTGCCCTCGAAGCACACGTAGGAGATGCACATGGCGTCCGTGTCCCAGCCGCGCCGGCGCATCACGGCCCACAGCGCGTCCTGCCCCCTGGCCGCGAGCCTGCCCTTCACGGAGGTGGCCGCCTTCTGGGTGGCCAGGGAGAACGCGGTCTCGTGGGCGTCCGAGACGCGCGCGAAGGTCAGGGGGATCTCCGCCTCGGTGTACCGGCGCACCGCGGTCAGCGCCTGCTGCCACGTGGGGAACATGTAGGCGATGACCTCGTGCTGCTCCGGCAGCCGGTGCACGTGCACCGTGAGCTCGGTGATGACACCGAGGCGGCCCTCGGAGCCGATGACCATCTCCCGCAGCCCGGGGCCCGTGGAGGTGGAGGGCAGGGGTCGCAGCACCACGGTGCCTGTCGGGCGCACCATGCGCAGCCCGCGCACGATGTCCGCGATGTCCCCGTACTTGTCCGACTGCATGCCGGAGGAGCGGGTGGCGGCCCAGCCGCCCAGCGTGGAGTGCGCGAACGAGTCGGGGAAGTGGCCCATGGTCCACCCGCGGGCGTTGAGCTGCTCCTCCATGTCCGGTCCCAGCACACCCGCCTGGATGGTGGCGAGGCCCGAGGTCTCGTCGATCTCGAGCACCCGGTTGAGCCGGCCCAGGTCCAGGGACACGATGCAGCGGCTCTCGTGCGGGTCCGCCTGCAGGCTTCGGGAGATGCTGGAACCGCCGCCGAAGGGGATCACCACGAGGTCCCGGTCCACGGCGGCCCGCAGGAGCTCGCCGACCTCCTCCTCGCTGCCCGGGTAGAGCACCACGTCCGGCACGCGGGCGAAGTCGTTGCGCAGCGTCTGCAGCAGCTCCAGCACGGACTTCCCGGCCCAGTGCACGATGCGCGTCTCGTCCTCGGTGCTCAGGTGGTCCCGGCCGACGATCCCGCGCAGCTGCTCCAGGACGTCCTGGGGTGCCCGGGAGGCCGGGACCCGTGCGGTGGAGAAGTCCACCGTGTCCCGCTCGCGGGGCCGCAGGGAGACCCCGATGGCCTCCTTCACGAAGGGCGCGAAGGCGGGCTTGTTCCGGTAGTCGAAGAACACGCCCTCCTCGCCCCAGCCCCACCACTTCTGGTGCTTCACGTCTGCCATTCGGGGCAACCTCTCTGCCGGGGGGTCTCTAGTCCTGGATGCGGTGCCGGTTGGCGGCGTAGAGGGCGCGCACGGCGGCCTCGATGCGCTCGTTGAAGCCCGCGGCGTTCTCGTTGCCCCGGGCGCGCAGCGGGGCGCCCACGGCCACGACCACGGGCGGGCGCCCGCGCCGCGGCCAGCTGGTGCCGCGGGGCATGGCCTCGTGCGCGCCGATGAGCGCGACCGGAACCACGGGCACCTGGGTGGACAGCGCCAACGACGCCGCTCCCACCTGGAACGGGGCCATCCTGCCGGTCTTCGAGCGGGTTCCCTCGGGGAAGATCAGCAGCGGCACGCCCGCCGCCAGCAGCTTCTTGGACAGCCCGCGGTTGGCGCCCTCCCCGCGGCGGTCCACGGGGAACGCGTTGAACACCAGCTGGGTGAAGAACTTCTTGTGCCACGTGGTGAAGAAGTAGTCCGCGGCCACCCCGGTGGCGAGATCCCGCGAGATGTAGTGGGGCACGCCGCTCATCACGAGCGGGGCGTCCAGGTGGCTCGAGTGGTTGGCCACCACCACGCACGTGCCCTTGACCCCGTAGGCCGCGGGGTCCACCACGTTGCTGCGGGAGATGGTGCGGTTCACGAGACCGCGGAAGAACACGGTCTGCACGATCCTGCGTACCACCCGGCGCACGGGCCGCGTGTAGTGGGCGGCGGTGAGCTCTGCGGACTCGGCCGGCGGGGCCGGGGGGTGCGGGTCCTGCTGGCCCGCCGGGCCCTCGAGCGAGTCCAGCACGCGGGGGCGGGGCTCGGGAGGGGCGGGGCGGCGTCGTCCCCCGGTGTCGGCGGACGGGCCGGAGGTGCGCTCGTGTGCGGGTGCCACGGGATCAGGCCGGGATCTCGCGGCGTCGGATCCCGGAGATCTTCCGGGAGACCCAGCGCACCGCGGGGCGCGGGAGGTGGCGCAGGGTGGTGGCCATGACCTTGTAGCGCAGCGTGGGGATCGAGATGACCTTGCCGCGTGCGACGTCCGCGAGCGCCTCCTCCACGAGGCGGTCGGCGTCGAGCCACATGAAGTCCGGGATGGAGGAGCCGGTGATGCCCGCCCGGCTGTGGAACTCGGTGCGGACCCAGCCCGGCAGCAGCGCGGTGGCGTGGACGCCGGTGCCGTGCAGCTCCACCGCCAGGGACTCGGTCATGCTGGTGGTGTAGGCCTTGATTGCGGAGTACTCGCCCATGGTCACGTACCCGGACGTGGAGGAGACGTTGACGATCCACCCCGTGCCGCGGGCGATCATGGCCCGGGCTGCCGCCCCCGAGAGCCGGGTGACCGCCGCGCACATGACGTCGAAGCCCTTCTCGTGCTGCCGGAAGTCCTCGGCGGTGTAGGGGGTCTTCACGGAGAAGCCCGCGTTGTTGACGAGCATGTCCACGGGGTGCTGCGGGTCCTCGAGCCGCTGGGCCACGTGCCACAGCTGCTCGCGCACCGCGAGGTCCGCGGTGATGGTCTCCACGTGCACCCCGTGCTCGGCGGCCAGCTCGCGGGCGGTCTCCTCGAGGCGGGCGGTGTCCCGTGCGACCAGGACGAGATTGAAGCCCCTGCGGGCGAGGGATCGTGCGAACGCGGCACCGATGCCTGACGTCCCACCGGTCACGAGAGCGGTAAGCATGGCTCCAAAATACACTACGGTAGGCGTAGCGTAGCCGCCGCCGGAGGGCGGGGCGTCGTCCAGACCCTCGGAGGATCCCTTGACCGACACCACCACACGCGTCCTGCTCACGGGGGCCACGGGCTTCCTGGGGCAGGCGGTCCTCGAACGGCTGCTCTCGAGCTCGGAGACCACGCACGTGACGGCGGTGGTCCGGCCCAAGGGGTCCCAGTCCGGCGCCGACCGGCTGCGGCAGCTGCTGCACAAGCCGTCCTTCCGGACGTGGCGCGAGGCCGTGGGGGAGCAGCGGGCGCGAGAGGTCTTCGAGGCCCGCACGAGCGTGCTTGAGGGGGACCTCACGGGGCTGGCGGAGATCGCCGAGCCGTTCGACGTGGTGGTGCACTCCGCCTCCACGGTCTCCTTCGACCCCCCGATCGACGAGGCCTTCCGCACCAACGTGAACGGCGCCGTGGGACTCTACGACGCCCTGCGCGCGACCGGCCAGGACCCGCACGTGATCCACATATCCACGTGCTACGTGGGCGGGATCGCCAAGGGACTGCGCCCCGAGACCTCCGTGGAGCACGACGTCGACTGGCAGGTCGAGTACGACGCCGCCGTGGGCGCGGCCGACACCGCCGAGGTGGAATCCCGCTCGCCCGAGCGGCTGGAGGCCTTCATCCGCCGGGCCACCGCCCAGCACGGCAAGGAGGGGCCCAAGTCCGTGGCACGCGCCGCGGAGGAGGCCCGGCGCGAGTGGGTGCGCGCACGCCTCGTGGACCACGGCCGCACCCGGGCCCAGTCCCTGGGGTGGACCGACATCTACACGTTCACCAAGGCGCTGGGCGAGCGCGTGGCGGAGCAGAAGTGGGCCGGGGTCGGGCACCGGCTCTCGGTCGTGCGCCCGTCCATCATCGAGTCCGCCCTGCGCCACCCCTTCCCCGGGTGGATCGACGGCTACAAGGTCGCGGACCCGCTGATCATGGCCTACGCCAAGGGCGCGCTGCCGGAGTTCCCCGGGCTGCCGGACTCGGTGCTGGACGTGATCCCGGTGGACTTCGTGGTCAACGCGATCGTGGCCCTCGCCCTGGGCGGTCACCGGGAGCAGGAGCCCACGGACGACGCCGCCGCGGGGCCGCACTCCGCCTACTACCAGGTCTGCTCGGGGGCCTCCAACCCCCTGCCGTTCCACCGGATGTACCGCAGCGTGCGCGCCTACTTCCTGGAGCGCCCGCTCGAGGACTCCCACGGCACCCCGATCCGGGTGCCTGAGTGGACGTTCCCGGCGAACAACGCGATGGAGCGCGGGCTGGCCGTGAAGGAGAAGCTCGCGGCTGCGGGCAGCCGCGTGAGCTCGGTGCTGCCCGCCACCGCGCGGACCCGGGAGTGGACCAACTCGCTGCACCGGGTCCAGACCGGGCTGGGGTCCCTGCGCACCTACGTGGACCTGTACCAGAACTACACGCGCACCGAGATGATCTTCGACGACACCCGCACGCGGCAGCTGGACCGCTCCCTGCCCGCGGACACCCCCGAGGACCTCCATTTCGACGTGCGCGCGATCGACTGGGCGGACTACTGGCAGAACGTGCACCTGCCCGCCCTGACCGAGATGACGCGCGCGTACGGCCGGGCCAAGGAGGCCTCACGCCGGCGGGCCGTACGGCAGCGGCGCATGAACGGGGGCACGGACGTCGTGGCCGTGTTCGACCTCGAGGGCACCGTGGCCGCGGGCACGATCGTGAGCCAGTACGCGCAGCTGCGCCGCCGGGAGCTCAGCCCGCTGCAGTGGCCGGGGGAGCTCGTCGAGCTGCTCGGCGGCGCGGGCACCTACATCGCCGCCGAGCGCCGCGACCGCGGGGAGTTCATCCGCGCGTTCCTGCGCCGCTATCGGGGAGTTTCCGTGGAACGGGTCACGGAGCTGATGAACGGTTCGCTCGGGCGGGCCGTGGAACGCAGCGTGCGCCCGGGGGCGCTTGCGCAGATCCGGGAGCACCGCGAGGCGGGGCACCGCACCGTGCTGGTCACGGGCTCACTGGACCTGCTGGTGAGCCCGGTGGCCGAGCTGTTCGACGACGTCGTGGCGGGGCGCATGGACCAGGTGGACGGTGTGCTCACCGGCTACCTGGCCACCCCGCCGCTCGTGGACGAGGCCCGCGCGCAGTGGCTCAAGCGCTACGCCCAGGACCACGGTCTGGACCTCAGTCGCTCCTACGGCTACGGGGACTCCGTGGCGGACGCCAGCTGGCTGTCCCTCGTGGGCCACCCCCACGCCGTGAACCCGGACCTGCAGCTGTACCGCCGGGCCCGCCGGGCCCACTGGCCCGTGGAGGACTGGAGGAAGGCCTGAGCCATGACGTCCGAGAGCATCCCGGCCCCCGGGCCCTCGACCGACCCGCGGACCGCGCGCACGGACCGCAAGATCATCGCGGGTGCCCTGCGGCTGCTGCGGGAGGGCGGACCGCAGCGCGTGACGATCGAGGCGGTCTCCGCGCTCACGGGCGTGGCCAAGACCTCGATCTACCGCCGCTACGACAACAGCCCCCAGCTGCTGGAGGCTGCGCTGCAGCACACGGCCGCCGCGCAGGCCCCCGCCGTCCAGGACGGCACGTGGGAGCAGGCGCTCACGGATGCCGTGGACCTGCTGCTGCGGGACATGGGCCTGGGCGTGGCCATCACGCTGCTGCAGGAACCCACCTCCCCGACCGCTGGGGTGCTGCGCTCGGCGGTGGTCCGCCCGCGCATGGACGCCCTGCGCGCGCTCCTGCAGCGGGACCAGGACCGCGGGCTCGTCCGGGCGTCCGTGGACCTGGACATGGTCGTGGACTTCGTCCTGGGGGCCGCCTACGCCCACGTGGCGCGCTACGGATCCCTCGACGAGCAGTGGACCGTGCGGGTGCACCGCGCGGTCGGGGACCTCATCCGGGTGCGTCCCGAGGAGCAGTCGGCGGGCTAGAACACGTCCCGCTCGTCGGGGCGCTCGGCCAGGTAGGTCTGCACGTAGTCCGCGGCGGCCGCCTCCGTGGGGATGTCCTTGCCCGCAGCCTCGGACATGAACCACCGGTGCTCCAGCACCTCGTGCACGATCTGCGCGGGCTCCCGCTTGCCGCGCAGCTCCGCGGGGATCGCGGCCATGATGGGCACGAAGATCTCCCGCATCCACAGCTGGGCGGTGAGGTCCTCGGGCAGCCCGGGGTACAGGGCCCGGCCGAACTGGTCGATGTCCGTGAGGATGCGCCGCGCCTGGTTCTCCTGCGTGTTCAGCCCGGTCAGGTGCAGCAGCCGGCGGCTGTGGTGGCCCGGCTCCACCACGCGCGGGCGCAGGTGCACCCGCCCGGACTCGTCCGAGTCCATGGACGCCTCCTCGACGTCGAAGCCCAGCTCGTTGAGCCGCTTGACCCGATCCTGCACGCGCCAGCGCTCGTCCACGGAGAACACCTCGGTGGCGGTCAGCTCCTCCCACAGCCCGTCGTAGGTCTGCACGAGCCGCTCCGAGACCGCGAACGGGTCCACGGACGCCGGATCCACCCCCGCCTCGGCCAGCCGCCGCTGCATGTGCTCGCCCGCGAGCAGGTCCATGATCTCCCCGGCCACGTTGGTGCGCGCGAGGTCGATGTCGTACTCGCGCTGCCCGCGCGTGAGCTGCGGGTGCAGCTCGCCGGTCTCGGCGTCCACGAGGTAGGCGGCGAACTGGCCGGCGTCCCGGCGGAACAGGGTGTTGGAGAGGGAGACGTCCCCCCAGTAGAAGCCCGAGAGGTGCAGCTGCACGATCAGCGAGGCCAGGGCGTCCACGAGCCGTTCAATGGTGTCCGGGGAAGGCACCTGCTCGAAGATCGCCCGGTAGGGCAGGGAGAAGCTCAGGTGGTCGGTCACCAGCGCGGCCGGGAGGGCCTCGCCGTCGGGGCGGTAGCGCTCCGTGACCACCGCGTCCGGAACCACCGACGGGGTACCCATGCGCTGCAGCCTGCGCAGCAGCCCGTACTCGCGCTGCGCGTAGTGGGCCGTGGTCTCCTTCACGGCCACCACGCGCTCGCCCACCGTGGCGAAGCGCACCACGTGGCGGGACAGTCCCCGCGGGTACGCGGCGAGGACCTCGGGGGGCCAGTCCTCGAGGGGGACGTCCCAGGGCAGCTCCAGCAGAGCGGGGTCCGGGAACGCGGTGCTGATCGAGATCCCGCGCGCGGTGTGGGGGGAGGGGGGTCGGGGGGTCATCTCAGCCCGCGCCGTCCAGCACGCGCGCCCGCCGGTCGGCGAGGTCGGCCAGCACCTCGCTGAGCGCGGCCGGGTCTGGGACCCGCCACGGGGCCACGGACTCCCGCTCGCCCACCTTGATCCCCACGTCAGCGGGACCCAGCACGGCCAGGGCGTCCTCGTCCGTGACGTCGTCCCCGGCGAAGACCGTGACGTCCGGGTGCACGGCCGCGCGGATCGCGTCGAGGCCGTCGCCCTTGGTGGCGCTGAGCACCGAGCACTCCAGGACCTGCTGCCCCGGGGTCACCCGCAGCCCCGGCAGGACGCAGTACGCCTCGGCGGCCTGCTGCAGGGCGCGCTGCGCGGCCGCGGGATCCTTCACGGGCCGGGTGTGCAGGGCCACCCCGGCGGGCTTGAGCTCCACGTGCGCGCCCGGGCAGCTCCGGGCGATCTGCCGGGTGGCGGCGACCGCCCGCTCGAGCCGAGCACGCTGCTCGGGTCCGAGCACGACGCCGCCGTGCCCCGCGTCGTGGCCCTCAGCTCCGCCGCGCGCCGCGGGGCCGAGGTCCACCTCCGCACCGTGCGAGCCGGAGAGCACCATGCGCCGCTGCGGGTCCACGACGGTGCGCAGGAACTCCAGGGGGCGCCCCGAGACCACGGCCACGGTGGTCCGGGGCAGCCCCGCGAGCGCGTCCAGCGCGCGCTGGGCCGCGGGCAGCGGGCGCGAGTCCTCGGGGCGTTCGGTGAACGGGGCCACAGTGCCGTCGAAGTCCAGCGCCACGAGCAGTGTGCCCGCACCGGCCGCGGCATCCAGGGCGCGGTTCAGAGGGTCACTCATGACCGGGCCCGTCCGCGGCGGCACCCGGCCCCGCGGCGTCGTCGGGCGCGGTGCGGGCGTGCGCGGCGAGGTCGTCCAGGAAGCGCTGGGACCAGTCCACGACGTCGTGGGTGAGCACCTGCCGGCGCATCGAGGCCATGCGCTTGCGCGCCTCCGTGGCGGGCATGTCCCGCGCGTACATCATGGCGTCCTTGAGGCCGTCGATGTCGTGGGGGTTGACCAGCACCGCCTGCTTGAGCTGCTCGGCCGCGCCCGTGAACTCGGAGAGCACGAGCGCCCCGGAGCGGTCCCGGCGGGCCGCCACGTACTCCTTGGCCACGAGGTTCATCCCGTCCCGCAGCGCGGTCACGAGCATCACGTCCGCCGCGAGGTAGAGCGCGACCATCTCCTCGAACGGGTAGCCGTGGTGGAGGTAGCGGATGGCGGTGTGCGAGATGGTGTCGTACTGGCCGTTGATCCGCCCCACCATCCCCTCCACGAGCTCCCGCAGGTGCCGGTACGAGTCCACGCGCTCGCGGGACGGGCTGGCCACCTGGATCAGCACGGAGTCCTCGACCGTGAGCCTGCCGTCGTGCAGCAGCTCCCCGTAGGCCTTGATCCGGTGCCGGATGCCCTTGGTGTAGTCCAGCCGGTCCACGCCCAGGAAGATGGTCTCCGGGTTGCCGAGCTCCTCGCGGATCTCGCGCGCCCGCGCCCGGACCGAGGGATCGTCCGCGAGCTCCTTGATGGAGTCCACGTCGATGGAGATGGGGTAGGAGCCGGCGTTGACCGTCCACGTGGTCTGCCCGCCCTCGGCCGTGCTCTCGCTGAACTGCGCCGCACCCTTGGTGAACTGCACCCCCAGGTACCGGCGCACGCAGCGCTGGAAGTTCTGGGCGTCCCCGGGGCGCTGGAAGCCGATCAGGTCCGCGCCCGTGAGCCCCTCCAGCACCGCCCTGCGCCAGGGCAGCTGCGAGAAGATCTCGGTGGGAGGGAACGGGATGTGGTTGAAGAAGCCGATGGTCACGTCCGGGCGCAGCCGGCGCAGCATCCGCGGGACCAGCTGCAGCTGGTAGTCCTGCACCCACACCGTGGCGCCCTCCGCGGCGGTCTCCGCGGCCGTGCGCGCGAAGCGCTCGTTGACCCGGCGGTAGGCGTACCACCACGTGCGGTGGAACTCGGGGGAGGCGATCACGTCGTGGTACAGCGGCCACAGGGTGGCGTTGGAGAAGCCCTCGTAGTAGCGCTTGACCTCCGTCTCGCTCAGGGACACCGGGACGAGGTGGAAGACGTCGTGGTCGAACGGTTCCAGGGACTCGTCCGGGGCCCCGTGCCAGCCCACCCAGGCACCGTCCCGCTGCGCCATCACCGGCGCGAGCGCGCTGACCAGCCCGCCCGGGGAACGGCGCCACGAGCTGCTGCCGTTCTCGTCCACGTCCCGGTCCACAGGGAGCCGGTTGGAGACCACCACGAAGTCGTAGCCCTCCTGCGGGACGGCGACCTCTTCCAAAGACTGTTCTGCGCTCACGCTGTGTTCCTTCCCGGGCGGGTTGATCGCTTCCATCCTAGGCGGGGGCACCGACGGCGGGCCCTCGTGACGGGCCACCCCGGCGCGGGCCACCCCGGGGAGGGGGCGTCCCTGCGGTGGCCCGCCGCGGGGGTCGACGGACCCGGTGGGGCGGTCCCGCCTGGGAGCCGGCTGGGCCACGGGCCCGGCCGGGCCGGGTACCCTGAGGACCAGTCAACGACAGCTGTGCTCCCCCATCGGAAGGACACCAGGGCCCCCATGGCTTCCAAGAACAACACCTCCGGCTCCTCGTCCGTGGACGCGCGGGAACGCGCCCGGCAGATCGCCGACCGCCAGTCCCGCCGCTCCAACGGCAAGCCCCTGGGGCTGATCCTGGGCGTCGTGGCCCTCGTGGTGGCGATCGCGCTGATCATCGGGCTGGTGATCTGGCAGAACAGCAAGGCCACCATCCCGGACGCCGGGCCCGTGCCCGCGAGCGCCAACCAGTACGGCGGGATCACCGTGACCAAGGACGGGATCGCGCAGAACACCTCCGACGTCAAGGAGCGGGACCTCTCCACGCTGCCCCCGGCGCCCGACGAGCCCGACACCTCCAAGACGCCCCTGGGCGTGGTGGACAAGGACAAGGCCGTGGGCAACGGCAAGCCCGTGCAGCTCGTGATCTTCCAGGACTTCGAGTGCGTGCACTGCGCGGACTTCGAGAAGGAGAACGCGGACGCCCTGAAGAAGGCCGTGGACGCGGGGAAGGTGGAGATCGAGTACCGCAACCTCAACTTCCTGGACAAGGCCACCCCGGACCAGTACTCCTCCCGCTCCGCGAACGCCGCCTACCTGGTGGCCGAGCAGGTCACCCCGGACCAGTACATGGAGTACTCCCAGGAGGTGTTCTCCCACCAGGGCAGCGGCGGGCTGAGCAACAAGCAGCTCGCGGAGATCGCCGGGAAGCACGGCGCCACCGTCTCCGAGAAGGACCTCGACGAGAACACCTACCGCCCCATGGTCAACGTGGCCACCCGCGAGTCCGTGACCAACGGTGTGGCGGGCACCCCGTCCATCTTCGTGGACGGCAAGCGCTACGAGAAGGGCGCCTTCGAGGACATGCTCAAGCAAGCGATCGACGCGAAGGCCAAGAAGAAGTAGCGCCGCGCGCGCAGAGACCCCCGGTCCGTTCCACGGGCCGGGGGTCTTCTCTGTCTCCGGGCAGCGGGCCCGGGTGCACCGAGCGCGAGGGCCCGGCAGGTGGTTCCTGGCGGGCCCTCGCGCTCGGGTGCGACCCGGACGGGGAGCCCCCTGCCGGATTCGAACCGGCGACCCTCTGTTTACAAGACAGATGCTCTGGCCATCTGAGCTAAGGGGGCGCGGGTGTCCCGCGGACGGGACCGCTCCATGATACGCGACGACGCCGCCGCGGCCGGGACGCGCAACGGCCGGCCACCCTCCGGGGAGGGCGACCGGCCGTGGCGTGCTGCGGTTACTCCTGGGTGATCTCCACGGCGGCCTGCTCCCGGCGGCCGAACGCCCACAGCAGCAGCTCGGAGGGCTCGCCGCGCACGATCTTCACCCGGCGCGCCGAGGTCTTGCCACCGCGCACGGCGCCGAAGCCGGCCGCGAGCAGCACCACGGACTCCGGCTCCTTGCGCAGCATGGTGGAGCCGCCGAACTTGAGCATGGCCCACAGGGCCTTCTGCTCGTCGTTGAGCAGCTGCCGGGGGTGCCACTGCGGCTGCGCGCGGCGGACGTCCTCGTGGTGGATGAAGAACTCCCCGGTGTTCATGCGCTTGTCCAGCGGGGACCAGCGGCCGGGGGAGTAGAGGGGAGGGCGCTCCACGAGGTCCACGAGGGACTCCCACGGCATGGCCCGGTACTCGGCCTCCACGGTCTTGGCGTGGGCCCCGAGCAGGGGCAGCCCGGGGGAGAACATCCCGGGGACCGCGTCCGGGCGAGCGTCGCGGATCGCGAGGTGGACCGCGAGGTCCAGCGTCTGCCAGCCCTCGCAGAGGGTGGGGGCGTCCGGGCCCACGCGGCGCAGCAGCGCGGCGAGGTGGCGGCGTTCGACGTTGGCGAAGTTGGTCACGGGGACATCCGTTCTGTGGGGGTGGTCCGTCACGAGACACGGTAGACGCGCCGGACCGCTTGCGCCACCGGTCCCACGACCCCGGGCGGTGCCCGGAGCCGGGGACTCACCCGGCGGCGTCGGGCTCCGTGTCCGGGGAGTTGAACTGGGCCTCGTAGAGCTCCGCGTACGCGCCGTGGGCGGCGATCAGCTGCTCGTGCGAGCCCTGCTCCACGATCCGCCCCGAGCGCATCACGATGATGGTGTCCGCGTCCCGGATGGTGGAGAGCCGGTGGGCGATCACGAACGAGGTCCGCTGCGCGCGCAGTGCCGCCATGGCCTTCTGCACGAGCAGCTCGGTGCGGGTGTCCACCGCGGAGGTGGCCTCGTCCAGGATCAGCAGGGACGGGCGGGAGAGGAACGCGCGCGCAATGGTGATCAGCTGCTTCTCGCCCGCGGAGACCGAGGAGCCGTCCTCGGTGACCACGGTGTCGTAGCCCTGGGGCAGCGCACGCACGAAGCGGTCCACGTACGTGGCGCGGGCGGCCTCGAGCACCTCCTCGTCCGTGGCGTCCTGGCGGCCGAAGCGAATGTTCTCCATGATGCTGCCGCTGAACAGCCAGGCGTCCTGGAGCACCATGCCCACCTGGGAGCGCAGGTCGTGCCGGGCGAGGTCGCGGATGTCGATCCCGTCCAGGGTGATCCGCCCGCCGTCGATCTCGTAGAAGCGCAGGATCAGGTTCACCAGGGTGGTCTTGCCCGCCCCGGTGGGGCCCACGATGGCCACGGTGCGCCCGGGCTCCACGTGCAGGGAGAGGTCCTCGATCATGGGCTGCGCGCCGGCGGCCACCGCGGCCTTGTCGTAGGAGAAGTCCACGTGCTCGAAACGCACCTCGCCGCGCAGCCGCTCGGGCAGCCGGGCCGTGGGCGTCTCGGGCTCCTGCTCGGGGGCGTCCAGCAGCTCGAACGTGCGCTCCGCCGAGGCGATGCCGGACTGCAGCTGCGTGGCCATGCCCGCCACCTGGGACAGCGGCTGGGTGAACTCCCGCGAGTACTGGATGAACGCCGTGGCGTCCCCCAGGGTCAGCTGACCCGTGGCCACGCGCAGCCCGCCGAGCACCGCGATCCCCACGTAGGAGAGGTAGGAGATGAACTGCATCACGGGCATGATGGTCCCGGACAGGAACTGGGCCCCGAAGGCCGCGCGGTGGAGCTCCTCGTTGCGTTCGTCGAACTGCGCCTGCATCTGCCGCTGCCGGCCGTACGCGTGGACGAGCTCGTGGCCCGAGAAGGACTCCTCGATGTGCCCGTTGAGCCTGCCCGTGGCCTGCCACTGCTGCTTGAACATGCGCTGGGACCGGGTGCCGATCACCCCGGCGGCCACCGCGGACAGCGGCAGCGCGAGCAGCGCCACGAGGGCCAGCTGCCACGAGACCACGAACATCATGACCACGATGCCCAGCACGGTGAGCACGTCCTGGACCAGCTGCGCGAAGGTCTGCTGCAGCGCGGTCTGGATGTTGTCCACGTCGTTGGTCACGCGCGACATCACGTCCCCGCGCTGGCGGGTGTCGAAGTAGCTCAGCGGCAGGGCGTTGAGCTTGCGCTCGACCTCGGCGCGCAGGTCGTAGACCACCCGCATGACCACGCGGTTGAGCACGTAGCCCTGCAGCCACATCAGCAGGGACGCCACCGTGTACATGGCCAGCACCGCCAGGATCAGCCCGCCCAGCCGGGTGAAGTCCACACCCTGGCCGGGCACCAGGGACATCGCGGAGACCATGTCCGCGGTGGTGTCCTGGCCCTGCGCGCGCAGCCCGGCCTCGACCTGGGCCTGGCTCGTGCCGGCGGGCAGGGATCGGCCGACGACGCCCGCGAAGATCACGTCCATGGCGCGCCCCAGCACGCGGGGCGCCCACACGCCCAGCACCACGGAGACCACCACCGCGAGGACCACCACAGTGAGGGCGGCCTTGTGGGGCGTGAGCAGCTTCATGAGGCGCACCGCCGAGGGCCAGAACTGCTGCGGTTTGCGGGCGGGTTCCTGGGTCTCGCTCACAGTGCGCCTCCGGTGCTCTGGTCCGCCGACAGCTGGGAGGTGACGATCTCCCGGTACGTGGTGCTGCTCGCCACGAGCTCGTCGTGGGTTCCGCGCGCGGTGATCCGCCCCTTCTCGAGCACGAGGATCTCGTCCGCGTCGGTGATGGTGGAGACCCGCTGTGCCACCGTGACCACGGTGGCGTGACGGGTCACGGGCCGCAGGGCCGCGCGCAGCCGGGCGTCCGTGGCGACGTCGAGGGCCGAGAAGGAGTCGTCGAAGACGTAGACGCTGGGCTGGGCCACGAGCGCGCGGGCGATGCTGAGCCGCTGGCGCTGCCCGCCCGAGACGTTGGTGCCGCCCTGCGAGACGGGGGAGTCCAGGCCCTGGGGCATTGCACGGACGAAGTCCTCCGCCTGGGCCACGCGCAGGGCCTCCCACAGCTGCTCGTCCGTGGCGTCCGCGCGCCCGAAGCGCAGATTGCTGGCCACGGTGCCCGAGAACAGGAAGGGCCGCTGCGGCACGAGGCCCACGCGCCCCGCGAGGTCCTCGGGGGCGTAGCGCGGCAGGGCCAGGCCGTCCAGCAGCACCTCCCCGGCCACGGGGTCGATCAGGCGCGGGACGAGGTTGATCAGGGTGCTCTTGCCGGACCCGGTGGCCCCGACGATCGCCACGGTGCGCCCCGGCTCGGCGGTGAAGTAGATGTCGTCCAGCACGGGTGCCTCGGCCCCCGGGTACTGGAACGTGACGTCGCGGAACTCGAGCCGGCCGCGGGCCGGCGGGGCCTCGGCGGGCTGCGCGGGCGGAGTCATGGCCGGGCGGGTGTCCAGCACCTCGGTGATGCGCTCGGCGCTGACCACCGCGCGCGGGACCATCATGAACATGAAGGTGGCCATCATCACGGCCATGAGGATCTGGAGCATGTACTGCAGGAACGCGGTCAGTGCACCCACCTGGATCTCGCCCTGGTCCACGCGGTGCCCGCCGAACCACAGCACCGCGGCGGTGGCCAGGTGCATGACCATGTTGATCACGGGGAACATCAGCACGAACAGCGCGCCGATCTTCAGGGAGATGTCCGTGAGGTCCTGGTTGGCCCGCGCGAAGCGCCGCGTCTCGAACGGTTCCTTGACGAACGCGCGGATCACGCGGATGCCGGTGATCTGCTCGCGCAGCACGCCGTTGATGCCGTCGATGCGCTCCTGCATGGTGCGGAACCAGGGCATGAGCCGGGAGACCACGAGGCCCAGCAGCACGCCCATCACGGGGATGGAGACCCACACGAGCCACGACAGCCCGGGGTCCTCGCGCAGGGCCATGATGATCCCGCCCACGCACATGATCGGTGCCATGACCATGAAGTTGAGGGCCATGAGCGTGAGCATCTGGATCTGCTGGACGTCGTTGGTGTTGCGGGTGATCAGGGAGGGTGCGCCGAACGTGCCGACCTCCCGGGCGCTGAAGGAGCCCACCCGGGTGAAGACGTCCCGGCGCAGGTCCCGGCCCACCCCCATAGCGGTGCGGGCCCCGCACCACACGGCCACCACGGCGCAGAGCACCTGGGCGAGGGCCACGGCGAGCATCACCGCGCCGGTGCGCCAGATGTAGTCGGTGTCCCCGCGGGTCACGCCGTGGTCGATGATCCGGGCGTTGAGGCTGGGCAGGTACAGCGTGGCGATCGTGGACAGCAGCTGGAAGACGAGCACCCCCACGACCCACGGGAGGTAGGGGCGCACGGAGGTGCGCAGCAGACGCAGCAGCATGACGGGCGATCCTGACGCAGAACAGCGGGGGCGAAGCCCATGACGGGCCCAATATACGCGGGAGCCCGGACACGCTCGCGGGCCGTTCGGGGCCGGATGTGGGAAAGGGGGTGGTAAAACCACACAAACAGACATAAGCTCACATTCAACGAGTCCTGCACCACAGTCCGTCCGTGAGGTGAGCATGTTCGCTGCAGAACGCCACGAGGAGATCGCGCGCACCGTGAGCCGCGAGCGCCGGGTCAACGGCGCGGAACTCGCGCGCCGCTTCGAGGTGACCATGGAGACCATCCGGCGCGATCTCGCCGTCCTGGAGAGCCAGGACCGGCTGCGGCGCGTGCACGGCGGGGCGGTCTCGGTGGACCAGTCCACGAGCGGCGAGCAGGGCATGGACTCGCGCCAGCGCCTCGCGGCCGCCGAGAAGCACAGCATCGCGCTCAAGGCCCTCGAGGTGCTTCAGCGCGCGGGCGCCGGGGCCGTGGTGCTGGACGCGGGGACCACGGTGGAGGCGCTCGCGGAGCTGCTGCTGCACCGCGACAACCACCTGCCCGGTGGCCAGGAGCAGCTGGTGATCACCCACGCCCTGCACATCGCCGCGAAGCTCGCGGACGCGGAGGGCGTGGGTCTGGAGCTGGTGGGCGGGCGGATCCGCAAGCTCACGTGGGCGGCCACCGGTTCGCGCGCGGCCCAGCACTACGACCAGCTGCGCCCGGACCTCGCGTTCGTGGGCTGCAACGGCGCGCACGCGCGGTTCGGGCTCTCCACGCCGGACCCCATCGAGGCCGTGGTCAAGTCCGCGATCGTGCAGGCGGCACGCCGCGTGGTGGTGCTGTGCGACGCGAGCAAGCAGGACCAGGAGACACTCACCCGTTTCTGCTCGCTCGAGCAGATCGACACGTTCATCACCGACGCGGCTCCCGTGGGGGAGCTGGCGCAGGCCCTCGAAGACGCAGATGTGGAAGTGGTCCTCGCATGATCATCACCGTGACCCTCAACCCCTCCGTGGACCGCACGGTGGACCTCGGTGCGCCGCTCGCGCGCGGGCGGGTCCAGCGCGCGGTCTCCACCCGCCAGGACCCGGGCGGCAAGGGCGTGAACATCTCGCGCGCGCTGTCCGCGAGCGGCGTGGACACCGTGGCCGTGGCCCCGGGGGACGACACCGACCCCCTGTTCGCCGCCCTGGACGCCGTGGGGGTGCGCTACGACAGCGTCTCGATCGGGGCGCCCATCCGCTCCAACATCACGGTCACGGAACCGGACGGCACCACCACCAAGATCAACGAGCCCGGCCCCGTGCTGGACGAGCGCACGGTCGAGCGGATCGTGGAGCGCATCGTCAGCCGGGGGGCGGGCGCGTCCTGGCTCGTGTTCGCGGGCTCCGTGCCCCCGGGCCCCGCCCCGGACGTCTACGCGGTGATCGCGTCCCGGGTGCGTGGCGCGCTGGGGGCGGCGGCGCCGTCGTACGCCCTGGACACCTCGGGCGCCCCGCTCGCCGAGGCGCTCGCCCCGGACGCCGGGACCCTGCCGGACGTGATCAAGCCCAACGGCCACGAGCTCGCCCAGCTGCTGGGCCGCGGGGACGGCGACGCCTTCGAGGCGGATCCGCTCGCGAGCGCGCAGGCCGCGCGGGAGCTCGTGGCGCGCGGCGTGGGCGCCGTGCTGTGCACGCTGGGCGGACGCGGCGCCGTGCTCGTGACCGCTGACGGCGCGTGGCACGCCGAGCACGCGCCCGTGACCGTACGCTCCACGGTGGGCGCGGGGGACAGCGCCCTGACCGGCTACCTCATGGCCGCCGAGCGGGGCGACCCCCCGAGCGAGTGCCTGCGCCACGCCGTGGCCCACGGCTCCGCGGCGGCCGCCCTGCCGGGCACCCAGATGCCCACGCCCGCACAGACCACCCCGGACGCCGTGCGCGTCACGGAGCTCGGCGCGCCGGCAGCCTCCCGCACCCCGCGGGGCACGGCCGACGACGCCGCACGGGCCCTCCCCGTTCTGCCTCACCCCGCCGCGCTCCGGCTCTCCGACCCCCAGGAAACCTCCGCGCCCGTGGGGACCGCCAAGCCCGCGGGGAGCGCCCCGGGTGCGCCCGGCCCCGCCGACGGCGCCCCGGACCACCCCGGTTCCGACCGGGGCCCCGCGGCACCCCGTTCCTGACCCATCCGCTGCGCGCCGCACCGGCCCGTACCCGAGGAGCACCGACATGTCAGATCTCATCACACCGGACCTGGTCCTGCTGGACCGGGACCTGGGCGGGTCCACGGACAGCGTGATCCGTGAGCTCGCCGCGACCGTCCACCGGCAGGGCCGAGCGCGCGACGCGGACTCGCTCGCCGCGGACGCCCTGGCTCGCGAGGCCAAGAACGCCACGGGCATCCCGGGCGGCATCGGCATCCCGCACTGCCGGTCCGAGGCCGTCACGCGGGCCACGCTGGTCATGGCGCGGCTCGCACCCCCGGTGGACTTCGGCGCCAAGGACGGTCCGGCGGACGTCGTGTTCTTCATCGCGGCCCCCGCGGGCGCGGACCAGGAGCACCTCAAGCTGCTGTCCAAGCTCGCCCGCTCGCTCATGAAGAAGCCGTTCGTCGCGTCCCTGCGCGCGGCCACCACCCCGGAGGAGGTCGTGGGCATCGTCGACGGCGCCCTGGGTCTGGGACCCGTCCCGGACGACGCCGCTCGGCCCGCTGCCGGGGGCGCGGACCCGGCCGCCGGTGGTACCACCACCGGCGCGTCGGGTTCCTCCGCCGCGACCGCGCCGGGCACGGCGTCGCCGGGCACCGTGGCCTCCGGCACCGCGTCGTCGGCGCCCGGAACCGGGGGTGGCACCTCAGCCGCGGGGGCTGGCGACGCCGCCGGGGAGACCGGCGCGGCGCCCCTCGCCGGGGATCCGCAGTCCCCGTCCACCGGTGCGCTCGGCGCCGACCCGGGCACGGCCGCGAGCGCGGGTGCCGTGGGAGGTGCCGCGGCGGCGTCGTTCGTGGCCAACGGCTCCCCCGAGGACCGGACCGCAGGGACGGGCGGTGAGCAGCGCGGGCCGCGTCGGCTCGTGGCCGTCACCGCGTGCCCCACGGGGATCGCGCACACCTACATGGCCGCGGACGCCCTCGCGAACACGGCGCAGGAGATGGGGGTGGAGCTGCAGGTCGAGACCCAGGGCTCCTCGGGCGCCACGCGCCTGGACCCGCAGGTGATCGCGCAGGCCGAGGCCGTCATCTTCGCCACGGACGTGGACGTGCGCGAGCGCACCCGCTTCGCCGGGCTGCCCTACATCGCCTCCGCCGTGAAGCGGGGCATCGACGAGCCTCGGGAGATGATCGAGGAGGCGCTCGCCGCCGCTGAGGACCCCCGGGCCCCCAGGGTCACCGGGGACGGCACGGACACCGCCGACGCCCTGACCGGCAGCGAGGGCTGGGGCACCCGGATCCGCAAGGCCGTGATGACGGGCGTGAGCTACATGATCCCGTTCGTGGCCGCGGGCGGGCTGCTCATGGCCATCGCGTTCATGATGGCGGACCCTGTGGAGGTGGCGCAGCAGGCCGACCACATCCTGCAGACCGCCACCCTGGGCAACCTGGGGGACGTGTCCTTGTCCATGTACCTGGGCGCGGTGCTGTTCAAGACCGGAAACCTGGCCATGAGCCTGCTGGTGCCCGCGCTCGCGGGCTACATCGCCTACGGGCTCGAGGACCGGCCGGGCATCGCCCCGGGCTTCGCGGCGGGGCTCGTGGCCAACTTCATGGGTGCCGGGTTCATCGGCGGCATCGTGGGAGGTCTGCTCGCGGGCCTGTGCGCGTACTGGCTGAGTCTGCCGCGGCTGCCACGCTGGCTGGGTTCGCTGATGCCGGTGGTGATCATCCCGCTGCTGGCCTCGCTGTTCGCGGGCGGTCTGCTCTTCCTGGTGGTCGGCGGGCCCATCGCGGCGTTCATGACCTGGCTGACCGGGCTGCTCTCCGGGATGAGCGGGGCGTCCGCCGTGGCCCTGGGGGCCGTGCTCGGCCTGATGATGTGCTCGGACCTGGGGGGACCCATCAACAAGGTGGCCTACTCCTTCGCCGTGGCCGGGCTGGGCACCGCGACCGCCACCAACTCCGCGCCGCAGGAGATCATGGCCGCCGTGATCGCCGCGGGCATGGTGCCCCCGCTGGGCCTGGCCCTGGCGTCCACCGTGCTCGGGCGTAAGTACTTCACCGCCGCGGAGCGCGAGAACGGCAAGACCTCGTGGCTGCTCGGGGCCTCCTTCATCTCGGAGGGCGCCATCCCCTTCGCCGCGGCGGATCCCCTGCGCGTGATCCCCGCGTCCATGGTGGGCGGCGTGGTCACGGGGGCCATGAGCATGGCCTTCGGCGTGGCCTCGGCCGCACCGCACGGCGGCGTGTTCATCCTGCCCGTGATCCACGGGCCCGGGGCCTTCCTGCTCAGCGTGGTGGTGGGCACCCTGATCACCGGCGTGCTCGTCACCCTCCTCAAGCGGGTGGGGCGCGCCAAGGAGCACGCCGGGGAGATCCCCGGGGTTCCGCAGACGCAGCAGAGCGTGGGAGCGTGATGACCATGAAGGACGACACCCGCCGGGAGGAGCCCGGCCAGCAGATCCTGCACGGCGTGGGGGTGAGCCCCGGGCGGGTCATCGCGCCCCTCGTGCACATGGCCCCCGCCGTCACCGAGCCCCCGGTCGGGGACCCCCTCACGGGCGACCCCGACGCGGCCGTGGACCGGCTCAAGGCCGCCGCCCTCGCGGTGCGGGCCGAGCTCACGGAGCGCGCGTCCCGCGCCCGTTCCGAGTCCGCCGCGGAGGTCCTCAAGGCCACCGCGCTCATGGCGGGGGACCGGGCCCTGACCAAGAACGCGGGCAAGCTCGTGACCACCCAGCAGCTGAGCCCCGAGCGCGCCCTGTGGCAGGCTGCCACGGCCTACGCGGAGCAGATGCGCGCGATGGGCGGCTACATGGCCGAGCGCGCCGCGGACATCGAGGACGTGCGCGCCCGGATCGTCGCGCAGCTGCGCGGCGAGGACGCCCCGGGAGTGCCCCAGCGCCGCGAGCCGTTCGTGCTCGCGGCCGAGGACCTCGCCCCGGCGGACACCGCGGTGCTCGACCCGGACGTCGTGCTTGCCCTGGTCACGGAGTCCGGCGGGCCGCAGTCCCACACGGCCATCCTCGCCCGCAACCTGGGCCTGCCCGCCGTGGTCGCCGCGCCGGGGGTGCTAGAGCTGTCCGGCGGTCAGCCCGTGTTCGTGGACGGTGCGGCCGGAACCGTGCTCACCGCTCCCGGTCCGGAGCAGGAGGAGGCCGTGGCCGGGTGGCGGCGGGCCAGCGAGCAGCTCGCCTCGTTCGACGGCAGCGGGCAGCTCGCGGACGGCACCACCGTGCCGCTGCTGGCCAACGTGGGTGCCGGCGACGACGCCCGCGCCGCCGCGGAGGCCGGCGCCCAGGGCGTGGGACTGCTGCGCACCGAGTTCTGCTTCCTCGGGCGGGACACCGAACCCTCCGTCGCCGAGCAGGCGGAGGCCTACGCCGAGGTGCTGGCGGCGTTCGAGGGCCGCAAGGTGGTGGTGCGCACCCTGGACGCGGGAGCGGACAAGCCCCTGCCGTTCCTCACGGACGCCACCGAGCCCAACCCCGCGCTGGGCGTGCGCGGCTACCGCACGGACAGCACCACGCCCGGCGTGCTCTCCCGGCAGCTGGAGGCCATTGCGGCCGCCGCGCAGCAGACCACCGCGGACGTGTGGGTCATGGCCCCCATGATCGCCACCGTGGCCGAGGCCGTGCGCTTCCAGGACCTTGCGCACGAGGCCGGGCTGCGCACGTGCGGCGTGATGGTCGAGACACCGGCCGCCGCCCTGACCGCCGAGCAGATCCTGGACCGCGTGGACTTCGTGTCCCTGGGCACCAACGACCTCACGCAGTACACGATGGCCGCGGACCGGATGCTCGGCTCCCTGGCTGAGCTGAACTCGCCGTGGCAGCCGGCCGTGCTGCGCATGGTCGAGTGCGTGACCCGCGGGGCGGCGTCCGCCACGCGCTCCACGGGCACCCCCAAGAACGTGGGGGTGTGCGGCGAGGCGGCCGCGGACCCCGCGCTCGCGGTGGTGCTCGTGGGGCTCGGCGTGGACACCCTGTCCATGAGCGCGCGCTCCCTCGCGGCGGTCGCCGCCGTGCTGCGCACCGTGGACACCGCACAGACCCGGCGGCTGGCGGAGCTCGCCCTGGGGGCCACCGGGCCCCAGGAGGCGAGGGACGCCGTGCGGGCGGAGCTGCCCGCGCTCGCCGAACTCGGCCTGTGACGGGCCGGAGCACCACCGCAACCACCGAGCACCACAACCCGAACAGGAGCTGACATGACCGAACGCACCGCCACCGTGGCCTCCCGCGTGGGGCTGCACGCCCGCCCCGCCGCGATCTTCGCCGAGGCCGCGGGGGAGTACGAGAACCTCGAGATCACCATTCGCGCCGAGGGCGAGGATGCCGAGGAGGGCATGGACGCCTCGTCCGTGCTGTCCCTGATGTCCCTGGGCGCCTCGCACGGGGACAGGGTGGTCCTCGCCGCCGAGGGCGAGGGCGCCGAGGAGGCGCTCGCGCACCTCGCGGGCATCATCGAGACGGACCTCGACGCCGAGTGAGCTGAGCCCACCGGCCGGACGCCGGGTGCCCACCACAGGCACCCGGCGTCCGTCGCTGTGGGCGCGACGCCGCGGGGCCCGCGGTCCCGACCGGACCGCCCGGAGCTGTGGCGCCGCGGCCCCGGCGTTGCCATCCCGGTGTTCCGGGCGGGGTCCCCGGGCGCGGTGTGGCGGAGCAGGGCGCCGGGAACGGGGCGCCGCGGGAGTCGGTGCCGCGCCCGCGACGTCGCGGGGGCGGGCGAAAGGAACCGCGCCGCGGCCGAGGGGTACGGTGTTCCCATGGTGCGTCTCCTGATCCTCGGCGGCCTCACGCTCGCCACCCTCGCCACGGTCCTGGCGGCCGTGCTCGGTCCCTGGGGATGGTGGTTCCCCGCCGTCCTCTTCCTCCTCCTGCTGCTCGTGGCCGTCCGGGACGCCACGCAGCGCAGGCACTCGGTGCTGCGCAACTTCCCCGTGCTCGGGCACATGCGCTTCTTCCTGGAGAAGATCCGACCGGAGATCCAGCAGTACTTCATTGAGCGCAACTACGACGGCAAGCCCTTCGACCGGGACCAGCGCTCCCTGGTCTACTCCCGTGCCAAGGGGTTCAAGGGGGACAAGGCGTTCGGCACCGAGCTGGACGTCAACGAGCCCGGCTACGAGTACTTCGTGCAGTCCGTGGCTCCCCGGGCCGCTCCCGAGGACGAGCACCGGGTGCGCCTGGGCGGGCCGGACTGCCGGCAGCCCTACGACGCGTCCCTGCTCAACATCTCCGCCATGAGCTTCGGCTCGCTGTCCAAGAACGCCGTGCTGGCCATGAACAAGGGTGCGGCCCTCGGCGGCTTCGCCCAGGAGACGGGTGAGGGCGGGCTCACCGAGTACCACCTCGTCCACGACGCGGACATCATCTGGGAGTTCGGCTCCGGGTACTTCGGCACGCGCGACGAGAACGGCAATTTCGACCCCGAGCAGTTCCGGCGCAAGGCCAACCTGCCCCAGGTCAAGGCCGTGAACATCAAGCTCTCCCAGGGCGCCAAGCCCGGCCTCGGCGGTGTGCTGCCCGGGGCCAAGGTCACGGCGGAGATCGCCGCGGCCCGCGGCGTGCCCGAGGGGCAGACCTGCATCTCCCCGGCGAGCCACTCCGCTTTCACGACGCCGCGCGAGCTGATCCGCTTTGTGGCCCGGCTGCGGGAGCTCTCCCACGGAAAGCCCGTCGGCTTCAAGCTGTGCGTGGGCTCCCGCGTGGAGTTCCTGGCCATCTGCAAGGCCATGATCGAGGAGGGGGTCACCCCGGACTTCATCGTGGTGGACGGCGCCGAGGGCGGCACGGGCGCGGCCCCGCTGGAGTACCAGGACCACGTGGGCACCCCGCTCGTGGAGGGCCTGATCCTGGTGCACAACGCCCTGGTGGGAGCGGGGCTGCGCGAGCGCATCAAGCTCGGGTGCGCCGGGAAGATCACCTCGGGCCACGACATCGTGCGCCACATCATCCAGGGCGCGGACTTCTGCATGAGCGCCCGGGCCATGATGATGGCGGTGGGCTGCATCCAGGCCCAGGCGTGCCACACCAACAAGTGTCCCGTGGGCGTCACCACGCAGAACCCGCGGCTCTACCGCGCCCTGGACGTCGAGGACAAGGGCGACCGGGTGGAGCGCTACCACCGCCTCACGGTGGAGGAGGCGGGCCAGATCATCGCCACGATGGGCTGCGACCACCCCGAGGAGCTCACCCGGGAGATGCTGCGCCGCAAGGTGACCGCCACCCAGTCCATCTCCTACGAGTCCCTCTACCAGTGGCTGCGCCCGCGCGAGCTGTTTGAGGGCGTCAAGGGCGGATGGGGCGAGGACTGGGACTACGCCGATCCCGACCGCTTCTCAGCGGGCCACCCCGGCAAGTACGTGTTCCACGACCGCGGGCCGCTGACCCCGGGCGGGGTGGTCCCCGCCGCGGACCGCGAGTACGCCGGCGTGGGCGGCTCCTCGGTGGGCTCCGCGCGCGTACGAGGTGCAGCGGCGTCGTCGTCCCCGGGCGCCGTGCGGACGGGCGACGACGCCGCGCCGCAGGATCCCGCGGACGCCTCCCCGGGGGCGAGCCGCCGGCCGGAGGGCGAGCCCGGGACGAGCCCCGGCGCGCAGCACACGCGGCGGGACCCGGCTCCCGAGCCCGGCAACGTGGACCCGGACGACGACTCACGCTCCCGCAACCCCGGCCTCGCCTGAGCGCGGCGGGATACCATGTGAGGCGGCGCCGGGCACGCTCGGCGCCGCCCAACGTCAGAGCACGTCCCGCGGTACAGGATTGAGAGAGCCTTGCGAGAATTCACGGCACGTTTTGCCACCGCCCAGGAGATCGCCGAGTGGGACGCCCACGTCACGGCCAACCCGTCGGGTGGCAACCTGCTGCAGTCGGAGGCGTTCGCCGAGGTGAAGAAGGACCACGGCTGGACGCCCCGGCACGTGGTCTACGAACCCTCGGACGGCTCCCGCGCGAGCTACAACCTGGTGCTGGAGAAGAAGGTGCCCGCCCTCGGCCGGCTCTGGTACATGATCAAGGGCCCGGACGTGGAGTCCGTGGAGGACGTCCCGGGCATCGTGGCTGCCAACGAGCGCTTCGTGGCCGGCGCGGCCAAGGGAGTGTTCGCCATCAAGTACGAGCCCGAGATCCTCGCCTCGGACTATGCCGCCGGGGTGCTGGCTCGGGCGGGACTCGTGAAGTCCTTCGAGATCCAGCCCAACGACTCCACCGCCGTGCTCAACACGGACATGGACGAGAAGGCGCTGCTGAAGTCCCTGCACTCGCGCGGGCGCAACGCCGTGCGCCGCGCGATCCGCGAGGGCTGCGAGGTGGAGCAGGTTCCCCTCACCGAGGAGAACATGCGGGCGATGTATGCCCTGATGGACTCCGTGGGCCAGGGCCACGCCCAGGTGAACCTGCGCTCCTACGAGTACTACCGGGCGTTCTGGACGAACTTCGCCGAGCGCGGCCAGGGACGTCTGTACTTCACCTACGAGGACGGCAAGCCCTCCGTGGGCGCGTACGTGATCGCCTACGGCTCCAAGGGCACGTACAAGGACGGCGGGTCCAAGCCCCGCCGCAAGCAGTACGGGGACTCCCACCTGGTGCAGTGGTCCGCCATCACGGACCTGAAGCAGGACCACGGGATCGTGCAGTACGACTTCTGCGGCACCCCGCCCTCGGACCAGCTCAAGAACAAGGAGCACCACTACTACGGGCTGGGGCTGTTCAAGACGAGCTTCACGAAGACTGTCGTGGACTACGCAGGTGTTTGGGACCAGCCGCTCAGCCGCGCGAAATACGCTGTGTGGACCAGCGTGGCGGAGAAGGTCCAGCGCCAGCTGTGGGTGCGCCGCACGGGCCAGCCGTTCTACTGACCGGCGCCAGCCCGGCCGCGGCACCCTGACGAGACCACGGGGCGGCCGCCCCACGGCCCCGGGCCGCGGCCGCCGCCACACCAGACCTGAGCAGTGCCCGCGGCGGCAGGGAAGGTTCATCCGACGTGAGCGTGAACGAGCAGCTGATCCACATGGCCCACCAGGGCTACCCGTCCTCGGGGGAGGCCACGGCCCGCCCCTCGGCGGACGGCCAGCCCTTCGGCCCGGGCGGTGACACGGCCCTGCGGGAGGCCGTACGGCCCACGGCCCCGCGCCGTCGTGGGCGTCCCCTGCCGCGCCCTACGGAGGAGCAGGCGGCCCAGGCCCTTGCGCGCGCCGCATCGCACCCGCACACGGACCCCCGTGCCGCCGCCCCCCGCACGGGCGGGCCGCGGACACTGCGCACCGGGCAGTCGGCCACCGCGGGGTCCACCCGCGTCTCCGCCCTGCCCGTGCTCACCCCCGGTCAGATCGCCGCGGACCGCGCGGGACAGGGCCACCGCGGCGGGGTCCCCGCCGCGCTCACCGAGCCGATCGGCACCACCTCCCGGCGCAGCAGCACCCCGGCGGCCTCGCCGGTGGAGCGCCCGGAGACGGTCGAGCACGAGATCGCCCCGGCCACCACCGCGATCCCCCGGGCCGTGTACCCCGCCGCCCGGGTGGACCCGCCGAAGGCCCCCCGGTCCCTATTCCGCTCGCTCGTGCAGGGCGACGCCGCCCCCACGGCCCCCATGCGCGTGGTGGACCGTCTCACCGCCACGCCGTTCCGCCACCTGCGCAAGTTCGGCGACGGCTCCGACCGGCAGGCCCGGCGGACCCTGAACTTCGCCCTGCGCCTCGCGGAGACCATGTTCCACTACGGGGCGGACGCCCTGGACGTGGAGAACGCCATCATCGCGGTGTGCGCCACATACGGGGTGGAAAACCTCGAGGTGGACATCACCAACCAGTCCGTGACCATCAACTACGTGGCCGAGACCACCGCCACGGGCCAGCTCGCGGCCGCGGGGCTCGCCCCGGCCGCCGCGGGCAGCGAGGGGGAGACCGGCGAGGGCGCGTCGTCGTTCGCGGGCACCCCCGGCACCACCGGGGAGATCCGCGGCTCGGGGAGCACCCGCACGGGGGAGGACCCCTGGGGGGACTCCGCGACCTCCAGCCACACCGTGATGCGTGTGGTGCGCTCGTGGACGGACAACTACTCGGGCCTGGCGGACACCCACCAGCTCGTGATCCGCATCATCGAGGGCGAGATGCCGCTGCGCCGGGCGGAGCGGGAGCTCGCGGAGATCAACGCGCGGCCCAAGCCCTACGCCCGCTGGATGGTCACGGCCGCCACCGTGCTCGTGGCCGGAACCCTGGCGCTGGCCCTCGGGGCGTCCTGGGTGGGGGCGTCCGTGGCCGTGGCCTCGGCCGCCGTGGTGCAGGTGGTCACGGCCAAGCTCAGCGCGTGGCGGATCCCCGAGTTCTTCTCGCTCGCCGCCAACGCCTTCGTGGTCACGCTCGTGGCCATCGTGGTCTCCGCCCTCGGGGTGCCGCTGTCACCGCCCACGGTGATCGCGGGCGGTCTGATCATGCTCCTGCCCACCACGCGCATGGTCTCCACCATGCAGGACGCCATCAACGGGTTCCCCGTGACCGCGGCGGGGCGGCTGCTCTCCACCGCCATGGCGTTCCTCGGCATCGTCGCGGGCATCGCCCTGGGGGTGTCCGTGACCGTGAACGTGCTCGGGGTGCCACCCATCGACATCTCGCAGTCGAGCTTCACCCCCACGGGCAAGCTGACGAACATCGCGTTCATGCTGGTCTCCACCGCCCTGATCGCGGTGTCCATGCAGGTCAAGCCGCGGCACATCCCCCCGGCCGTGGCCGCGGCCTTCGCGGGGCTGCTGCTCTACCACGGGGTGGGTCTCGTGGACGCCGGCAGCCGGATCGCCACGGGCGTGGGCGCGGTGGCCAGCGGATGCGTGGCAGCCCTGCTCGCGGCCCGCTCCAAGATCCCCCAGGCCGTGCTCGCGATCCCGGCCATGACCTTCCTGCTGCCGGGACTCACCCTGTTCCGCGGGATGTACGCCATGACGGTGCAGACCGAGACCCCGGGCCAGGGCATCAACGAGCTGGTCAACGCCATGGCATCCATCGTGCTGCTGGCCGCCGGCGTGGTGCTCGCCAAGTACCTCATGCGCCCGTTCATCGAGCAGATGCAGCACCTCTCGCAGCGCCGCAACCGGCGCCGCTGAACGCCGAGCGCGGGCCCTAGAGGATCTGGCCCACGGGCAGCTTCTTCTCCGCCTGGAACACGTCCTCGGTGCGTCCGCGCGCCCAGTAGCCGGACAGGGACACCTGCGCACGCTCGAGGCCGCGCACCTCGAACAGCTCGCGGCGGGCGGCCTTCACGGCCTCGCGCTCGCCGTGCACGAACGCCTGCACGCCCGTGAGGTCCTCGGGCCACGCGGCCTCGGAGATCCCGACGACGAGCGCCCGCTCACCCGGGCGCTCGTCCGCCCGGTGCACCCACCGCACGCGCACCCCCTCGGGGACGGCCGTGTCGGAGAGGTCGAGCTCGTGGGAGGCGTCCTGGACCTCGAGGACCGCCTCGCCGCGCGCGTCGTGCGGCAGGGCCTCGAGGTTCGCGAGCACGGCGGGGACGGCGGCGTCGTCGCCCGCGAGGATGCTCCAGGTGGCGGCGGGGTCCGGAACCCACTTCCCGCCGGGGCCCAGGGCCACGATCCGGTCACCCGACCGCGCGGCCGCCGCCCACGGCCCGGCGTGGCCCTCGCTGCCGTGCAGCGCGACGTCGATCCAGACCGTGGCCGCGGCGGCGTCCACCCGGCGCAGGGTCATGTGGCGGGACACGGGCTGCTCGTGCGGGGGAGCGCTCTCGCGGACCGCCCAGTAGTCCGGCAGCTCGCCGGGGGCGGTGGCGGCCAGGGTCTGCGGGGAGAAGAACAGGAGCTTGACGTACTTCTCGGGCGCGGGGACGTCCCGGAAGTCCTCCGGGTTGTCGATGCGGCACACCACGCGCACCATGGCGGGGGCCAGACGGATCTGCTCGACGACCGTGAGGTCGAGCTGGGGCTTGCGGTCTGCGGGTGCTGGAATCCTCGGCATGGACCCAGCTTAGGGGACCCTAACCCGGCAGCTCCCACGAGACGGGCTCCGCACCCTGCTCGCGCAGCAGCTCGTTGGTGCGCGAGAACGGGCGGGAGCCGAAGAATCCCCGGGACGCGGACAGCGGCGAGGGGTGCGCGGACTCCACCGTGGGCGCCCCGCCCAGCCAGCCCGCGGTGCCGCGGGCGTCCCGGCCCCACAGGACGGCCACGAGAGGCGCACCGCGGTCGCCGAGCGCGCGGATGGCGCACTCCGAGACCGCCTCCCAGCCCTTGCCCCGGTGGGACGCCGCCGCCCCCGCCTGCACCGTGAGCACCCTGTTGAGCAGCATGACCCCCTGTCCGGACCACGAGGAGAGGTCCCCGTGCGGGGGAGGCTCGATGCCCAGGTCCGAGCGCAGCTCCTTGTAGATGTTCTGTAGGGACCGCGGGACCGGTCGGACATCCGGGGCCACCGAGAACGAGAGGCCCATGGCGTGTCCGGGCGTGGGGTAGGGGTCCTGGCCCACGATCAGCACCTTGACCGCGGACAGCGGCTCCCGGAACGCCCGGAAGATGTTCTCCCCGGCCGGCAGGGTGTGCCGGCCCGCGGCGTGCTCCGCGCGCAGGAACTCGCCCATCGCACGGATCTGCGGCTCCACCGGTTCCAGGGCGGCGGCCCACTGCGGGTGCATGATCTCGGACAGCGGGCGCGGGGCGTTCACGGTGGACCTCCTGGGGCGGGGCGGCGCGCGGGGCGGGGCGGCGCGCGCTAGGGTTGAGGCCATGTCTACCACGGGGGAGGAGCTCGACGAGCTGGACCGGGCCGTCCTGGAGCTCGAGTCCGAGCACTGGAAGTACCGGGGCGCCAAGGAGTCCGCGATCCGCTCCCGCCTGGGGCTCAGCCCCGTGCACTACTACCAGCGCCTCAACGCCCTGATCTCCTCGGAGGCCGCAGCCCGCCAGGCCCCCATGCTGATCTCCCGGCTGCGCCGCGCCCGCACGCGCTGAGCGCGCCGTGCGTGGGATAGTGTCCCGGGGCGCGCGCGAGCGCCGCGCTCCCACGACGGCCGACGGGTCCAGGAGGGCCAGACCATGAGCGAGTACCCCCACGACGAGTTCGACGACGTCCCCGAGGACGGCGCCCGTCAGGGCGCCCACCGGGGGCACAACCCCCGGGCGCGGGAGGGCTCCACGCGGCAGTTCCGCGCGGTCCTCGTCTCCGGGGTGCTGGCCCTCGTGCTCGGTGCGGTGTGCTTCGTCAACGCCCCGCGCACGGCCCAGGACGCCCAGGCCGACGCCGCACGGCCGGGGGCGTCCGCGACGCTCGCGGGCGGCGTCGTGCGCGGCTGAGCGGGCCCGCGTTCAGCCGGGAATGAAACCTGAGCCCACCACACGCAGACCGTTTGCGGTTCCGCGCGCAGCAGTGCCACTATTGGATTAGCACTCAGTCGAGTGGACTGCTAACCGGGTCCGGTGGCGGCCACCCGGCGCACGGGTGAAAACCACATCACGGTGAGGTGGTCGCGGCGCGGTGAGGACTGCGGCGCGAACACCGTCCGTCGCGGGCATCGTGACCAGTCTCTTTCGTCAACCGTCCAGGAGGGACGACACACATGGCAAAGATGATCGCATTCGACGAAGAAGCTCGCCGCGGCCTCGAGAAGGGTCTGAACACCCTCGCGGACGCCGTCAAGGTCACGCTCGGCCCGCGCGGCCGCAACGTGGTCCTGGAGAAGTCCTGGGGCGCTCCCACCATCACCAACGACGGCGTCTCCATCGCCAAGGAGATCGAGCTCGAGGAGCCGTACGAGAAGATCGGCGCCGAGCTCGTCAAGGAGGTCGCCAAGAAGACCGACGACGTCGCCGGTGACGGCACCACCACGGCCACCGTGCTCGCCCAGGCCCTCGTGAAGGAAGGCCTGCGCAACGTGGCCGCCGGTGCGGACCCGCTGTCCCTCAAGCGCGGCATCGAGAAGGCCGTGGCCTCCGTGACCGAGCAGCTGCTGTCCTCCGCCAAGGAGATCGAGACCGAGGAGGAGATCGCCGCCACCGCGTCTATCTCCGCCGCAGACCCCGAGATCGGCAAGCTCATCGCCGAGGCCATGGAGAAGGTCGGCAAGGAAGGCGTCATCACCGTCGAGGAGTCCAACACCTTCGGGCTGGACCTCGAGCTGACCGAGGGCATGCGCTTCGACAAGGGCTACCTCTCCGGCTACTTCGTCACGGACGCGGACCGCCAGGAGGCCGTTCTGGAGGATCCCTACATCCTCATCGTGAACTCCAAGATCTCCGCCGTGAAGGACCTGGTCCCCGTGCTGGAGAAGGTCATGCAGGCCGGCAAGCCGCTGCTGATCATCGCCGAGGACGTGGACGGCGAGGCCCTGGCCATGCTGGTGCTGAACAAGATGCGAGGCGCCGTGAAGTCCGTGGCCGTGAAGGCCCCCGGCTTCGGTGACCGCCGCAAGGCCCAGCTCGCCGACATCGCCATCCTCACCGGCGGTCAGGTCATCACCGAAGAGGTCGGCCTGTCCCTCGAGTCCGCCACGATCGACCTGCTGGGCCAGGCCCGCAAGGTCGTCGTCACCAAGGACGAGACCACCATCGTGGACGGCGCCGGCACCCAGGAGGAGATCGAGGGCCGCGTGGCGCAGATCCGCGCGGAGATCAACAACTCCGACTCCGACTACGACCGCGAGAAGCTGCAGGAGCGCCTGGCCAAGCTGGCTGGCGGCGTGGCAGTGCTCAAGGCCGGTGCGGCCACCGAGGTGGAGCTCAAGGAGCGCAAGCACCGCATCGAGGACGCCGTGCGCAACGCCAAGGCAGCCGTGGAGGAGGGCATCGTCGCCGGCGGTGGCGTGGCCCTCATCCAGGCCGGTGCCAAGGTCTTCGACTCCCTGAACCTCTCGGGTGACGAGGCCACCGGTGCGAACATCGTCAAGGTCGCCATCGACGCCCCGCTCAAGCAGATCGCCCTCAACGCGGGCATGGAGCCCGGCGTGGTGGTCGACAAGGTGCGCGGGCTCGAGACCGGCTGGGGCCTCAACGCCGCCACCGGCGAGTACGAGGACCTCATGGCCGCGGGCATCAACGACCCCGTCAAGGTGACCCGTTCCGCGCTGCAGAACGCGGCGTCGATCGCCGGGCTGTTCCTCACCACGGAGGCCGTGGTGGCGGACAAGCCCGAGCCCGAGGCCGCCGGTGCGGGCGCGGGTGCCGATCCCATGGGTGGCATGGGCGGCATGATGTGATCCCACTCCACTGACGTGGAGTCCCACCCGTTCCGCGGGTGCGACCGTCGAGGGACCCCGGACGCGCAGCACGCGTCCGGGGTCCCTCGCCGTCCCGGCCGGGGCCCGGAGGTCTGCGGCGTTATGCCTGTCGGGTGGGTTTGGGAGGATGGGGCCATGACGATCATCGCTTCCGCGGACGGCTCCGCGCTCGGCAACCCCGGACCGGCAGGCTGGGCCTGGTACATCGACCCCACCTCGTGGCGGGCCGGAGGATGGGCGCACGGCACCAACAACATGGGCGAGCTCACGGCCGTGCTGGACCTGCTGGAGGCCACGCGCCACCGCCGGGACGAAGCGCTCACGGTGTACTGCGACAGCCAGTACGTGATCAACTCGGTGACCAAGTGGATGCCGGGGTGGAAGAAGAAGGGCTGGAAGAAGCGCGACGGCAAGCCCGTGCTCAACGTGGACATCATGAAGGCCCTGGACCGTGAGCTGTCCGGGCGGAAGGTCACGTTCGAGTGGGTCAAGGGCCATGCTGGCCACGAGCTCAACGAGGCCGCGGACGAACGGGCCCGGGCCATGGCCATGGCGTACCAGCGCAAGATCCCGCCCGCGCAGATGCCTGTGGGGCCGGGATTCCGGGACGAGGCGTCCTCCAGTCCGGCGGCGTCCCCCTCGGCCGGGAAGCAGGGCGAACAGCAGGGGCCCGGCGCTGGTCCCGGAGCCGTCAGGGGCACCGCTGACCACGAGGCCACCCCCGCCCCGGATGCTCCCGGGAACGAGCCCGGTCGGGAGAACGCCCGATCGGACCGCAACCGCGCGGAGGTGGACGACGCCGCCCCGCACGACCTCCTCACCGAACTCGCCGCTCTGTCTGCAACCGATCCGGCGGGCCCGGCGGCCCCGGAGTCGCAGCCCTGGCCGCCCCACCTCGTGGCGGACGCCGTCCAGCGCGAACGCGCTGTGGTGTGCGTGCCCGCGGACCACCAGGGGGCGGCCGTGGGCTCCGCGCAGGTCTCCGGCGGGGAGCTGCTGCACCCCCGGGTGCTGTGCATCGACCGTTCCGGTAACACTGCGGGTGCCGCCGACTTCCCGGGGGTGCGCTCCGCCGGCGAGCTGGAGGAGGTGCGCATCACCGCGGTGGCCGCGGACGTATACCACCTGAGCTACCGGATCGAGGAGCCCTCCGTGGTGACCCGCCGCAGCTCCGTGTGGGTCCGCGAGGACCAGCACAACGAGATGGGCCCCTGGCTGCTGCGCTTCCACCAGGTCACCGCGGAGGACTGAGCCCGGCTCACCCGGCGAACATCCGGGTGTTGGCGGCCTCCGTCTCGGCGTACTGGGTGCCTGCGGCGGCCAGGGCCTGGTTGATCTGCGCCACGGCCTGCTCCATCTGGGCCTGGGCGGAGCGCCAGGAGCGGAACGCCTCCTGGAAGCTCGCGGACGCCGTGCCCGTCCAGGAGCCCTGCAGGTCCGTGAGGGTGGAGGTCATGCCGTTGACCTCCGCGGTGAGGCGCTCGATGTGCCCGTGGGCCTGCTGGGACTTGGCGGCGATGGTGTCACTGTCGACGACGAAATGAGCCATGGTGTTCCTCCTGCGAACGGTGGGTCCCGGCGGGGTGCCGGTGCACTGCACGCTAGGAGGGCCGGGGCGCGAGCCGGCAGGGGGAGCCCCGGCCTGGGGCTCTAGGCGTCCGGTGCGGCGTCGTCCACAGGTTCCGTGTGGGGGATCCGCACGGTGAAGGTCGCGCCGCCGCCCTCGGTCTCCTCGAGCTTCACGGCGCCGTCGTGCTGCTCGATGATCGCCGCGACGATCGACAGCCCCAGGCCGGTGCCGCCCGTCTCCCGGGTGCGGGAGGAGTCCGCCCGGTAGAACCGCTCGAAGACCCGCTCGGCGTCCTGGCCGTGGATGCCGGGGCCGTGGTCCCGGACCTGCAGCACGGCGGTGAACCGGCCGTCCACAGCGGGTTCGAGTCCCACGGCGAGCTCGAGCGGCGACCCCGCGGGGGTGTAGCGCAGCGCGTTGGTCAACAGGTTCGCCACCACCTGGCGCAGCTTGGACTCGTCCCCGTGCACCCATGCGGACTCGGGGGTGGAGTCCGCGAGCCCCCGCACGGTCACGGTGCGGTCGGGTGCGGTCGCGTGGGCGTCCGAGGCGGCGTCGTAGGCGAGGTGCAGCAGGTCCACCGGGCGGGTCGCCGCCACGCGCCGCTCGTCGAGCCGGGCCAGCGTCAGCAGGTCTTCCACGAGCTGGGTCATGCGCTTGGACTCGGACTCGATCCGGTCCATGGCCTTGCCGACGTCCTCGGGCGTCTGCAGGGCCCCGTGGCGGTACAGCTCGGAGTAGCCGCGGATGGACACCAGGGGCGTGCGCAGCTCGTGGGAGGCGTCCGCCACGAAGCGCCGCAGCTTGGTCTCGGAGCGGGTGCGGGCGTCGAAGGCGTCCTCGATGTGGCCCAGCATGGCGTTGAGGGACGTGGAGAGCTGCCCGATCTCGGTCTGGGGGTTGTAGCCCTCCATGCGCTGGGAGAGGTCACCGTCCGCGATCCGTGCGGCGGTGGCCTCCACCTGGCGCAGCGGCTGGAACGCACGTGTGACCATGACCCACCCCACCGTCATGGCGGCGATCAGGGTGGCCAGTCCGAAGCTGAAGGTCAGCAGACCCACGCCGGAGATGATGGTGTTCGTGCGGTCCAGGGGCTCGGCCACCACCACGGACATGTCGAACATGGTGAGCTTGGTGGGCACCACGCGCCACGTGCGCTCGGAGGCCCCCACGGATCCCACGGTCTCGGCCTGGCCGTCGTGGGCGATCACGTACTCCAGCGTCATGGCGCCGAGGTCCGGGTCCAGCTGCTCGCCGGAGGCCGCCGCCCCGCCGCGCGCCGTGGCCACCACGTGTCCGTCCCGGTCGAGCAGGAACCCGGACGTGGGCACGGGGGTGCTCACGTCCCCCTGCAGCGCACCCGTGAGCACGGGGGCCACCGTGGGGATGGACTGGCGCAGCTCCTGGTCCATGCTGGTCACGAGCGAGTCCCGCAGCACCGAGACGGCCACCAGGGTGGTGACCAGGATGCTGACGGCCAGCAGCACGCCCGTGAGGGCCATGAGCTGGGAGCGCAGGGACGCGGAGCGGAACCGCCGGGCCAGGAGGTTCAAGGACTCAGTGGCGCTTGTCCGCGGAGCGCAGCAGGTAGCCCACGCCGCGCTTGGTGTGGATCAGGGAGGGCTGCTCGGGGTCGTTGTCGATCTTGCGGCGCAGGTAGGAGATGTAGGACTCCACGATGGAGGCGTCCCCGTTGAAGTCGTACTCCCACACGTGGTCCAGGATCTGCGCCTTGGACAGCACCCGGTTGGGGTTGAGCATGAGGTAGCGCAGCAGCTTGAACTCGGTGGGGGAGAGGTCGATCTCGCGCCCGCCGCGGAAGACCTCGTGGGCGTCGTCGTCCAGGACGAGGCCGTCCACCTTTAGGCGGGAGTCCTCCTCCTCGAGCGGCTGGGTGCGGCGCAGCACCGCGCGGATGCGGGCGACCACCTCGTCGAGGCTGAAGGGCTTGGTGACATAGTCGTCGCCGCCCACGGTCAGCCCGGCCACCTTGTCGTCGGTGTCGTCCTTGGCGGTCAGGAACAGGATGGGGAAGTGGCGCCCGGCGGCGCGCAGCTTGCGGGTCACGGAGAAGCCGTCGATGTCCGGGAGCATCACGTCCAGCACGGCGAGGTCCGGGTCCTCGGCCTCGGCCTTGAGCAGGGCGTCCCGGCCGTTGGCGGCGGTGACGACCTCGAACCCGGCGAACCGCAGGGACGTGGCGAGCAGCTCAAGGATGTTGGGCTCGTCGTCCACGACGAGCAGCTTCGCTTCGGGAGTTTTCGCGTTCATGCGCTCATTGTCTCCGAGTTTCCTGGACGCTTCCTGGCGTGTGTCCGGCCGCTTTCTGAGTGCCCCACGGGTGGGTGCGGATCGCCGTGTCCGGCGGGACTGCGGTTCCCTGGGCGGCAGTCACGTGAGTCCCGGCCGCCGCCCCGGGAGCACGGTCCCGAGCGCGGCGGGCTGGCGTCGCCGGGACGGGCGCCGTGCCCCCGTCCGGTACGACGACGCCGCTGCCGGCCCGGGTGTTCAGGCGCCGGGCCCGCTCAGCGCACCGAGCGGCGTCGTGCCCCGCGCAGCAGCTGCAGGCAGACCAGCAGGAACGCGACCGGGAGGACCACGGCGGGGAAGAGCGTGACACCGCGCCACAGCACGTGGCCCCCCGCGGCGGCCACGAGGACGGCCACGAGGCACAGGGCGCTCAGGCCGGCCAGCACGAGGGCCACGGTGAGCAGCGGGGGAATGCCCCGCCCGGGGGTGCGGGCCGCGCCGGGGGAGGAGGTCGCGGGGGTGGTGGGGGCAGTGGATTCAGGCATGAGCACAAGGTAGCAAGCGGGGGTTGTGCGCGCGGGACCCGGACTGTCGCCCGGGCGCGCGAGGGCTAAACTGTGGTGTTCGTAAGGTGCCGCGCCCCGGGCGCGGTGACCGCACCGTGACAACGAGAGACTGAGGTGATCCGCGTGCCCACGGGCAAGGTCAAGTGGTTCGACGCAGACAAGGGGTTCGGTTTCCTGGCCACCGACGACGGCCAGGAAGTCTTCCTGCACTCGTCGGCGCTGCCCAGGGGCGTGACCACCGTGAAGCCCGGCACGCGGATGGACTTCGGGATCGCCGACGGCAAGCGCGGCGCGCAGGCGCTGTCCGCCACCGTCCTGAGCGCGCCGCCCTCGGTCGCCCGCAACACCCGCAAGCCGCCGGAGGAGATGGCCGTGCTCACCGAGGACCTCATCAGGCTCCTGGACGGGATGTCCAACGGGCTGCGCCGCGGGCGCTACCCGGACCGTTCCCACGGCCACAAGATCGCGGCCATCCTGCGCACCGTGGCGGATGAGCTCGATGTCTGAGCCGGTGGAGCAGCAGAACGAGCAGAGCACCGGGGAGCGCGGCAGTCAGGGTGAGGCCTCGCCAGAGGCCCGCCAGGACGCGCCGGGGGCCGTCGTCGGCACCCCGCCCACGGACGCCGTTGGGGCGGACACCGCCCCCGCCGAGGAAGCCGCGGCGACGAGTGGCCGGGCCGCCCGGGCGACCACCCGCCCCAGGACCCGCACCCGCGCCGCCAAGCAGGACGCCGTGCTCACGGCCGCCGTGGACCTCGCCCGTGAGGCCGTGGTGGCGGGAGCCCACGACGCCCGGGGGATCGGCGAGCACCTGGGCGTGCGGGTCCAGGAGGACCGTCTGCTCACCCACCTCTTCGACTGCACGCTGCCCGGGTACCCCGGCTGGACCTGGTACGCCACGGTCGCCCGCGCCCCGCGCAGCAAGCACGTCACCGTGTGCGAGTCCGGGCTGCTCTCCGGCCCCGGCTCCCTCCTCGCGCCCCCGTGGGTGCCCTGGGAGGAGCGCATGCAGGCCATCAACGAACAGGGCGGGCAGGACGACGATGCCGCGCGGCCCGCGGAGAGCGGCACTGCCGGCTCCAATGGCGACGCCCGGGGCGGCTCCGCGGAGACCGGCGCGAGCGCCGGGGCATCCGGTGCACCCGGCACGGACGGGGAGCGCACGGAGACCTCCGAGGACGGCGCGTCATCGTAGTCGGCGGGTCCGGGACCGCGGGGGAGGACCTCGCGGCACCGGAGGGGACCGGGATGTTCCGGTCCCTGCGCATCCGCAACTACCGCCTGTGGTTCACGGGCGCACTGGTGTCCAACATCGGCACCTGGATGCAGCGCACCGCGCAGTCGTGGCTCGTGTTCGACGAGCTCACGGACCACGACGCCACGGCCATGGGCGTGGTCATGGCCCTGCAGTTCGTTCCGCAGCTCGTGCTGGCGCCCTACGCGGGCGTGCTCGCGGACCGCTACGACCGCCGGCGGATCCTCGTGGTCACCCAGGGAGTCATGGCGCTGCTCGCCGCGGCGCTCGGGGCCCTGCTGCTGCTCGGGGTCGCGGAACTGGGCACGGTCTACGGATTTGCCCTGGCACTGGGGATCGTGGCCACCTTCGACGCCCCCGTGCGTCAGACGTTCGTCTCCGAGATGGTTCCGGACACTTACCTGTCCAACGCCGTGGCCCTGAACTCCACCTCCTTCAACTCCGCGCGGTTGATCGGGCCGGCCGTAGCGGGCGTGCTCGTCGCCGCGGTGGGCACCGGGTGGGTGTTCATGCTCAACACCCTCACGTTCGCGGCGATGATCTGGGCCATCCTGCTGATCGACGGCACGCGGCTGCGCCCGTCCCCCCGCGCCCGGAGGGCCCGCGGCCAGATCCGCGAGGGCGTGGGGTACGTGCTGCACCGCCCGGACCTCGTGGCCGTGATGAGCACCATCTTCATGATCGGCACGTTCGGCATGAACTTCGCCGTGTACCTCGCGGCCATGGCGGGATCCGTGTTCGGCCAGGGCTCCGAGGAGTTCGGTGTGCTCAACTCCGTCCTGGCCGTCGGCACGGTCACCGGTGCGCTGCTCTCGGCCCGGCGGGAGCGGGCCCGTCTGCGCTACGTCTTCATCGGATGCGCGGCGTTCGCGGTCTCGTGCCTGGGGGCCGCCACGGCACCCGCCCTGTGGCTGTTCGCGGTGTGGCTCGTCCCGTGCGGGGTGTCCTCCCTGACCATCATGACCACCGCCAACGCCTACGTGCAGAGCACCACCTCGCCCACCATGCGCGGACGGGTCATGAGCCTGTACATGGCCATCTTCATGGGCGGCACCCCCATCGGTGCGCCCGTGGTGGGGTGGCTCACCGACACGCTCGGCGCGCGCTGGGGCATGGGCTCGGCGGTGCTCGCCGGGCTCTCGGGCGCGCTCATCGGCGCGTGGTACGCGTGGCGGCACGCGGCGCCGCGTCCCGGGGTGCCCTCGACCGCAAGCTGACGGAGTCCCCCGGGGGCGGCGTCCACCACCCCGGCGCCCACCACCCCCGCACTGCCGCGCTCGGGACCGGGCAACTCGCCAGGAACTGCCACCAGCCCCGCAACGGGCCCCGGCAGCTGGCAGCGCCCCGCGGGGTGGCGTCCGGCGGAGCGGCGCCCACCGTCTCGGCCCCACGGCGCTCGGGACGGGTCGCCACGAACGGCAGCCCGCGTCGTCGTCGGGCCCGGCAGCCGACGACGCCGCCCGGTCGCGTCCGCGCTCAGGCCAGCTCGGCCACGGTCCAGTCGATGCACTCCAGCAGCGCCCGCACGTCCGACGGGGGGACGGACGCGAACGTGGCGATCCGCAGCTGGTTGCGGCCCAGCTTGCGGTAGGGGTCCACGTCCACCACACCGTTGGCGCGCAGCACGCCTGCCACGCGGGCGGCGTCCACGGCGTCGTCGAAGTCCACCGTGCAGACCACCGGGGAGCGGTGCTCCGGCTCCGCCACGAACGGGTGCGCCACGGGACTGGACTCGGCCCACTCGTAGACGAGCGAGGAGGACTGTGCGGTGCGCGCGGCGGCCCACTGCAGCCCGCCCTGCTCGTTGAGCCAGCGCACCTGCTCGTCGAGCATCACGAGGCCCGCGAGGGCCGGGGTGTTGTACGTCTGGTGCTTGCGGGAGTTCTCCACGGCCGTGGCCAGGGACAGGACGTCCGGGATCCAGCGGTCGGAGGCCGCGATGCGCTCCACCCGTTCGAGGGCGGCGGGGGAGAAGGCGGCGAACCAGATCCCGCCGTCGCTGCCGAAGTTCTTCTGGGGCGAGAAGTAGTAGACGTCCGTCTGCGCGAGGTCCACGGCCATCCCACCCGCGGCGGACGTGGCGTCCACCACGGTCAGGGCGTCGTCCACCGGCACCCGCCGCACCGGCATGGCCACGCCCGTGGAGGTCTCGTTCTGCGGCCACGCGTAGACGTCCACGCCCGCCTCCGGGCGGGGCCCTGCCGGGCGGGATCCCGCAGGGGCCTCGATCACGTGGGAGCGCTCCAGGAACGGCGCGCGGTCCGTGACGCTCGCGAACTTCGCTCCGAACTCGCCGAACACCAGGTGCTCGGCGCGCGAGCGGACCAGGCTGAAGGCCGCGCTGTCCCAGAAGGTGCTGGCACCCCCCAGACCCAGGACCATCTCGTAGCCGGCGGGGAGGTCGAAGAACCGCGCGAGACCCGCCTGCACGCGGGCCACCAGGTCCTTCACCGGGTTCTGGCGGTGGGACGTGCCCAGCAGGCGGGTCCCCTCACGCGCGAGGGCCGCCAGCTGCTCGGGGCGCACCCGCGACGGGCCGGCGCCGAAGCGACCGTCCTCGGGCAGCAGGTGGGCGGGGATCACGGGTGTGCTGGTCACGAGGGCTCCTTGCGGGCGGGCGGGGGCGGGTCTCCCCATTGTGCCCGTCTCCGCGGCCCCGAGGTGCACGGGGTGCCGGGACACGGGATGCCATGACGCGCGGCGCCGGGATGCGGAAGCCCCGGAGCCCGGCAGGGCCCGGGACGCGGGATGCGACGCGTGCCGCGAGGAGCCCCGGCGCGGGCGATGACGCGGCGCGGGGCCCGGCGGACGTGAGCCACCTCGCTACAATCGTCCTGAATCATTCCTGGGCTGGACCGACCCCGACCGGGGACCGTAGACCCGCGCGCCGTGGTGCGCAGAACTGTGAGGACGGACCATGAGCGGCGACCTGATCGACACCACCGAGATGTACCTGCGGACGGTGCTGGAGCTCGAGGAGGAGGGCATCACGCCCATGCGGGCCCGCATCGTGGAGCGGCTGCACCACTCGGGCCCCACGGTGTCCCAGACGGTCTCCCGCATGGAACGGGACGGACTGCTGTCCGTCGCGCAGGACCGTTCGCTGCGACTCACCCCCACCGGGCGCGCCACCGCGGTGTCCGTGATGCGCAAGCACCGGCTCGCGGAGCGCCTTTTGGCTGACGTGGTGGGGCTGGACATGGCACACGTGCACGAGGAGGCGTGCCGCTGGGAGCACGTGATGAGCGAACGCGTGGAGCGCCGCCTGGTGGACCTGCTGGGCGATCCGCAGCTCTCCCCGTACGGCACCCCGATCCCGGGCCGCGGCGCGGGGGAGCAGGGCACCGAGGCCTTCGGGGGCCTGACGCTGTGGGACGTCGCGGCGGCCGGCGACGGCGCCGAGCACCGCGTGCGCCTGCTGCCGGAGGTCGTGCAGGCGGATCTCGAGCTGATCGAGATGCTCAGCTCGGCGGGGATCCTCACCGGCTCGCGGGTCACCGCAGAGCCGAACCCCGGGGACCAGCACCGGGTGGTCGTCACCAACCTGGACGCGGACGTCTCCCTGGACCTCGACGACGCCACGGCGCGCGCCATCAGGGTCACCCCTGCGGGGTCCTGACGCCCCGCACGCCCTCGCGGCCGTGACCTTCCCGATGTGTGGATGGTCACGGACGTTCTCATGGATCCGGAGCCCGCTGCTGCCCTGATACGTGGCGTCGTGGCTTGTCAGCGAGGCTTTCGTGGCTTGCGTGTCGTCATACCCGGGTATGGCAATTCATTCTTGAAAACTAATCAATCGCGATCTTTGATACGCACTGGTGCCCGATCCGTGACCGGTTGTAACCAAAACGTGACTTTTTCGTGATCTGTCCTGTACAGTCGTCTCCGTGCCGATCACTGGTCGGATCCGGCACTCCCGAACGCGATCGCCGAGTTCTGCCATGCGCACCGGGACCCGTACACAGAACATCCGCATGGCAGAAGCGGGGGAACCACTTCCGGATTCGTGACAGCCCGTCGAATCCTAGGGGTCAAGCCGGCACGGCTCACCAGCACGTGCGGCCGGATGTCTCCCATCCGAACCCGACAGCTCACCCCGCAGGCGTAGGGAGGAACACACACATGTCTTTCATGAAGAACAACTCTGCCCGTCACCGCGCTGAGGCCTCGTCGCACATCGTGCGCAACACCACCGTCGCCACCGTGGCGGCCGGTGCCGCCGTGGCCGGCATCGCGATGCCCGCCCAGGCATCCGCGGGCGTCGTGGACCTCGGGTCCACCACCTCCTACGCCTCCTCCACTTCTTCGCTGGAGGCCTACAACACCTCGTACACCACCCCGGCCGCGGACACCATGGCGTCCAGCTCCGGTGTGAGCACGCAGTCCAACCACGCCGCCGGCGGCACCGTGGGCACGGCCTACCAGGGCATCGGCGGCGCCTACGTCTGGGGCGGCACCGGCTTCAAGGCCTGGGACTGCTCGGGCTTCACCCAGTGGGTGTACGCGCAGAACGGCATCAACCTGCCCCGCACCACGTGGGCCCAGTTCGCCGCAGGCACCCCGACCTCCAACCCGCAGCCCGGCGATCTGGTCTCCCAGAACGGCGGCTCGCACGTGGGGATCTACATCGGCAACGGCCAGATGATCTCCGCCCTCAACCCCATGCAGGGCACTCAGGTTCACTCCGTGAACGCCATGCAGCTGGACGGCTTCTACAGCGTCCGGTGATCTGAGGGGACCGACGGCCTCCTGCGCCGTCGGTCCACGGATCGCACCGCGATCCTCGGCCGCCGGGACGTTCGCACGCACCGTGCGGGCCCGGCCGAGCCGCACGAACTGACTGAACGAGAAGAAAAGCACCGCCCACAGACGGTGAACCGCAGCTGCGTTTGACAACGTCGCGGTCACTGCACACCTCCGTGCCCTGGGTGGACACGAACGTGTTAGGAAACCACACGCATGACGAACGAAACCGCTTCCCACTCCGCCAAGAGCCTCTTCGCCGGCAAGGCCCGCACCGTGGCCGCCGTCGCCGCCTTCTCCGGCCTGGCGCTGGCCACCACCGTGTCCGTGCAGGCCACGCAGAACGCTGACGAGCAGGCTCCCGCCGCCGCCGTGTCCGAGGCTCCCGCCTCCGAGAACACCGTCTCCGCACAGCCCGCAGCCAAGGCCGACAAGGCTGAGAAGGCCAAGGAGAAGAAGACCGAGAAGGCCAAGGCCCCGGCGCAGCCCGCCGCGATCCAGGCCGCTCCCGTGGCCGACGTGACCCCGGTGGCTCCCCAGGTGGCCCCGGCCGCCGAGACCGTGACCCCCGCGGCCGAGACCGTGACCCCTGTGGCCGAGACCGCTGCCCCCGCCGCTCCGGTGGCCCAGCAGGGCCGTCACGCCGCCGAGCCGACCGCACAGACCCTGCAGGCCGAGACCGCGGCGCAGCAGCACTCCCAGGTCGCCGACCACAACGTCCAGGGCTACGGTGACACCCAGGCCAAGGCCAGCAACACCGGCGGCACCGTGACGACGCAGTCCACCCAGCAGACCAAGCCCGCCTCGGGCTCCGTGAGCGGCCAGGGCATCCTCGGTGCCGCCGAGGGCCAGATCGGCGTGAACCAGGACTGCACCGCGCTGGTGTCCAACGCCCTGCGCGCCGTGGGCATCAACCACCACGGCTGGCCCGCGAGCTACAAGTCCCTGGGCCGCTCGGTCTCCGCCGCTGAGGCCCAGGCCGGCGACATCGCCTACTACGCCGACGGCGGCGCGGGCGTGGCCCACGTGGCCATCTACGCCGGCAACGGCCAGGCCATCCACGGCGGCTGGAACGGCAACCAGACCGTGAAGACCACCGCGTACGTGGGCTCCGGCCCCGAGTTCATCCGCGTGGGCTGAGCTCAGCAGAGCTGGGTGCGGTGCCGCGAGGCACCGGGCCACACCTCGTGACGAGTCGGGACCGGTTGTGTACCCGCTCCCGATGAGGACGAGATAGACCGTACGGACCCTGTCGACCACAGGGTCCGTACGCCTTTAACATCTACGCCCCGCGGCCCGTGCGGTGGGCGCCCAGGGGCGGGACGTAGAATCGGAGCCATGTCCACCGACTTCTCCAGCGCCGCCAGAACCCCCCAGGACCAGGAATTCACGTACTACGCCGTGGGCATGCTCGCGGGGGCCGTGCCCGGGATCGTCGTGGGGTTCGTGGTGGCAGCCTTCGCGGGTCACGTGGCCATGTGGCTCTCCGTGTTCGGCGGGCTGGGCATCATCGTGGGTCTCATCCTCGCCGCGGTCCTCTTCCGACGCCGCCGCGCCGCCGCCCGAGCGGCAGATCCGTCCGGTGCCGCCGACGACGCCGCGGACGGTCCCGCGCCCCGCGCGTAGCCCGAGCAGCGCATGCCGGGTCGGCCGCGGTGAGACGGCCACACCGAACCCATCACACCGACGCGGTGAGCTCCACCATCTCCCGGTCCAGGTTGTGCCGGGCCCGCGCCTCCCACAGCTCCACCGCGCGCGGATCGTGGAACAGCCGGGGCGCCCTCTGCAGCCCGGCCAGCACCTCCGCGCGTGCCGCGCGGAACTGCGGCTCCGGGACGTGCGCGTACTCCCTCCGAACGGCAGCCCGGTAGCGCTCGTACTCCTCGGCGCTCCCGCCGAGCACGGAGAGGTCCGCATCCACCAGCAGGCACGCGTCCCGGTCCGCCGGGCCCGGGCGGTGGTGGGCGGTCACGAGAACCAGCTCGGCCACCCTGTCCGCGGTCCGTGGGCCCCACTGCGCGGTGGCGGGATCCTGCACCGGCGTGTCCCGCGGAGAGCTCTCGTCGGTGAGCAGACGCCGGGCGAGTTCGGCGGAGTCGCGCTCGTCCTGACCGGCCCGGCCGTCGTGCACGGCGTCGTGGAACCACGCCGCGAGCACCAGCTCGAGGGACGGCGCCGCGTCCGTGAGCAGGTCGAGGGCCTCCAGGACGGCCAGCAGGTGGCCGGGACCGTGGTAGTCGCGGTGCGGCTCGCCCCACCGCTGCCGCAGCTGCGCACCCAGGTGGGCATGGCCCGGGACGTGGCGCTCCCAACGGGAGGCGAGGGCCGTGGCCAGCTTGGCCGGGCGGCGTCGTGCGGGGATCCGGAGGCCGCTGCGGATCAGGATGCGGGCCAGCTGCTTGCCGTCCACCGGCACCGCACCCTGCGCGACCGCGGACGCGTGACGGTGCGCCGGGACGTCGTAGTGGTCCTGGTCGAACGCGCGTTCCGGGACCCCCAGCTCACGCGCGAACGCGTGCAGCTCGGCGAGGGAACGGTCCGAGACCAGGTGCGAGAACACGGTGCCGTGTGCGGGCCACCGCGGCGGGTCAATGTAGACGGTCATGGCCCCATTGTGCGCCCGACTCGCGGGGGCGCACCTCCCGCGGATACAGTGGGGCACTGTTGCCCTCGTAGCTCAGGGGATAGAGCACGGCTCTCCTAAAGCCGGTGTCGTTGGTTCGAATCCAATCGAGGGCACGCACCACGCCCCGCCCGTGCGCGGATGCCACGGTCCCGCACCGCCCCGGACGTCCCGGAACGGGGGTCGGGAATCCGCGGCCGGGCGGGGCGCACTCATGTCCGGGCACGCGGGCCCGCGAGGATGCCAGTACGCCAGGATGCCGACACATCAGGACTCGCGCATTCGGAGCGCGTGGGGAGCGGTCTCTGTCCCGACGCCGAGCAGGCGAGCGCGGTCTCAGTCGCGCGGGCGCTGGCCCGGGAGCTCTCCGCGGGCGAAGTCCGAGAGCTTGCGGCGCACCACGGAGACCACCACGAGCACGGCGATCAGCACCAGGCCCGCGAACAGCACCCACCGGGTGACCACCAGCGCGGATGCGAGCGCAGCGGCGTCCCGGTCCGCGGGGCGGGCCACCGAGGCGTCGAGCGCGGAGTTCCCGGCCACGAAGACCACGGCGTAGCCCAGGACCACGGCCCAGTAGACCCACTTCCGGGCGCGCTGCGGGGTGTTCAGACCGGTGAACAGCAGCCATCCGAGGCTCGTGAGCAGGGGTGTGAACAGGCCCGTGGTCGCGTGGACGCCCTCGTACTCGGTGAGCCCGTCCGCACCCAGCCCGCGCGCGAACTGCGCCACGTGCTCGGGAGCGAAACCGCCGGCGAGCAGCTCGGGAGCGGTGACCCCGCCGGCCATGTGCCCGGAGACGCCCTGCAGCACCAGCAGGTGGTAGTAGAGCCACAGTGCGAGGCCCACGAAGAACGCGACGCCCACCAGGATCCCGGCGGAGGAGGCCTTGGTGGGCTCGGCGGCGAGCTGGCCGTCCCGCATCTCGTGGACGCTCACGGGCCGCACGCGGGCACCGCGGCTGCTCGTGGAACCGGCCGGCGCGGCGCCCGTGGTGTCCCCGTACTTCCTGGCCTTCTGCGCTCTGGTCATACCCATGGCCCCATTATCCCCCGGGGCGTACTGTGATCAGGGACGGGTGACCACGCTCGAGGACGAGGTGGAGAACAGGTGCCCCCAGCGGCACCGCGAAAGGTGGTGACGGTCATGGAGCTCTCCATCGGCCTTCCGGACGGTCTGCTCATGAGCGCGGGTGACGGCTCGGAGCTCACGCTGTACGAGGCGGACCACACCACCGTGCGCCGCAGGATCGACTGCTCCGTCCTGGCCGGTGCCCGCATGGCCGACATCGTCTGGTCCCACAAGCTCTCCGCCGTGGTCGCGGCGGTCCCCGACCGCAACCAGCTCTTCCGCTGGGACGCCTACACGGACGTCCTGCAGGAGTGGGCGGGCACGGGGGAGCCCGGGCGCCGGGACGGCCGGGTGGCCCAGGCCAAGTTCGCCGCCACGGTGTCCATCACGGAGGGCGGGGACGGCCGGCTGTGGTTCGTGGACCGGGACTCCTCCTCCCTGCGGTGCCTCACGATCGACACGGACCGGCCCGACGGCGATCCCCACGTGGTCACGGTGGTCGGCCGGCACGGTGCGGGCTACCAGGACGGTCCCGCCACGGAGGCCAGGCTCGACCACCCCGAGGACCTGCAGATGCTCTACGACGGCTCGGTGGTCGTGGCCGACACCGGCAACCACGCGCTGCGCCACGTGGACGTCACGGACGGCGAGGTCACCACCATCTGCGGCGGACCGGATCATGTCCCCGATGAACTGTCCGACGACGACCTCGTGCTGCAGTCCCCCGTGCGGGTCACGGTGGCGGACTCCCAGCTGTGGGTCGAGGACGCCAACGGACGCCACCAGGTGGAACCCCGCTACGTGTGAGGGCGGCGAGCACCCGGCCGGGGGTTCCTCGGGCGGGCAACCCCGCCCGTCAGCGCGTCCGAGCCCCTCGATAGACTGGGCGCACCATGGACTACCTCTCTGACAACCCACTGCTCTCCGCCGCCTCGGTGCGATCCTCGACCGCCGGGGCCCCGCACGAGCCGTCCGACGCCGTCGCGTCCCCGGAGCAGCTCGTGGCGGGGCTCAACGAGCCCCAGCGCGCCGCGGTCGAGCACTCGGGGGCGCCCCTGCTCATCGTCGCTGGCGCGGGCTCGGGCAAGACCAGGGTGCTGACCCACCGGATCGCCCACCTGCTGGCCACCGGCCGGGCACGGCGCGGGGAGATCCTCGCCATCACGTTCACCAACAAGGCCGCCGCGGAGATGCGCGAGCGGATCGCCGAGCTGGTGGGGGACTCCGCCCGCACCATGTGGATCTCCACGTTCCACTCCCTGTGCGTGCGGATCCTGCGCCGGGAGGCCAAGACCCTGGGGCTGAACACCAACTTCTCCATCTACGACTCCGCAGACTCGCTGCGGCTGATCACCCAGGTGGCCAAGCAGCACGAGCTGGACCCGAAGCGCTTCGCCCCCAAAGCCATCCAGCACAGGATCTCGGCGCTGAAGAACGAGCTCGTGGACGACGAGACCTGCCTGGCCCGGGCGAGCTCCACGGACCCGTTCGAGTCCGCCGTGGCCCAGGTGTACCGCGGGTACACCCAGCGGCTGCGGGCGGCCAACGCCATGGACTTCGACGACCTCATCGGCGAGACCGTCCACATGTTCCGGGCCTTTCCCCAGGTGCTGGAGTACTACCGCCGGCGCTTCCGCCACGTGCTCGTGGACGAGTACCAGGACACCAACCACGCCCAGTACGCACTGGTGCGCGAGCTCGTGGGCGGGGACTCGCCCGGTCACACGGACGAGTCCGGGATCCCCCCGGCCGAGCTCACGGTGGTGGGGGACTCGGACCAGTCCATCTACGCGTTCCGCGGGGCGGACATCCGCAACATCACGGACTTCGAGCGGGACTTCCCGGCCGCGCGCACCATCATGCTGGAGCAGAACTACCGCTCCACGCAGAACATCCTCTCCGCGGCCAACGCGGTGATCTCCCAGAACGCGGACCGCCGGGACAAGAAGCTGTGGACCGCCGAGGGGGACGGTGCCCCCATCGTGGGCTACGCCGCGGAGAACGAGCACGAGGAGGCCCGGTTCATCGCGGAGGAGATCGACAGGCTCCAGGACGAGCACGGGATCCGCCCCGGGGACGTGGCCGTGTTCTACCGCACCAACGCCCAGTCGCGCTCCCTCGAGGAGATCCTGATGCGCGTGGGGCTGCCCTACAAGGTGGTGGGCGGCACGCGGTTCTACGAGCGCAAGGAGATCAAAGACGCCATGTCCTACCTGCGCGCGATCGCCAACCCAGCGGACGACATCACGGTGCGACGCATCGTCAACGAGCCCAAGCGCGGGATCGGGGACCGCGCCCAGGGGTCCATCGCGGCGCTCGCGGACCGTGAGGGCATCTCGTTCTCCGAGGCGATGCACCGCCTGGACGAGGCGCCGGGGCTCGCCACGCGCTCCGCCAACGCGATCCGCACGTTCGCCCAGCTCATGGACGACCTGGGCGAGCTCGCCCAGGGTGCGTCCGTGACCGCGGTGCTCGAGGCCGTGCTGGAGCAGTCCGGCTACCTGGAGGCCCTGCGCACCTCCACGGACCCGCAGGACGAGTCCCGCGTGGAGAACCTGGCGGAGCTCGTGGCCGTGGTGCGCGAGTTCGAGAAGGACCGCCCGGAGGCCGGCCTGGGGGAGTTCCTGGAGCACGTGGCCCTCGTGGCGGACGCGGACCAGATCCCCTCGCGCCCGGACACCGCCGCTGAGGGCACGGCGAGCGCCCAGCAGATCGCCCAGGAGGTCGAGGAAGCCCGCGACCAGGGGGTCGTGACCCTCATGACGCTTCACACCGCCAAGGGCCTGGAGTTCCCGGTGGTGTTCCTCACCGGCATGGAGCACGGGATCTTCCCGCACCAGCGCAGCTTCGCGGACCCCTCCAGCATGGAGGAGGAGCGGCGGCTCGCGTACGTGGGCATCACTCGGGCCCGGCAGCGGCTCTACATCACCCGCGCGGAGTCCCGCTCCCTGTGGGGCCAGTCCCAGTTCAACCCGGCCAGTCCGTTCCTGGACGAGATCCCCGCGCACCTCATCGACTGGAAGCGCGAGGGCGCGGCCGCGTCCGGCGGCTGGGGCTCGCCCGTCCACGCGGGCTCCGGGGGCGGAACCCGCGACCCGCTGCGGGGCTCCTCCTGGGGCGCCGGTGCCGGTTCCGGGGCAACGTTCCGCAGGCTCTCGCCCTCGCGGGTGGAGCCGAACCGGGAGATCCCCTCGCTCAGCGTGGGGGACGCCGTGGAGCACAAGGCCTTCGGCCGCGGATCGGTGGTCGCGCTCGAGGGCAGCGGGGACAAGACCGTGGCGAAGGTGCGCTTCGGCGCGGAGGAGAAGCGGCTGCTGCTGCGCTACGCGCCCATGACCAAGGTCTCCTGAGAACTGCGGGACTCCGCGCCGGGGCGCCCGCGCTCAGAGCACCGCGAAGGCCAGCAGGGTGAACGGCGCGGTGATGCGCAGGGACTCGCCGCCGCGCACGTGCACCACGCCCAGCAGCGTGCACACCACCAGGGTGCTCAGCGCCACGGCCGGGCCGCGGGAGAGCAGGGCCACGGCACCCGTGACCGCTCCGAGCGCCAGCCCGCCCCACGGCACCCACCGTGCGCCGCGCAACGTCACCACGCTCAGCACGGCCCGGTGCGCGTACGCGAGGATGCTTGCGAGCACCGCGCACCGGCCCACGAGGCGGACCAGCCACGCGAGCACCGCCACCCACGACGCCGCACCGTAGGCTTCGTACAGCGTGGCAAAGCGTTCCACGGGCGCCAGCCCCGGGACGCCCAGCAGTGCGGGGAGCACGATCGCCACCACCACGGCACCCACGGCGCACCCCAGGACCGTGCGCCACGCGCGGTGGTCGAGGGCGGCGTCGTCGCGACCGTCCGGGGTGCCGCTGGGCAGGGGGTCCACGCCCCGGCGTCGGGACCACAGCACGAGCGCCCGGGCCGTGAACCACCACAGGATCCCGAGACCGGCCCACACGACGGCCTGCCAGCCCAGGGGATAGAGGGTGGGCACAGTGCCCGTGAGGGTCAGCACGGTGCCGTCCACCACGAGGTCGAGACCGAGGCCCAGCACGGCGAACGTGGCGAGCGAGGCCATGAACCCGGGATCCGCCTCCCTGGCGTCCCACACGTCCGGCACTCCGATCCATCGCATGGGCCCAGTCAACCAGCACCGCGGCCGCGACACGGAATCCCGCGGAGGGGCGGGCCCCGTCCACTCACTGGAGTACGGCGAAACCTGGCCCCATGGACTAAAATCGCGGTGAGGGCACTGTGAGCGCGCCGATGCGCCGCATCCCCCCACATCAGGTCGCTCCAGCCGGGGGTTCCCGGCGCGGAACGACACACCTCGACGCAGAAGGACACCTATCCGTGGACCTGTTTGAGTACCAGGCACGCGACCTGTTCGAGAAGCACGGTGTTCCCGTGCTGGCCGGCATCGTCGCCACTACCCCAGAAGAAGCCAAGGCAGCCGCAGAGAAGATCGGCGGCGTGACCGTCGTCAAGGCCCAGGTCAAGGTGGGCGGCCGCGGCAAGGCCGGCGGCGTCAAGGTCGCGAAGACCCCGGAGGAGGCCTACGAGTACGCCCAGCAGATCCTGGGGATGGACATCAAGGGCCACACCGTGCACCGCGTGATGATCGCGCAGGGCGCGGACATCGCCGAGGAGTACTACTTCTCCGTGCTGCTGGACCGCGCCAACCGCTCCTACCTGGCCATGTGCTCGGTCGAGGGCGGCATGGAGATCGAGCAGCTCGCCGTCGAGCGCCCGGACGCCCTGGCCCGCGTGGACGTCAGCCCCGCGGACGGCATCACCGAGGCCAAGGCCCGCGAGATCGTGGAGCAGGCCAAGTTCGACGCCGAGACCGCTGAGAAGGTCATCCCCGTGCTCGTGAAGCTCGGGGAGGTCTACGCCAAGGAGGACGCCACCCTGGTGGAGGTCAACCCCCTGGTCAAGACCGGTGACGGCGAGATCCTCGCCCTGGACGGCAAGGTGTCCCTGGACGACAACGCCGCGTTCCGCCACCCGGAGCACGCCGAGCTCGCGGACAAGACCACGGCCGATCCCCTGGAGGAGAAGGCCAAGGAGAACGACCTCAACTACGTCAAGCTCGACGGCGAGGTCGGGATCATCGGCAACGGTGCGGGTCTGGTCATGTCCACCCTGGATGTCGTGGCCTACGCCGGTGAGAAGCACGGGGACGTCAAGCCCGCCAACTTCCTGGACATCGGCGGCGGCGCCTCGGCCGAGGTCATGGCCGCGGGCCTGGACGTGATCCTGGGCGACCCCCAGGTGAAGTCCGTGTTCGTCAACGTCTTCGGTGGGATCACCGCGTGCGACGCCGTGGCCAACGGCATCGTCAAGGCCCTGGAGATCCTCGGCGACTCCGCCACCAAGCCCATCGTGGTGCGCCTGGACGGCAACAACGTGGACGAGGGCCGCGCGATCCTCCGCGAGGCCAACCACCCGCTGATCACCACCGCGGACACCATGGACGCCGGCGCCGACAAGGCCGCCGAGCTCGCCCACGCCGCCAAGTAACCGCCCCGAGCACAGCTACCAGGAAGAAGACATGTCGATCTTTTTGAACAAGGACTCCAAGGTCATCGTTCAGGGCATCACGGGCGGCGAGGGCACCAAGCACACCGCGCGCATGCTCGCCGCCGGCACCCAGGTGATGGGCGGCGTCAACGCCCGCAAGGCCGGGACCACCGTGAGCCACCAGGACAAGGACGGCAACGCCGTCGAGCTGCCGGTCTACGGCTCCGTGAGCGAGGCCATGAAGGAGACCGGCGCGAACGCGTCGATCGTCTTCGTGCCGCCGGCCTTCTGCAAGGACGCCGTGATCGAGGCCATCGACGCCGAGATCCCGCTGGTCGTGGTGATCACCGAGGGCATCCCCGTGCAGGACTCCGCCGAGTTCTGGGCCCACTCCCAGGCCAACACCGGTGCGGACGGCAAGCCCAAGACCCGGATCATCGGCCCGAACTGCCCCGGCATCATCTCCCCGGAGGAGTCGCTGCTGGGCATCACGCCGGCCAACATCACCGGCAAGGGCAAGCTGGGCCTGGTCTCCAAGTCCGGCACCCTGACCTACCAGATGATGTACGAGCTGCGTGACCTGGGCTTCACCACCGCCATCGGCATCGGCGGCGACCCGGTCATCGGCACCACCCACATCGACGCCCTCGAGGCGTTCGAGGCGGACCCCGAGACCGAGGCCATCGTGATGATCGGCGAGATCGGCGGCGACGCCGAGGAGCGCGCTGCTGACTTCATCAAGGCCAACGTCACCAAGCCCGTGGTGGGCTACGTGGCGGGCTTCACCGCTCCCGAGGGCAAGACCATGGGCCACGCCGGCGCCATCGTCTCCGGCTCCTCCGGAACGGCCCAGGCCAAGAAGGAGGCCCTCGAGGCCGCCGGGGTCAAGGTCGGCAAGACCCCCTCGGAGACCGCGCAGCTCATGCGGGAGATCTTCGACGGCAAGTGACCGGTTCCCGGTTCTCCCGGACGCCTGACACGACGACGCCGCTCGCCCACCTCGGTGGGGGAGCGGCGTCGTTCTCGTCGTGGACCGGTCCGGTGCGCTCGGGCCGGACCGGCGCGCTCGGGGTGGGCAGGGCGGCTCTCAGGCCAGCACGATGGTGCGGTTGCCGGAGATCACCACCCGGCCCTCGGCGTGCCACCGCACGGCGCGCGAGAGGGTCTGGGCCTCGGCGTCGGAGCCCGCGGAGACGAGGTCCGCCGGGGTGTGGGCGTGGTCCACGGGGATCACGTCCTGCGCGATGATCGGCCCCTCGTCCAGGTCCGGCGTGACGTAGTGCGCGGTGGCCCCCACCATCTTCACGCCGCGCTCGTAGGCCTGGTGGTAGGGCTTGGCGCCCTTGAACGAGGGCAGGAACGAGTGGTGGATGTTGATGCACCGGCCCGCGAGGGACCGGGTGAGCTCGTCCGAGAGGATCTGCATGTAGCGGGCCAGGACCACCAGCTCGGTGTCGTGGGCGTCCACCAGGCGCAGCAGCTCCGCCTCGGCCTGGGCCTTGGTGTCCGGTGTGACGGGCACGTGGTGGAACGGCACTCCGTAGAAGTCCACGAGCGGGCGCAGGTCCGTGTGGTTGGACACCACGGCCACGATCTCCACGGGCAGCGAGCCGACGTGCGCGCGGTGCAGCAGGTCCGCGAGGCAGTGGGAGATCTTGGAGACCATCACCAGCACCCGGGTCTTGCGGCGGGCCTCCACGAGGCGGAAACGCATCCCGTGCTTCTCGGCCACGGGGCGGAAACCCTCCACCAGGGACTCGGTGGTCACGGTCCCCGGGGCGCTGATGGTGTGGCAGCGGATGAAGAACTCGTTGTCGTGGCGGTCCGAGAAGTGCTTGACGTCGAAGATGTCGCAGCCCTGGCCGGTGAGGTTGGAGGCCACGGCACTCACGAGACCGTAGGCCTCGGGGCAGTGGGCGGTGAGGACGTGCTCGTCGGGCGTGGGCTGGTGGGCCGACATGCTGGGGGTGCTCCTGGGGTCACGGGACGGATCGGTGGTCCGCGGGGCGGCAGAACTGCGGCGCCGTGGACCGGCGTCGATTTTATCGCCGGGTCAGGGGCGTTATCGACCGGTGGCCGCGAGAGCGGACGGTAGGAGCCCGTCCGGCGCGGGGAGAGGTGCGCCTCTGTGAGAGAACCAGCGGCCACCGGCAGGCGATAACGCCTCAACGGGATCAAGCCGTGGGCTGAGCGGCTATCAACGCACAGCACCTGCCACAGTGCACCCCCCAGTGCAGGTGTGGCGGTTTCCCTGTGCGAAGTCTCCCGTTGCGGTGGTTCAGAGAACCACGGGACAAGAATATCCGAACTTCCCAGACGTCTCGGAGCCGGTGAAAACACATAGAACGCCTCCGCCCCGTTCGGCCCACCCCCACAATGCGCTCACCGGGCCGTCCATAAATGCACAAAGCGGCTCTGACTAGGGCAAACACTGTATATCGGTGATTTATGGCACATTAGCAGGTGCGAATTATCGCTAATCTCCACGAGGGGTCATCCACTTGTGGGCATTAGAGGGGACAGCTGGGGTCCGGTCCGGAAGGTTGCGGAGGTGAGGGGGCCTGGACCGGTCGCCGTGGCGCGGGGCCACCGGGCGGCGTCATGGTGCCCCCAGTCCGCCCGCAGCCCGCCTGCGGCCCCCACCAGGCCACCACTCGGCCCGCCGGCGGCCCGTCGGCGGCGTCAGGCCACCCCGGTGTTGAACGCGAGCCCCAGCAGGTACGTGGCAATGGCCGCCCCGTAGCCGATCCCCAGCTGGCGCAGGCCCCGCTTGAGCGGCGATGCCCCCGAGAGCAGGCCCACGAAGCCGCCCGTGACCAGCAGCGCCGCCCCCACGAGCGCCATGCCCACCACCAGCGCAAGTCCGCCACCCAGCCCGAACAGGTAGGGCAGGATCGGGATCACGGCCCCGGAGGCGAAGAAGCAGAAGCTGGAGGCCGCCGCCCCGAGGTCGGTGCCCAGGGCCTGGTGCTCGTCGTCGCCGGAGGAAGCGGGCTCGGCTTCCTCGGACAGTGCCGCCCGCGCCTTCTCGTCCTGGAAGGACAGGGAGGGATCGCAGTCGCAGTCGAAGTGGCCGAGGCGTTCGGCGGCGCGGTGCTCGGCGGCCTCCTCGCTCATCCCGCGGGCCCGGTAGATCAGGGTGAGCTCGTTCGCGTCGAGGTCCAGGGAGGGGGCCACCCGCAGCGTCACCTGGGTGGGCTGGGAGGCGTCCAGCAGCTCTCGCTGGGAGCGCACGGACACGAACTCCCCGGCGCCCATGGACAGGGCCCCCGCGAGCAGCCCGGCGATGCCCGAGAACAGCACCATGGAGCTGGCCGTGCCCGTGGCCCCCACGCCCATCACGAGCGCGAGGTTGGACACCAGGCCGTCGTTCGCGCCGAACACCGCGGCCCGGAAGTTGCCGGAGAGCCGGGTGCGGCCGTCCGTGGCCAGTGCCCGGATGATCTCCTCGTGCACCGCCTCGTCCGCGGCCATGGCGGGGGTGGCATCCGGGTCCTCGCGGTACGGGGAACGGGACTCCGCGCGCTGCAGCAGGGCCAGCACGAACACGGAGCTCACGTGCCTGGCCAGGAACATGAGCACGCGGGCCTCGAACCCGGGGCGCACCGTGCGCTGTGCGTGGGGCCCGAGCAGGCGCCGCCAGTGCTCCGCGTGGCGTCCCTCGCCCTCCGCCACCCGGTGCAGGATCTCGGCGTGGCGCCCGGTGCTGTGCCGGGCCAGGTGCTCGTAGGTCTGTGCCTCGGCCAGTTCGTCCGCGAGGTAGTGCCGCCACCTGCGGATCTGGGCGGGCGTGGGGTCGGGGGTCTCGGATGGGGCGGTCGGGGTGCTGCGCGGCTCGGGCATGCTCACGGATCTTACGCAGGAGGCCGCGGGGCTGAATTCGGGTCCCCGAAGCTGGGCGTCCGGGGCCTCACGGCTCGAGCAGCGCCTTGATGTCCTCGGCGCCGAGGGTCGAGGAGAACACCTGGTCGTCGTCGAGCACGGCCGAGAACAGCTCCGCCTTGCGGGCCTTGAGCTCCATGACCTTCTCCTCGATGGTGTCCTGGGCGACCATGCGGTAGACCATGACCTTGCGGGTCTGACCAATCCGGTGGGTGCGGTCCACGGCCTGGTTCTCTGCCGCCGGGTTCCACCACGGGTCCAGCAGGTAGCAGTAGTCCGCCTCGGTGAGGTTGATGCCGAAGCCCCCGGCCTTAAGGCTCACCAGGAACACGGGTGCCCGGCCGCTGCGGAACGTCTTGAGGGCCGCGGCGCGGTCCTTGGTGCTGCCGTCCAGGTAGGCGTAGGCGATCCCGGCCTCGTCCAGGCGCCGGGCCACGATCTTCAGGAAGCTCGTGAACTGGCTGAACACCAGGGGCCGGTGGCCCTCCTGCAGCAGCTGGGGCAGCTGCTCGAACAGCGCGTCCAGCTTGGAGGACGCCGCGGTGGACTCCGGGTCCACGAGGGCCGGGTCCAGGGCGAGCATCCGCAGCGTGGTCAGGGACTGGAAGATGGTAAAGCGGTTCTTGTCGAAGTCGCGCAGCAGCCCCAGGATCTTGGCCCGCTCCCGCTGCAGCCGGCGGTCGTACGCCGCGCGGTGCTCGGCGTTGAGGCCCACGGGCAGCACGTGCTCGAGCTTGGGCGGCAGCTGCAGGTCCACGTCCGCCTTGGTGCGCCGCAGCATGAACGGCCGCATCCGGGCCCGCAGCCGCGCGAGGGCGTCCGAGTCCATCGCGCGCTCGATGGGCCGCTGGTAGTGCTCGGTGAAGCGCTTGCGGGACGGGAAGAGCCCCGGGGCGGTCAGGGACAGCAGGGACCACAGCTCGGAGAGGCTGTTCTCCATGGGGGTGCCGGTGATGGCGAGGCGCGTGCGGGCCCGCAGGTTCTTGACGGCGCGGTAGGCCTTGGTGCGGGGGTTCTTCACGAACTGCGCCTCGTCCATGACCGCCCCGGCCCACTCGACCGCCTGGTAGGCCTCGGCGTCCAGGCGCAGCAGGGCGTAGGAGGTGAGCACCACGTGGGACTCCCGCGCGGCGGCGGCCACCGAGTCCCGGGTGCTGGTGAGCACGGTGGCGTCCAGAGAGGGCGCGAAGCGCGTGAGCTCCGCGGACCAGTTGGCCACCACGGACGTGGGGGCCACCACCAGGAACGGCGGCAGCTGCGGGTCGCGGGACACGGCCCGCAGCATCGCGGCGATGCTCTGCACGGTCTTGCCCAGGCCCATGTCGTCCGCGAGGATCCCGCCGAGCTCGTGCTCCCACAGGAAGCTCAGCCACCGGTAGCCCTCGTACTGGTAGGGGCGCAGCGTGGCCTGCAGCCCGGCCGGCACCGGGGGAGAGGGCACCTCGTCCAGGTGGGCCAGTGCCCGCACGCCCGTGCGCCACTGCTCGGCCTGCTGCGTGTCCGTGGCGAGCTCCTCGAACTGCTGCCACAGGCTGGACTGGTAGCGGTTGAGCGCGAGCGGCGCGCTCCTGTCCTCCTGCAGGGTGCGCGCCTCGGCGATCAGTGTGCGCAGCCGGGTGAACTCCGGGCGGTCCAGGGAGAAGTAGGAGCCGTCCCGCAGCAGCATCACGTCCTGGCCGCGGTCCAGGGCCTGGAAGATCTCCGAGAAGGGCAGGTAGTGCTCGCCCACCTTCACGGTCACCCCGAGCCCGAACCAGTCGTGGTGCTCCGTGGGGGCCGTGGACACGGTGATCTCGGTGGGGTCGGTGACCTCCCGGTACGCGGGGGCCCCGCCGGTCTGCTCGATGCGCAGGTCCGGGATCCGGCGCAGCTGCGGCAGCCACTCGCGCAGCAGGGTCAGGGCGTCCTCGGCGGCGTAGGAGCTGCGCTTGAAGTCGAGCTCGGGGACCCGGCGGTGCACGGCCTGGACCATGGACGACTCCCAGCGGGCCTCGCGCGCCACGGCCTCGTCCCCGAGGGGGTCCAGCGGCCGGAACGGCAGCCGCACCCGCTCGCGGCCCTTCTGGTACTCCCACTCCCACTCCACGCGCTCGGTGAGGTCGTCGTGGTGCACGCTCAGCACGAACTCGGGATCCGCCACCTGCGGCAGCACCAGGGAGTCCTCCCCGGCGGTCACGTGCATGCTCTGGTGCAGCCGGGGGAAGTAGGTCTCGAAGAACTCCTCGACGCCGTCCTGCGGCACGGTGAGGGTCTCCGCGCGGTCCAGGAACGAGCGCTGCTGCTGGTTGAGCCGGGTGCCCAGCGCCACCAGGTGCAGCGGGAAGCGGTTGAGGTCCTCGGCGTGCTCGAGCGCCTCCGGATCTGCCGCCGGGTAGAACAGGCCGTGGCCGGGCTGACCGATGATGCGCGTCCAGCGCAGGGGCATCTCGTGCTCGCCCACCACCAGACGGGGGTGCAGGCTCAGCTCCCCGTGCTCGCCCGGGTCCACCCGCACCTCGAAGCGGCCGTCCTGCTCGAGCACCACGGGGGCCCCGGTGCCCCGCGAGACGAGCGGTATCCCCAGCCGCTGCGCGCGGGCCAGGATGGGCCACAGCAACGGGGAGGTGTAGCGCTCCACATGCAGCTGGTGGCGCTCCGCGGCGTAGCTGCCGCGGTGGGACTCGGACAGTGCGCGCAGCTCCTCGAACCAGTCCAGCTGCTCGGCGTCCAGCGTGCCGGAGCGCTCGTGGGAGGCCAGGTTGCCCCAGTCGATCCCGCTCTGCACCCACCCGCGCCGGCCGCGCAGCACGGGGCGGGCCGTGAGCACCAGGGGGGGTCTCCTCGGGTGATTTCCGCCACGCCCTCGGGGTGCGGTTCTGCTCGCGGGACAGGTCCAGCTCCAGGGCCACGGCGGGCCCGGAGTCCGGGTCCGCGACGGTGCGCCCGGAGTCCGTGCCGGGCACGATACGGGAGAGTTCACTGCGCCAGTCCGGGCCCGCGCCGGGCATGCGGGCATCCGTGAACCGTCCAGCTGCATCCATGGCGTCCACCGTACCGCCCGGTGCGGACACGGCCACGGGCCGGTGCGCGGTGGCGTCGTCGCCCCGCGGGCCCGGCACGACCCATGGGACACGCGGCGCCGGGAACTTATACTCGGAGGCAATGATGAAGACTGACGCGCCCCACGGCGCAGACGGAGGATTTGTGGCTGACGCTGCCGGTTTCCGCACGGGAGACCACGCGATTGCATCCGGACCCCAGGAAGTCGAGTACCTGCGCTGGAACGACGCCGTCGCGCGCGCGTTCTTCGGCCCCCGCGCCTCGGGGGAGCTGGTCCAGCTGGACCTGGACGAGAAGATGCTCGAGCAGATCGGCTCCGAGTTCGGCCTGGACGGGCCGTCCACCCTGCGCGCCCTCGCGGACTCCGTGACGCCGCTGCTCGTCACGGACGGCTCCCGCCACTCGGTCTTCGACGCGTTCAACAAGCTCACCGAGGTCTGGTACCGGATGTCCCGGCGCCAGCTCGAGGACCTCACGCAGATCGGGCCGCCGCCCATCGTGGCGCTGCTCGCGCTGCTCTCGCTCGCGGGGCGCCACATGTCCGCGCTCGCGGCGCGCACCGGCAAGAAGTCCGTGTCCGCGTTCTACCTCCCGCTCGCCATCCTGCTGCAGGCCGGGCAGGAGAATGCCAAGGCCCTGGAGGCCGCCGTTCGCAAGGACACTGAGACCTACTGGGACGCGCTGCGCTACTGGCTGGAGGCGTTCGACGGTCAGCTCGGGCTGCCCTCCGCCTACGCGGTGAACCACCGCCCCGTGGGCCTGGCCCTGTCCCAGACCCTGTTCGGCCCCTCCGAGCTGCGGCAGCTGCACCAGCTGTTCGAGGACCTCGAGCTCACCACCGCGCAGGGGATGAGCGCGCAGGAGCTCGGAATCTACATCGACTTCTGGCTGGACATCGCGGACACGGACGTCTCCCGGACCATGCGCAGCATCTGGTCCAACCCGCTCACCCGGGACCCCGCCCTGCAGGTCGCGCTCGCCCAGCTCGCCGCGTGGGAGTCCGCACCGGACGACGACGCCGCCGCGGCCGCCCGCGGCTCGCGGCACCTGGGATCCCGCAGCCCGGGGCTCTGCCTCTCCGACGGCACGGACTACGTGGGCAACCCCGTGTACGAGCTCGGCTTCGTGGTGCCCAAGCGTCTGGTCCCCGGGCGCGAGGTGGACCTGGCCACCGCGGCCGGTCCGCGCACCATGTTCCTGTCCTACATCGGGGACGCCTTCCTGGGGATCTCCGCGTACAGCGCGCGGATGACCAACGGCACCCTGCTCTCGGGCCAGCTGACGGTGACCGCGGGGGAGCTGACGCTCACGCGCAACCCCCGCCCGGTGGTGGTGTTCGCCAAAGACGCCTACTCGGACACGTTCCTGTCCGTGGACCACGTCCCCACCGCGTGGCCGTGCCGGATCATGGTGCGCAACGACGCCGAGTGGGTCGAGCAGGTCCGGGCGATCCTGGACGACTCCGCCTCGCCGGACTACCGAGTGGTGGGCCCGGGGGAGAACGGCGTGGCCGAGGGCTGGGTGCTCTTCGACGACGTCCAGGTGCTGCGCGCCGGTGACCCCGCGCTCACGGTCAACGACAACTTCTCCGCCCTGGTCCCGCGTCTCGTGCCGGCCATGACGCTCTCCGGAGGGCTGCGCATCCCGGGGGACGTGGAACGGTTCTCCGCGCTGCGGCCCCCACAGTTGACCGTCACCTCCGACAGCGACGACCCCCTGAGCGTGGAGTGCGAGTGGCGCAACCCCCACTCGTTCAAGCTCATGAGCACCAAGCTGACCACCCCGCGGGTCCCCCCGTTCCAGGTCAGCCTGGGCACCACGGGGCTCGCCACGCAGGACGGGCACCTCAAGCCCAACGACTACACCCTGGTGCTGCGCTCCGGGCGCACGGTCAAGCAGCGCCTGGAGTTCCGGGTGCGGGACAGCTCCTACTACATCACCCAGCGCTCGCTGGGCTACGAGGGCGAGATGGTCCACGTGGCCGAGGAGACCCTCTGGCCGGTCACCGCGGTCACGCGCGACGAGATCCCGGAGGAGTACGTCCAGGGCTCGTTCGACAACATGGCGGCCCACGACTCAGAGCTGCCGGATGCCGAGGTGCCCGCGGTGGCCGGCTGGGAGTCCGCGGAGGGGCAGATGTTCCCCGAGCGCAGCAACGAGCTGCCGGAGGCCCCCCAGGTCTCGTGCATGGTCACGGGCAAGCACAAGGTGGTGCTGCCCCCCATGGACCCCAAGGCCAAGGCGCCGTGGGTCTTCGGGCGCTGCACATTCTGCGGGCTCACCAAGCGCTACCCGGGGCGGCTCACCAAGCTCTCGGCCGTGGGGCAGACGGGTTCCGTGGAGGCCCTGCAGTTCATCGGCCCGGACGAGGGCGAGTACCCCGGGTCCTGGGCGCCGTTCAAGGACATGCTCACGTTCCTGGGCGGGGGCAAGCGCTCGAGCCTGTCGATCGTGGCCCGTCAGCTCGAGGACTCCGAGCGCTTCGAGGAGTGGTTCGTGGGCCACCTGCAGGCCCTCGGCTTCCTGGAGACCATCCGGGACGAGAACTGGACGGTGCGCCGCTGGCAGGTCTGCTCCCCGGCGCTGACCCAGCTGGTGGACGGCACCGTGCTGCTCACGGGCGGCTGGAAGGCCGAGCAGGAGGAGATCGTCACGCGCGCCGCCGCGGCCCAGGGTGCCGAGGCAGTGGTGCTCTCACCCGAGGACCACGCGACCACCATGCTGGTCGACGCGGACCTGGACGCCCTGAGCCGGATGCTGCCCGAGGGCATGTGCGACGTGGTCTACGACGCCGGGCCGGTGATGCTGGACACCCTGCCCCCGCTGTCCTCCGTGGTGGCCGGGCTGCCCCTGCGGGAGATGCAGTACAACGGCGTGGCGGAGAAGTTCGTCCCGGCGGACGCCACGTGGGAGCCCACCGAGGACCGCAACCGGCCCGGGCTCTACCGGATCAACCACCACCACAAGACCCGCTACGTGTTCCGCACCCCGGAGGACGTGGAGTCCGGCCACGCCCGCCCGGTGTCCTCGGGGCTGGGCAAGCACCTCGCCGCCCGCGAGCTGGGGATCGCCCTGGTTAGCCACGATCCCGAGCTGCGCCTGCTCTCCGTGCCGATCGGCGCCGCCCTGCCGGGGCTGTACGCGCGCGCGGCCGTGCTGTGCTCGGGTCTGCTGCCCACGCTGGTGGACGAGGACTTCTCCCTGAACTACGGGGACGTCTCCGAGGAGTTCGCGGCCACCCTGGTGGCCAAGCTGCTCGGCTGAGACCGCCCGGGCGGGGAGCGGATGTGCCCCCGCCCGCGGCCTCGCCTATAGTTGGAGGGCCGAAAAACAGCTACCTCTCGGTAACACGACGCATCGACCCCGGGTCGCCCATCGTCCGACCCAGACATGAGTTTGTTCCCATGAGTGAGTCCTCGACACCGCCCACGCCCACCGCGGAACCGTCCGCGGCGGGCTCGTCCTCCGCCGACGCCGCGGCGAAAGCCCGGCTGCCCGTCAACTGGCGCGTGCTGATCGCCGCCGCCACGGTCATCGTGGTGCTCTCCGCGTGGGCCATCACCGCCCCGGAGCAGGCCGACGCCGTGATCGGTGGGGTCGTGGGCTGGGTGGCCTCCCGCCTCGGCTGGTTCTACATCCTCACCGCGACCCTCGTGATCGCGTTCGTGGTCATGGTGGCCGCTAGCCGCGGCGGCAAGGTGCGCATGGGCCCGGACCACGCCCGGCCCCAGTTCAACATGTTCACGTGGACCGCGATGCTCTTCGCGGCGGGCATCGGCGTGGACCTCATGTTCTTCTCCGTGTCCGAACCCGTGAGCCAGTACTTCGCCCCGCCCACCGGGGACGGCCAGAACCTGGAGGCCGCCCGCCAGGCCGTGGTGTGGACGCTGTTCCACTACGGCATCACCGGCTGGGCCATGTATGCGCTCATGGGCATGGCCTTCGGGTACTTCGCGTACCGCTTCGGCATGCCACTGAGCATTCGCTCCGCGCTGTACCCCCTGCTGGGCCGGCGCATCCACGGCGTTGCCGGGGACGCCGTGGACACTGCGGCCCTGCTGGGCACGGTCTTCGGCGTGGCCACCTCCCTGGGCATCGGCGTCGTGCAGCTGAACTATGGGCTGAAGTCCCTGTTCGGCCTGCCTGAGAACCTGGCGGTGCAGAGCGCGCTGATTGTCGTGGGCGTGGGCATGGCCGTGGTCTCCTGCGTGTCCGGGGTGGACAAGGGGATCCGGCGGCTCTCCGAGCTGAACATCGTGCTCGCCATCGGCCTGATGCTCTACGTGCTGGTGGCCGGGCGCACCTCGTTCCTGCTGGACGCGATCGTGATGAACGTGGGGGACTTCATCTCGAGCTTCCCCGGGATGACCCTCAACACCTTCGCCTTCGAGGCGCCCCAGGAGTGGATGAGCGCCTGGACCCTGTTCTTCTGGGCCTGGTGGATCGCGTGGGCGCCCTTCGTGGGGCTGTTCCTGGCCCGGATCTCCCGCGGCCGCACGCTGCGCCAGTTCGTGGTGGGCACCATGACCGTGCCGTTCGCGTTCATCCTGCTGTGGATCTCGATCTTCGGGAACTCCGCCCTGGACCTCGTGGTGGGCGGCAACACCGAGTTCGGCGAGGTGGCCATGAACACCCCCGAGCGTGCGTTCTACTCCCTGCTGGAGCAGTACCCGGGTGCCACGGTGGCCGCGTCCATCGCCACGTTCACGGGGCTGCTGTTCTACGTGACGTCCGCGGACTCCGGGGCGCTCGTGATGAGCAACTTCACCTCACGGATCGAGGACCCCAACCAGGACGGCCCCAAGTGGCTGCGCGTGTTCTGGGCGCTGAGCACCGGTGTGCTGACCCTGGCCATGCTCCTGGTGGGGGGTGTGACCACCCTGCAGAACGCCACCCTGATCATGGGGCTGCCCTTCTCCGTGGTGATGTACCTGATCATGGTGGGGCTGTGGCGGGCCCTGCGCGTGGAGGTCAGCACCGCAGCCTCCGGCGCGGTGGCGGCCCGCTCCGCCGTGGCCGGACGCACCGGCAGGGACACCCACTGGCGCGGGCGGCTCAGTCGGCTCGTGAGCTACCCCGGGCCCAGGGCGGCCCAGCGCTACGTGCACGAGGTGGCCGAGCCCGCGCTGAACACCCTGGCCTCGGAGCTGCGGGACTCCGGCGTGGTGGTCTCGGTGGACACCGAGCCCGTGGCGGAGAACCCGGCGCTGCCGCAGGTGTGCCTCACCGTGGACCTCGCCCCGGAGCGGGACTTCGTCTACCGGGTGCACCCGGTGGCGTTCCCCACGCCCGGCTTCGGCGGGTTCCGCACCAACCCCGACTCCGACCGCTACTACCGCCTGGAGGTCTTCACGGCCACGGGCTCGCTGGGCTACGACGTGCTGGGGTACACGTCCGAGCAGCTGATCAACGACGCCCTGGACTGCTACGAGCGTCACCTGGAATTCATCCGGCTCAACCACGACCATCCCGGGAGCACGCAGATCGGCCTGCCCACGGCCGAGACGGCGGCCCGGGCCGAGAACTCCCCGTCCAAGGAGGACACAGCATGAGCAGCACCCTGTACATCGACGGCCAGTGGGTCCCCGCGCTCGACGGCGCCACCCGTACCATCCACTGCCCCGCGGACGGCACCGAGGTGGGGGTGGTGGCCGAGGCCGGCGGGCAGGACACCGAGCGCGCCATCGCCGCGGCCCGCCGCGCCTTCGACGAGGCCCGCTGGTCCAGCGTCCCGGGCCCGGAGCGCGGCAGCTTCCTGCTGCGGGTGGCCTCCCGGCTGCGCGAGCGCGCCGAGGAGTTCGCCCGCGCGGAGTCCCTCGACACCGGGAAGCGGATCGAGGAGTCCCAGCAGGACATGTCCGACATCGCGGACTGCTTCGAGCACTTCGGCAAGATCGCCGCGGACGACGCCGGGCGCGTCGTCGACGCCGGTGACCCGGACGTGGTGAGCCGCGTGGTCCACGAGCCCGTGGGCGTGTGCGGTCTGATCACCCCGTGGAACTACCCGCTGCTGCAGGCCGCATGGAAGATCGCCCCGGCGCTCGCGGCGGGCAACACGTTCGTGCTCAAGCCCGCCGAGCTCACCCCGCACACCGCGATCCTCATGATGCAGGTGCTCGAGGAGCTGGAGCTGCCCGCGGGCGTCGCCAACCTGGTGCTCGGCGCGGGTGCCGAGGCCGGTGCGCCGCTGTCCTCCGATCCCCGCGTGGACCTCGTGTCCTTCACCGGCGGGCTCGTCACGGGCCGCGTGATCGCCCGCGAGGCCGCGGCCACCGTCAAGAAGGTGGCCCTCGAGCTGGGCGGGAAGAACCCCAACGTGGTCTTCGCGGACGCGGACTACGACGCCGCCCTGGACAACGCCCTGAACGCGGCCTTCGTGCACTCGGGCCAGGTGTGCTCTGCCGGGGCCCGGCTGGTGGTCGAGGAGTCGATCGCGGAGCGCTTCGTGGACGACCTCGTGGCTCGCGCCGAGGGCATCCTGCTGGGCGGCCCGTTCGACGAGAAGGCCGAGACGGGCGCGCTGATCTCCGAGGCCCACCGGGAGAAGGTCCACGCCTACGTGGAGCGCGCCCGCGAGCAGGGTGCCCGGATCCGCTGCGGCGGCCGGTTCGCCGAGGGCCCCTCCGCCGACGGCTCCCTGCAGCTGGAGAACGGCTTCTTCTACCTGCCCACGGTGATCGACCGGTGCACCCCGGACATGGACTGCGTGCACGACGAGGCCTTCGGCCCCACCGTGACCGTGGAGACCTTCACCTCCGAGGAGGAGGCCGTGGCGATCGCCAACGACACCCAGTACGGCCTGGCGGGTGCCGTGTGGTCCCAGGACGCGGGCAGGTCCCAGCGCGTGGCCGCGAAGCTGCGCCACGGCACCGTGTGGATCAACGACTTCCACCCCTACCTGCCGCAGGCCGAGTGGGGCGGCATGAAGCAGTCCGGTGTGGGCCGCGAGCTCGGCCACGACGGGCTCGGGGAGTACCAGGAGACCAAGCACGTCTACCAGAACGTGCGCCCCGCCGTGACCGGGTGGTTCGCGCAGCACTGAGCACACCGCGGGTCCGCCCGGAGCACGACGACGCCGCGGCACCTGCGTGCCCGCACGGACCCCCGCGCACTGACCCGCCCACCGGGCGGGTGCGCGCACTGGAACACCTCACCGGCTCCGACGCCGCGGTCGCGCACCGCGGAGTCGGGTGCCCACCGAAGGGAGAAGACATGACTGAGAAGAACCCCATTGCCGAGTACGACTACGTGGTCGTGGGCGCCGGCTCCGCGGGGGCCGTGGTGGCCGCGCGGCTGAGCGAGGACCCGGACGTCACCGTGGCCCTGCTCGAGGCCGGCGACCACGACGCCGGGTACCCCGAGGTCCTGCAGCTCAACCGCTGGATGGAGTTGCTGGAGTCCGGCCACGACTGGGACTACCCGCTGGAGGAGCAGGAGAACGGCAACTCCTTCATGCGCATGGCGCGCGCCAAGGTGCTGGGCGGGTGCTCCTCCCACAACTCGTGCATCGCGTTCTGGGCCCCGTCCGAGGACCTCGACGAGTGGGAGGCGCAGTACGGGCTGGAGGGCTGGAACTCCGAGATGGCGTTCCGGCTGTACCAGAAGCTCGAGAACAACGAGGACCCGGGCGCCCACCACGGCCACGACGGCCCCGTGCGGCTGCGCAACGTGCCCGCCACGGACCCGTGCGGCGTCGCCCTGCTCGACGCCGCCGAGCAGGCCGGGATTCCGCGCGCGGACTTCAACACGGGCAAGACCGTGGCCCAGGGCGCGAGCTTCTTCCAGATCAGCGCCCGGGAGGACGGCACCCGCTCCTCGTCGTCCGTGAGCTACCTGCACCCCGCGCAGGACCGTGAGAACCTCACGATCCTCACCGGCACGCAGGTCAAGCGCGTGCTCTTCGACGAGAACCTGCGCGCCACCGGCGTGGAGGTCACGGACAACGCGTTCGGCAAGGCGCACGTGATCGGGGCACGCCGCGAGGTGGTGGTCTCCGCCGGGGCGATCGACACCCCCAAGCTGCTGATGCTCTCGGGCATCGGACCCGCGGAGCACCTGCGCGAGGTGGGCGTGGACGTGCTCGTGGACTCCCCGGGCGTGGGCTCGCACCTGCAGGACCACCCGGAGGCGGTGATCCAGTGGGAGGCCAAGAAGCCCATGGTGGAGGACTCCACGCAGTGGTGGGAGATCGGGATTTTCGACCAGGTGGACGAGGGCCTGGACCGCCCGGACCTGATGATGCACTACGGCAGCGTGAACTTCGACATGCACACGTACCGTCAGGGCTACCCCACCGCGGACAACGCGTTCTGCCTGACGCCGAACGTCACCCACGCCCGTTCCCGCGGCACCGTGCGGCTGCGCACCCGCGACTACCGGGACAAGCCCCGCGTGGATCCCCGGTACTTCACGGACCCCGAGGGCTACGACATGCGCATCATGACCGCGGGCATCCGCAGGGCCCGCGAGATCGTGGCGCAGAGCGGACTCTCCGAGTGGGCGGGCCGCGAGCTGTTCCCCGGCGAGGACGTGCAGAGCGACGAGGAGATCGCGGACTACGTCCGGCGCACCCACAACACCGTGTACCACCCCGCGGGCTCGTGCCGCATGGGTCCGGTGGAGGACGCCGAGTCCCCGCTGGATCCGCAGCTGCGCGTCAAGGGCGTGAGCGGGCTGCGCGTGGCGGACGCCTCCGTGATGCCGGAGCTGGTCACCGTGAACCCGAACATCACGGTCTACATGATCGGTGAGCGCGCCGCAGAGCTGCTCGCCGAGGACCCGGCGGCCGTGAACTCCTGACCGGCTCGCCCCGGCCCGGTGATCGGGCCCCTCGGAGCAGGTGCGGGGGAGGGACGGCCCGGAAGAGGCCCGGCACGGCGCGTGGTTCGCGCGCCGTGCCGGGCCTCTGTGCTGTGTGAGATCTGTGCTGCCCGTGGAGTCGGTGATGCCAGTGGACTCCGCGCCCAGGCTGCCGATCGTGTCTGCGGTGCCCGGCATGCCCGGGACATCCGGCGTACCTGCGGTGCCCCGCGTTCCCGCGATGCTCCGCTTGCGTGCGGTGCCTCGCGTGCCGGGGGAGACCAGCGCAGCCGGGGCACCCGGCGCCGGGGCGGCGCGCTCCGGATCAGGCCGGAACGGGCTCGAGCTTGTAGAAGGACATGCCCCCCGTGACCCGGGAGGCCCCGGGAACGAGCAGGCGGCGGTACTTGGCGCACCACTGGCCGCGGCCGTGGGTGTGCTGGGTGGCGAGCGCGAGCTCCCGGACGTCATCGGTGACGTACGTGTGCTCCTGCCCGTCCGGTTCGGTGAGGGAGACGACCTGGTGCGCGGTGTCCGCGCGGACGGTGACGTCCACCCACTGCTCCCGGGACTCCGGGGTGGCCTGGGGGGCGTACGGGGGTCGCTGTGCTGTGCTGTTCATGGTGTGTGGCCTCTGAGTTTTCTGGCTGCTTGCCTGGGCCACACGTGTGGCCCGGCCGCTTCGTCATCCAATCCACCCCTGAACCGAGGGTTGGCGTGCACCGGGTTGGAGCCCGGGTCGTGCGGGGGCGTGCTGCCCTCGCGCGGGTGCATCTCGTGAAGTCGGTTCGAGCCTAACCAGCCCGCCAGGGTGGGAGCCAGGACCGGGCCGGGAATGTCATCAAAACTTAACCAACGGCGCCCGGGAGCGGCTCCGGGAGTCACGTCAGGACACATCTGAGCCCCAGAACTGCCGCGAATGCGCTGCCGCGGACGCCCTCAGCACGCAGCTGCGGCTCTCCGAAGAGCGCTGGCCAACGGCCGGGTGGGGTCAGCGGAGCCCCGGGGCGATGGCCGCCCCACCCGCGCGGTGGGTCCCGAGGCGGGCACTGATCCGGCACGCCCGCTCGTAGTGTCCCAGCAGCTCGTCGCACACGCCGGCCCACGTGCGGGACTGGACCGTGCGGTGGGCGGTGCGGGCGAACGCGAGGCGCTTGGCGTCGTCGCCCACCAGGTCCCGCACCCGCTCCCGCAGCCCCTCGGTGTCCCCGGGCCGGTAGAGCCAGCCGTTGCAGGAGGAGTCCACGAGGTCCAGGGGCCCGCCGCGGCCCACGGCCACCACGGGCACGCCCGAGGCCATGGCCTCCTGGATGGTCTGGCAGAACGTCTCGTGCTCCCCGGGGTGGACGAACACGTCGAGGGAGGCCATGGCCGTGGCCAGGGCGTCGCCCGTGAGGAAGCCCTCGAAGCTCGCGTTCGGCAGCAGGGTGCGCAGGGCGTCCTTCTCGGGCCCGGAGCCGATGACCACCACGCGGGTGTCCGGCAGCGAGTCCAGCACCACGAGGTCCGCCACCTGCTTCTCGGGTGCCAGCCGGCCCACGTAGCCCACGAGGCGCCTGCCCCCGCCCACGCGGTCCCGCCACGCGTGGTCCCGCAGCTCGGGGCGGAACCGGGCGGTGTCCACCCCGCGGCGCCACATGTGCACGCGCTGCACGCCGTGCTCGTGCAGGGACGCGATCGAGGCGGTGGAGGGCGCCAGAGTGAGCGTGGCGGTGTTGTGCATGGTGCGCACGTGGGACCACATGGCCTTCTCCAGCACGGCCGCTCCGTAGCGTGCCGCGTACCCGGGGACGTCCGTCTGGTAGACCGCCACGCAGGGAAGCCCCAGGCCCCGGGCGGCCTGGATGGCCTGCCAGCCCAGAATGAACGGGGAGGCCACGTGCACCACGTCCGGGGCGAAGCGGCTCAGGATGCGCTGCATGCGGGTGACCGTGCAGCTGGCCACCCGCACCTCGGGGTAGCCGGCGAGCGGCAGGGACGGGATGCGTTCCACCCGCACGCCGTCCACGTGGTCCACGGAACCCAGGAACAGGGTCTTCTCGTAGGAGGGGGCGATCACCATGGCTTCGTGGCCGCGGTCCCGCAGGTGCTCGAGGACGCGGATCACGGAGTGGGTGACACCGTTGACGTGGGGGAGGAACTGTTCGGCGACCAGTGCGATTCTCACGCCTCCCACGGTGGGGTGTCCGGCTCACGGGCACGCCACCCGCCGGTGACCCGGGGGTGAAGTCTGGGCGAACTCCGGCTGCCCGGTGGGGGCCGGGCGTCGTGGGAGGATGGGAGGGATGAAACTTCCCTCAGTGCCCGGCGTGGTCTCGGGCGTACGCGACCGTTGGCAGGCGCGCGGCTCCTCCGCGGCGTCGGAGCCCTCACGCCCCGCGCGCAGCGACGCCGGCGTGCCCATGCCCCTGGCACTGCAGGGGGTGGTCGAGCTGCTCGTGGTAGCCGTGGTGGGCCTGCTGCTCGGCGCCCTGCTGCTGGGCGCGGTCTGGGCCGCGGGCGGCTTCGCCACGCTGGGCGCGGCGGGCAGCCTGCGGCTCGCGGGCCAGGCGTGGCTGCTGTCCCACGGCGCCCCCGTGGGCATCCACGCGATCCAGGGGCTCTCCCTGGACGGCGGAGGCACCGTGACCCTGCTGCCCCTGGGCCTCTCGCTCATCCCGTTCACCCTGGCCGTCGTGGCCGGGCGCCGCATCGCCCGCGCGTGCTGGCGCGGGCAGTTCCTCGTGCCGTTCGTCGCCGGGATGGCCGCGTACGCCGGGTTCGGGGTGCTAGTGGCGCTGCTCAGCCGCACGGAGCAGGTCTCGGTGCAGCTGCTGCCCGCGGCGCTGTGCCCGCTGGTCCCGGCGGGGCTCGGGACCCTCGTGGGCGGCTGGAGCGCCTCCCGCTCCCTCGCGGCCGTGCTCGGGACGGATGCGGCGTCCTGGCTCGAACGAACCAGCCAGTACTCGCGCTGGGCCGGCTCCTACGTGTGGGCCGTGATCCGCGCCGGGTTCCTGGCCGCGGTGGCCGCGGTGGCCGGTGGGGCGCTGCTGCTGACCCTCGCGCTCGGGGCGAACTGGGACGACGTCATCACGGTCTACCAGGACCTCGGCACGGGTGCCGCAGGGGACACCGCGCTCACCGCGCTGCAGCTGGGCTTCCTGCCCAACATGGTGGTGTGGGCGCTCGCATGGTCCACGGGTGCGGGCTTCTCCCTGGGCTCGGGCACCATCACGTCCCCGTTCCACACGGTCCTGGGGCCCCTCCCGCAGTTCCCGGCGCTCGCGGCGGTCCCCGCCGATCCCGGGGCCTTCACGGCCGGTGTGCTGGCGCTGCCGGTGATCGCGGGTCTGCTCGCGGGCTGGTGGTTCTGCCGTGAGGGGGAGAACCACCTGGACGACTGGATGGCCATCCGCCTGCCCCTGCGCTGGCTCACCTTCGTGCTCTCCACGCTGCTCACCGTGGCGTTCATCGCCGCCGTGGGGGCGGGTCTCGTGGCCGCGCTCGCGTGGCTGTCCGGGGGATCGCTCGGCATCGGGCGCCTCACGGAGATCGGTCCGGACGCGGGGAAGGTCTTCGTGTGGCTCGGCGCCGAGCTCGCGGTCGGCGCCGCGGTGGGGTACCTGCTGGGCCCCTGGCTCGAGCGCGAGGGCTACCGCTCCCGCTCGTGGGGTTCCGACGACGACGCCGCGGCCGCGCTCTCGGACGGCCCCGTCCCCGCCGCGCAGACCCCCTCCCAGAACATTTTGACCGGGGACCAGGACAAGGCCGAGGAGGGGGAGCCCCCTGTAGCCCCGCGAGCCCGCAGGTTCCCCTGGACCCGGTCGAGCACCCCGGAGGACACGCTGCCGGAGCACCTGGCGCCGGAGGACGTCAGGTCGGAGCACCCGACGTCGGAGGGGGAGCCGGTCGAGGACCCGGTGCGCCCCGGGGAGACGCCCGGCCCTTGGGGGCGCAGTGCGGCGGCGTCGGCGTCCAGGACGGGCTCCACGACCGTGGGCGCACGGGACACCGCGCGGGCGCCCCGTGCGAAGCCCGCGACGGTGAGGGTCGGCGGGGCCGAGCCCGCACCTGCGGAGGAGACGGACACGGGGCCGTCACGCCGCAAAGAGGCCAAGCGACGTCGTGCCGAGAAACGGTCCGCGAAGCGCAAGGCCGCGCGACTGGCCGCGATGGACCGGGAGAACGAGCGCTAGGCGCGTGACCGGTCGGCCGGAGGGGCCGGGGCTCAGCGGGTGGCGCTGGCGCTGGGCGCCCCGGTGTCCGGGGACGCGGATGGCGTGGCCGCAGAGCCCGAGGGCGACGCACTGGCCGAACCGCTCGGTGAAACGCCGGCGGAACCGCTCGGGGAGGCGCTGGGCGACACTCTCGGTGAGGCGCTCGGGGACGGCGCTCCGGTCTCCACCGGCTTGCCGGTCAGGTGGCGCCAGACGTTGTCGGTGAGCTGACGCTCGCACTGCGCGCCGGAGTTCAGGGTGAGTGAGCGGGCCGTGCAGTCCCGGTACACCTCGCTCGCGGGCCACACCACCAGCCGGCTCCCGCCGCCCAGGGCGTTCAGGGTGCCCCACAGGATGGCGATCACGGCGAACGAGACGACCAGCGTGCGCGCTGCCGAGCGGCGGTGGCGCACGAGCGAGACGATGCCCATCGCGATCCCGGCCAGCGCGAGCACCACCCCCACCGCGGTGGGCAGGGCATCCTGCGTGACGAGGGCGGAGGCCAGCACGGACAGTCCCGCGGCGGCGGCCGCGAACCTCACGGCGGGGGCGTCGGCGGCGGGGTCCCGGCGAGGCTCCGGTGCACCGGGGGAGGGGTCGCGGGGCGCGGTGCCGCGCTGACGGGAATGCTGCATGCCCACCACTGTAGGCGAGTCCCCGGCAAGGCCCGGACCACCGGTGCGCGGGGCCCGGACCACAAGTGCGCGCGGCCCGGGCCGCCCGGGAACGGGGCCCGCTCCACGCGCGCGCCGGGGTGGTGCCAGACCGGAACGTGCTCGCCGCGGGCACCAGGACTGCCCCACGCGCGCACCGGGGTGCGGCCCGGCGGACGGTGAAAGCCGGGCACCACCGGGGGAGACGGGGCCGGCAGCATCCCCGGGAACCGGGCGGTGGCCACGGGGCGAGCCAGCCCGCCCCGTCCTTGGAACAGCCCCCGCACCACCCCGACAGGGTGCCCGGTCCGCCGTGGCACCGCTCCGGCGGCTAGCATGGCGGCATGCGACTGGTGGTTCTGGTGTCGGGGTCCGGTACAAATCTTCAGGCGGTGATCGACGGCCTGCACCTCGGGGACGCCCCCGTGGAGATCGTGGCCGTGGGTGCGGACCGGCCGTGCGAGGGGCTCCGGCGGGCCGAGGCGGCGGGGATCGGGACGTTCCTCGTGGCACCGTCCGAGCACCCGGACCGTGAACGGTGGAACCGTGCCTTGGAGCGGGAGATCGTCTCCCACCGTCCGGACCGCGTGGTGTTCGCGGGCTTCATGCGCATCGTGGATGCTCCCTTCGTGGCCGCGTTCCCGGGGCGGATCGTCAACACGCACCCCTCCCTGCTGCCGTCCTTCCCCGGTGCGCACGCGGTGCGCGACGCCCTGGCCTACGGGGTCAGGATCACGGGGGCCACCGTGCACGAGGTGGTCGCGGACGTGGACGCCGGCCCGATCCTCGCCCAGGTGGCCGTTCCCGTGCTGCCGGACGACACCGAGGACACCCTGCACGAGCGGATCAAGACCGCCGAGCGCTCGTTGCTCGTGGAGGCTCTCGCCGAGCTGGCCGGCTGAGATCCGCGCCGCCGGACGACACATCGCGGGGTGCTCCGTGGCCCGGCCGTAGACTGGCCCGGGCGCCGTTGCGGGCCCCGCGCCGTCGTGCTCCACGACACCGCGCGCGGACCCGCCACCGGGAGCCGACACTCCCGGGCCCGGGCACGCCGCTGACCGCGCGCGCAGGGCCGACGCCGGCCCACACGTCCCCACGTCCTCTGGAGAGTCTGTGAACACTTCCGACCTGAACCGCGTGCCGCTCAAGCGGGCACTGGTCTCCGTCTACGACAAGAGCGGTCTGGAGGACCTCGCGCGCGGGCTGCACGACGCCGGCGTGGACATCGTCTCCACCGGCTCCACCGCCAAGACCATCCAGGCTGCGGGCGTGCCCGTCACCGAGGTCTCCGAGGTCACCGGTTTCCAGGAGTGCCTGGATGGGCGCGTGAAGACCCTGCACCCGCGCGTGCACGCGGGAATCCTCGCGGACCGCCGCAAGCAGGAGCACGAGGACCAGCTCGAGGAGCTCGGAATCGACCCGTTCGACCTCGTGATCGTGAACCTCTACCCGTTCCAGGACACCGTTCGCTCGGGTGCCGGCCGTGACGACGTCGTGGAGCAGATCGACATCGGCGGGCCCTCGATGGTGCGCGCGGCCGCCAAGAACCACGCGGCAGTGTCCGTGGTGGTGGACCCCGCGGGCTACCCGGACGTCGTGCGCGCCGCGCACGAGGGCGGCTACGACCTCGCGGCCCGCCAGAAGCTCGCGGCCGCCGCGTTCGCCCACACCGCCGCGTACGACACCGCGGTGGCCACCTGGACCGCCCAGCAGTTCGACCACGACCCCCGGGCCAACTTCTGGCCGCCCTACGCCGGGCTCGCGCTGCAGCGCGCGGAGTCCCTGCGCTACGGCGAGAACCCCCACCAGAAGGCCGCGCTGTACACGGACGACGCCGCCTCGCCGGGCATCGCGCAGGCCGAGCAGCTGCACGGCAAGGCCATGTCCTACAACAACTACGTGGACGCGGACGCCGCCCTGCGCGCCGCCTACGACTACCAGCACCCCGCGGTGGCCGTGGTCAAGCACAACAACCCGTGCGGCGTGGCCGTGGCCACCCCCGGTGCGGTGGACCCGATCGCCGACGCCCACCTCAAGGCGCACGCGTGCGACCCGCTCTCCGCCTACGGGGGAGTGGTGGCCGCCAACCGCCCGGTGACCGCGGAGATGGCCCGCAACCTCCAGCCCGTGTTCACCGAGGTGGTGGTGGCGCCGGAGTTCGAGCCCGAGGCGCTGGAGATCCTCTCCGGCAAGAAGAACATCCGGCTGCTGGCGCTGCCCGAGGGCTTCGCCCGGGACCCGCTCGAATACCGGGGCGTCTCCGGCGGCGCCCTGTTCCAGCAGGCGGACCGTCTGGACGCCGAGGGCGACGACCCCGCGAACTGGACCCTGGTCTCCGGCGAGCCCGCCGACGAGCAGACCCTGGCGGACCTCGAGTTCGCGTGGCGTTCGCTGCGCGCCGTGAAGTCCAACGCCATCCTGCTCGCCCACGACGGCGCCTCGGTGGGTATCGGCATGGGCCAGGTCAACCGCGTGGACTCGTGCCGGCTGTCCGTGGAGCGCGCCAACACGCTCGCCGAGGACGGTGCGCAGCGCGCCCGCGGGGCCGTGGCGGCGTCGGACGCGTTCTTCCCGTTCGCGGACGGGCTCCAGGTGCTGCTGGACGCCGGCGTGCGCGCCGTGGTTCAGCCCGGTGGCTCCATCCGCGACGAGGAGGTCGTGGCGGCCGCCAAGGCCGCCGGGGTGACCATGTACCTCACGGGCGCGCGCCACTTCTTCCACTGAACCGCGCCCACGGCGAGCCCGCAGACACACGGCGGCCCGGACTCGTGGAGTCCGGGCCGCCGTGGCGTTCGCGGGGGTGCGGATCAGGAGTTCAGGGCGCGGTGCTCCCGGGAGAGCACGATGTAGCGCTGGGCGTTGCGGCTCACCGCGCGGCGCTCCTCGTCCGTGAGCTCCCGGCGGACCTTGCCCGGCACGCCGGCCACGAGCGAACCGGGGGCCACCACCGTGCCCTCCAGGACCACGGCGCCCGCGGCCACCAGACTCCCGCTGCCCACCACGGCACCGTTGAGCACGGTGGCGTTCATGCCCACCAGGACGTCGTCCTCGAGCGTGCAGCCGTGGACCACCGCGCCGTGGCCCACGCTCACGCGCTCGCCGATCGTGGTGGGGTGCTCCGGGTCCGAGTGCACGGTCACGTTGTCCTGCAGGTTCGAGTTCGCGCCGATCCGCAGCGGGGAGCGGTCACCGCGCACGACGGCGCCGTAGAAGATCCCCGCGCCCGCCCCCACCGTGACGTCCCCGACGAGGGTCGCGTTCGGGGCCACGAACGCGGTTTCCGCCACCCTGGGGCGGCTCTGGCCGTAGGTGAGGACGAGTGGTTCGCGGGCGGCGTCGGGCGCGGAAGAAGCACTGTGTGTCATGCAGCACAGTCTAGTGCGGCCCTTCCGGGCGCCCCCGTGCGCCGCGGCACACCGAAACTGGGTCTGCGGGCGGCACGCCGAACCCGGGGCTGCGGTCGGCACCCGGCCGCGCGCCGTCGGACCAGTCCCGGGTGCGGACGACGACGCCGCGCACGGGACCGGCGGCGTCGCCCGAGTGGCTCAGAGGGCCCCGGCGTCCGAGATGAAACGACGGCGCAGCGCCGCAGTGGCCTTCTCGGGCCGGCGGGACGTGCGGTGGCGCAGGGCCACGGAGATCTTCTGGCCGCCCTTGAGCACGTACTCGGCGCCGTTGACGTGGATGGTCACCGGGTCCGCCTTCACGGAGCTGCCCTCCAGCTCCAGGATGTCGTGGTCCAGGGAGACCTCGATGACCTGGCCGTAGTAGAGCACCGTGAAGTCCACGGCCTCGATCTCGCGGGGCAGCGCGGGCTGGAACTCCAGCCAGCCGCCGCGCACGCGCAGCCCGGCGTACGCCCGGGTGATCACGTCCACGGAGCCGGCCATGGCCCCCAGGTGGATGCCCTCGCCGGTGGTGCCGCCCTGGGTGTCGTCCATGTCGATCATCAGGGCGTCCTGGAACGAGCCCCACGAGCGGTCCGGGTCCAGCCACGCGAGCACCGCCGCGTTGACCACCCGGGACAGGGACGAGCCGTTGGACGAGCGGGCGATGTAGTGGTCCACGGTGCGCTGCACGGCGTCCAGGTCCGTGGTGTAGCCCATGCGGGCCAGCTCCTCCACCACGCCGTCCGGGCCCAGCAGGTAGACGAGCATGATGGTGTCCGCCTGCTTGGAGAGCTTGTAGTTGTTGGTCAGGTCCCCCTCGTTCTCCAGCAGCAGGTCCAGGCGGCCGATGTTGCGGTACTTCGTGCGGTAGAAGGCCCAGTCCAGCTCGGCGAGCTCGTCGTAGCCCGCGAACTGGGCGATCGTACCGTCCGCGTTGAACGGCACGTACATGTTCTTGGCCATGTTCAGCCACGTCTGGACCTCCTGGGGGGAGATCTCGAAGCGGGACTCCAGGTACTCGCGCTGGTGCTCCACCATGTCGTTGAAGATGTGCGCGGAGTGCCGGAACAGCCAGGAGGCGAGCACGTTGGTGTACGCGTTGTCCTTGAGCCCGCCCCCGTGCTGGCCGGCGGGACCGTCGTGGTACTCGTCCGGGCCCATCACGCCGTCGATGTGGTACTTGCCGTCGTGGGAGTCGTACTCCGCCAGGGACGCGAACAGGCGGGTGATCCCGATGATCAGCTCCGCGCCCTGGCTGGAGAGCCAGTCCATGTCCCCGGTGGACTCGTAGTAGACCCACGCGTTGTAGGCGATCGCGAGGCCCACGTGGAACTGCCGCCACGAGTTGTCCGGCAGCCACCGGCGGGAGTGGTGGTTGTAGAGCTCCGGAGGGGTCTCCTCGCGGCCGTCGGAGCCGGACTGCCACGGGAACGCCGCCCCGTAGAGGCCGATCTCCCGGGCCCGCTGCTGCGCCATGGCCAGGCGCCGCCAGCGGTAGGAGAGCAGGGAGCGGGTCACGTGCGGCTGGCGCATGTTGATCACCGGCAGGATGAACAGCTCGTCCCAGAAGATGTGGCCGCGGTAGCCCTCGCCGTGCAGACCGCGGGCAGGGACACCGGCGTCGCGCAGGGTCAGGTGCGGGGCGAGCGTCTGCGCCGCGTGGAACAGGTGGGTGCGCACCGCGAGCTGCGTGCTGAGGTGCTCGGGGGTGTCCTCGGCGGACTCCAGGGTGACCTCGTAGCGGTCCCAGAGCCGGGCCCACTCGATCTCGTGGGAGGCCAGCAGCTTGCGCACGCCGAACGGGGTGCGGTTGAGCTCCGCGAGCGCGCCGTCCCGCGGGGAGCCGATCGCCGCGTCCCGGCTCGTGACCACCGCGGTGGTGCTGTCCACCAGCACGGGGCTCCACGGCTCCACCTGCACGGTGTGGCGGCGGAACTCGATTCCGCCCGGGCGCACCTCGCGGCGCTCGGTCACGGCGCCCTCGCACTCGATGCGCGTGCGCTGGGCCATGGCGATCTCGATCTTGGACTGGGAGGTGCGCACGAGGGAGAGCAGGGTCTCGTGCTCGTCCGGCAGGGTGGTGGACTCCAGCAGGGAGAGGTGGTGGGAGTTGAGCTCCTTGTACTCCGCCACGCCGCTGTTGGTCACGGCCGGGTCCACGCCCGTGCGCACGTGCAGCCGTCCGCTGTAGCCGCGCGAGACGATCCGCGTCTCCTGGGCGCCCAGGTGGCGGTGGCGCAGGGACACCAGGCGGCGCTGCTCGATCTCGAGGCTGCGCTCGGGCCCGTCGGGCGTGGGATCGTCCTCGGCGTCCGTGAGCACGAGAGTGCGGATCAGCACGCCGCGGCGCAGGTCGAGCTCCACGCGCTCGTCGGAGGGGCGCAGCCCGCCCTCGGACCACCACCGGCCGTCGGACAGGCGCAGGTCCAGGTGCAGCCAGTTGGGGGCGTTGACCATGGACTCGTGCTCCACGTCCCGGCCGTTGACGTGGCTCAGCACGCGGTTGAACACCCCGGCCAGGTACGTGCCGGGGTAGTGCATGCCGTTGGCGGGGAACTCGCACGCGGCGCCGCGCACCCCCATGTAGCCGTTGGCCAGCGTCAGCAGGGCCTCGCGGCGGGGCTCCACGGCCGGGTCGAAGCCCTCGAAGACCAGCCGCCAGGTGTCGTCCCGCCGCGCCCCGAGGTCCAGCTCGGAGACGTCGTTGAGCACCACGTGGGCGCCGGCGCGGTAGAGCCGCTCCCGGGCGCCGTCCCGGTTCACGCCCACCACGAGGCCGAAGCCGCCGGCCGCCCCGGCCTGCACACCGGCCACGGCGTCCTCGACCACCACGCTGTCCTCGGGCGCCACGCCCAGCAGCCGGGCGCACTCGAGGAACGTGTCCGGTGCGGGCTTGCCCGGCAGTCCGTGCTCGGCGGCCCAGTTGCCGTCCACGATCCGGTCGAAGGAGTCCTGCAGCCCGGCCGCGGCCAGCACCACCGCGCTGTTGCGGCTCGCGGTCACGAGTCCCACCGGGACCCCGCCCTCGCGCAGCCGCTCGATCAGGGCCACGGTGCCGTCGAAGACGCGCACGCCGTGCACGGCGAGCTCGTCGTGGAAGTAGCCGTCCTTCGCGCCGGCCTGGCCCTGCACGGTCCAGTCCCCGGGCTGCGGCTCGGCGTGGCTGTCCGCCTCGGGGAGCATGGCGCCGCGGGCCGCGAGCAGCGCGCGCACGCCGTCCTCGCGGCGTCGTCCGTCCACGTAGGTGCGGTACTCGCTGCCCATGTCGAACGGGCTGCGGTCCACCTCGATCCCCTCCTCGGCGGGCTGCAGCCGCGGGTCCGCGAGCACCTGGTCGAAGAGCTTCTTCCACGCGCGGGCGTGGACCCCGGCGGTGTCCGTGACCACGCCGTCCATGTCGAAGATCACGGCGGCGAAGCGGGTGCGCAGCACGTCCACCGGTTCCGACGGCGCGGCGTCGGTCACGCGGGGCATGGCGGCGGTGAACGGGGCGGTGGGAAGAACGTTCACGGCGCGGGGACTCCTAGAGCATGGGACGAGGACCTGGAACGGGTGGTACGGTGCGCGCGGTCTCCGGGGGGCGGTCCTGCAGCGCGTCGACGTCGCGCGAGCACGTCACGCGCGTGAGGTTCGGGCACACACCTTACCCGTAGTCCACCGCTGGCTATCACACGACGCCGTGGATCCCCGGGGCGCACCGGAGCGGTGGGCGGCGCGGGGCGGGTGTAATCCACCGAACAGCCCGCCCCCGTTCCTGGATATGCTGAGGGGGAACCTACCGCGGACCTAGAAGGTGGAGCATGACCGAATCTGTGACCAACCAGCCGCTCTCGGATGTGGACCCGGACGTCGCCCAGGCGATCCAGGACGAGCTGGGACGCCAGCGCTCCACGCTGGAGATGATTGCCTCCGAGAACTTCGCACCGCGAGCTGTGCTCGAGGCGCAGGGCTCCGTGCTGACCAACAAGTACGCCGAGGGCTACCCCGGGCGCCGCTACTACGGCGGTTGCGAGTACGTGGACGTGGTGGAGAACCTGGCCCGTGACCGTGCGTGCGAGCTGTTCGGGGCGGACCACGCCAACGTGCAGCCCCACTCGGGTGCGCAGGCGAACACGGCCGTGATGGCCGCGCTCATGCAGCCGGGCGACACCCTCATGGGCCTCTCCCTGGCCCACGGCGGGCACCTGACGCACGGCATGAAGATCAACGTGTCCGGCAAGCTCTACAACATCGCCGCGTACGAGGTGGAGCCGGAGACCTACCGGATCGACATGGACAGGGTGCGCGAGCAGGCCTTGGAGGCCCGTCCGAACGTGATCGTGGCCGGCTGGTCCGCGTACTCGCGCCAGCTGGACTTCGAGGCCTTCCGCTCCATCGCGGACGAGGTGGGCGCCAAGCTGTGGGTGGACATGGCGCACTTCGCCGGTCTGGTGGCCGCCGGGCTGCACCCCAACCCGGTGCCGCACGCCCACGTGACCACCTCCACGGTGCACAAGACCCTCGCGGGCCCGCGCTCGGGTGTGATCCTGTGCGAGGCGGACCTCAAGAAGAAGATCGACTCCGCGGTGTTCCCGGGTCAGCAGGGCGGACCGCTCATGCACGCGATCGCGGGCAAGGCCGTGGCGTTCAAGATCGCGGCCTCCGAGGGCTTCGCCGAGCGCCAGCGCCGCACGATCGAGGGCGCCCAGATCCTCGCGGAGCGGCTCACGGCACCGGACCTCGCGGAGCACGGCGTGTCCGTGCTGACCGGTGGCACGGACGTGCACCTGGTGCTCGTGGACCTGCGCGACTCCGAGCTGGACGGCAAGCAGGCCGAGGACCTGCTGCACCGCGCGGGCATCACGGTCAACCGCAACGCGGTGCCGTGGGACCCCCGCCCGCCCATGGTCACCTCCGGGCTGCGGATCGGCACGCCCGCGCTGGCCACCCGCGGCTTCGGGGCGGAGCAGTTCACCGAGGTCGCGGACGTGATCGCCCAGGCGCTCATGCCCGGCGCGGACGTCGATGCCCTGCGCTCGCGCGTGGACGCCCTCACCGAGCAGTTCCCGCTGTACCCCGGCCTCGAGGAGTGGTGAGGTGACGGCTCAGGTCCTCGACGGCAAGGCCACGGCCGGGCAGATCAAGGAGGAGCTCGCGCAGCGCGTGGCACGGCTGCGCGAGCGGGACGTGGTGCCGGGGCTGGGCACGGTGCTCGTGGGCGACGACCCCGGCTCTCGCTCCTACGTGGCCGGCAAGCACCGCGACTGCGAGCAGGTGGGCCTGGCCTCGATCCGTCGGGAGCTGCCGGCGGACGCGTCCCAGGAGGAGCTCGAGCGGGTGATCGACGAGCTCAACGAGGACCCCCGCTGCACGGGCTACATCGTGCAGCTGCCGCTTCCGGAGTACATGGACACCAACTCCGTGCTGGAGCGGATCGACCCCGCCAAGGACGCCGACGGGCTGCACCCCACCAACCTGGGGCGGCTGGTGCTCAACGTCAGCGAGCCGATGACCTCCCCGCTGCCGTGCACCCCGCACGGGATCGTGGAGCTGCTCACGCGCCACGGGGTGGAGCTCGCGGGGCGCGAGGTGCTCGTGATCGGCCGCGGCGTGACCGTGGGCCGTCCCATGGGGCTGCTGCTCACGCGCCGGGAAATCAACGCGACCGTGACCCTCGCGCACACGGGCACCCGCAACCTGCCCGAGCTGCTCGGGCGGGCGGACGTGGTGGTCGCGGCCGCCGGGCGGCCCCACATGGTCACCGCCGAGCAGGTCAAGCCGGGCGCCGTGCTGCTGGACGTGGGCGTCTCGCGCGTCCCGGACCCCGAGACGGGCAAGGGGCGGCTCACGGGGGACATCGATCCCGCGGCCGCCGAGGTCGCGTCCTGGATGTCCCCCAACCCCGGCGGTGTGGGGCCCATGACCCGCGCCATGCTGCTGGTCAACGTGGTCGAGTCCTGCGAGCGGCAGGTCTTCGGGCAGCCCTGAGCCCCGCCGGCCCGCACCGGCTCACGACGCCGCCGGACCGCAGCCCGGTCACGACGCCGCTCGGCCGCCTCGTGCGCGAGGCCGCCGGGCGGCGTCGTGCGTCCCCCGGGGCCGGGGCGGGCGGCGCGCTCCCGGCTCGCGGATGCGGTGCACCGCTCCGGGAACCCGGGCCCGGCCACGCCCGTGGCGGGGAGCGAATCCGGGCGGGCCGGGGCGCCGGTGGCTGACGGCCGGTCGCGCCCGCGCGGGCCGGCGGCCGCCGCCGTGCACGATTCGGCGCGCCCCGCCGCGTTTGAGACAATGGCCCCATGCAGCCGATCGGATCCTCGTCCACCCAGCCCGCCGACACCGCCGGGAGCCCGCGCTCGGGGCGCACCGCCCTGTGGGGCACGGTCATCGGGCTCGCCGTGCTCGTGGTGATCTTCGCCGTGGCGCTCATCCAGGCGGCCAACGCCAACTCGTTGCTCGGCTGGATCCTGGCCGGCATCGCCCTGGGGTGGCTCATGCTCGCGGTGTGGGCCCTGACCATGGTGCGCAGGGCGGCCGCCTTCGGGCGGGAGCAGGTGCGCCAGGCGCAGGAGCAGTTCCAGGCGCAGCACGGCCGGGCCCCGGCCACCACCGCGGGGGAGGGGCGCTCGCTGCGCGACGAGAAGCTCGCCCACGGGATGCAGGTGATCCTGGTGCAGTCCACCGTGGTCAAGGAGCAGCTCTCCGCCCCCGAGCCCGACCCCGAGCAGATCCGCCGGGCGCTCGAGACCATCGACATGACCGCCGCCAACGGGCTGCGCAGTCTCAAGGACTCCGGCACCCCGGTCAGCGGTACCGTGGTGGACTGAGCGCGGCAGGCGCGGCGCGGCGTCGTCGCCCGCCGTTCGCAGGCCCGCAAGACGCGTGCCCGCGGGACCAGCACACGACCCACGATTCGAGGAGACACTCCCAGCATGGCGCAGTCAGGACAGAGCGTACGCATTGCCACGGTGAACGTGAACGGGATCCGGGCCGCGTACCGGCGCGGCATGGCGGACTGGCTCGCGCCGCGCGGCGTGGACCTGCTGTGCCTGCAGGAGGTGCGCGCGCCGGACAAGATCACGCGCGAGCTGCTGGACGAGGACGTCTGGGACGTGCAGCACACCGAGGCCGCCGCCAAGGGCCGGGCGGGCGTGGCCATCGCCACCCGCCGGGACGCGTTCGACAGCGCCCTGCTGCCCACCGCCGCGCGCGTGGGGATCGGCGAGGAGTACTTCGACGACTCCGGGCGCTGGATCGAGAACGACGTCACGCTCCCCAACGGCGAGACCCTCACCCTGGTGTCCGCCTACGTGCACTCCGGCGAGGTGGACACCCCCAAGCAGACGGACAAGTACCGCTTCATGGACGCGATGCTCACACGCCTGCCGCAGCTCGCGCAGGGCTCCGACCACGCGCTCGTGGTGGGGGACCTCAACGTGGGCCACACCGAGCGGGACATCAAGAACTGGAAGGGCAACGTGAAGAACGCGGGCTTCCTGCCCGAGGAGCGGGCGTACTTCGACCGCTTCTTCGGGGACGTGGGCTACGTGGACGTGGCCCGCAGCCTGGCCGGGGACGTCCCCGGCCCGTACACGTGGTGGTCCTACCGCGGCAAGGCGTTCGACACGGACGCCGGGTGGCGCATCGACTACCACATGGCCACCCCGGGCCTTGCGGCGCGCGCCCGCAGCGCCACCGTGGACCGCGCCGCCAGCTACCACGTCCGCTTCTCGGACCACGCCCCGCTCGTGGTGGACTACGCCCTCGACTGAGCCCGGCACCCGCCCGGTTCCTCCCGTCCCCCGTCCGGGACCGGGCACGGCACCGCGGACGACGACGCCGCACGGCCCGGTGCCGCGCACCGGGTCCACCACCGCCCACATCCCTCACCGGTGGCCCCCGGGGCCGCCCCTCCCGCAGCGATCGAAGGAAGACCATGACCGAACAGAGCACCCCCACGAACCGGATCCCGCGCGTGGTCTCCGGTGTGCAGCCCTCCGCGGACTCCCTGCACCTGGGCAACTACGTGGGCGCGCTGCGCAACTGGGTGGACATGCAGGACGAGAACGACTGCGTGTTCTTCGTGGCGGACCTGCACTCCATCACCACCGGGCAGGATCCCGCCACGATGTCCGAGCGCACCCGGGTCACGGCGGCGCAGTACATCGCGGCGGGCATCGACCCCGAGCGCTCCACGCTGCTGATCCAGTCCCAGGTGCCCGAGCACACCCAGCTCGCGTGGGTGCTCAACTGCATCACCGGCTACGGCGAGGCCGCCCGGATGACCCAGTTCAAGGACAAGTCCGTGAAGCAGGGCGCGGAGAACACCACGGTGGGGCTGTTCACCTACCCCGTGCTGATGGCGGCGGACATCCTGGTCTACCAGGCCAACCAGGTCCCGGTGGGGGAGGACCAGCGCCAGCACCTGGAGCTCACCCGCACCCTCGCGCAGCGCTTCAACTCCCGCTTCGGGGCCACGTTCGAGGTGCCGGACGCCAAGATCCTGGAGAACTCCGCCAAGATCTACGACCTGCAGAACCCCACGGCCAAGATGTCCAAGTCCGCGCCGTCGGACGCCGGGCTCGTCAGGCTGCTGGACCCCGCAAAGGTCAACGCGAAGAAGATCAGGTCCGCGGTCACGGACGACGGCACCGAGGTGCGCTTCGACCGCCAGGCCAAGCCGGGGGTCTCCAACCTGCTCACCATCTACTCGTCCCTCTCCGGGGCCCCGGTCGAGACCCTCGTCGAGCAGTACGAGGGCAAGATGTACGGCCACCTCAAGGTGGACCTCGCCGAGGTGGTCACCCAGACCCTGGACCCCATCCAGAAGCGGGCCCAGGAGCTGCTCGACGACCCCGCCGAGCTGGACCGCCTGCTGGCCCGCGGCGCGCAGAAGGGGCGGGAGATCGCCGCCCGCACCGTGGCGGAGGTCTACGAGCGCATGGGCTTCCTGCCCGCCGCGTGAGACGCCGTGGGGTCCGCGGGGGTGGGATAGTGTGGGACGCGGCCGCAACGAGGAGGTTCGCGTGAGTGAGGCACACCCGTCACCCACGGTGCGCCCGGGCGTGGTCCACGCCGGGGTCGTGCTCCGCCTGCCCGAGCCCACGGGCCGCGAGCTGCAGGACTGGCGGGCCTCGTTCGAGGACCAGTCGGCGGACGCCGTGGCCCCCCACATCACGCTCATGATCACCGAGCTGGACCGGCCCTGGGACCAGCTGGCCGACCGCGTGCGGCAGGCTCTGGCGGAGCAGGACCCCTTCCACGTGGAGATCAACGGCACCGGGACCTTCCGGCCCCTGACACCCGTGGTCTACTTGCGCATCGAGCGCGGACGCGAGCAGTGCACCGCCCTGCACGCGGCGCTGGCGCGCCACGGCCTCGTCTCGGTCTCGCCCTTCGACTACCACCCGCACGTGACCCTGGCCCACGGCACGGACGACGCCGCCCTGGACCGGGCCCAGGAGATGCTGCGCACGTACCGCGCGGGCTTCCTGGTGGACCGGGTGCACCTCTACGAGGGGGACGCCCAGGGGCATTGGCACCCCCGGCAGAGCCTGGCCCTGGGAGCGCGCACCGCGAACGAGCATGGTGCGCACTGACCCGCCCCCGGTGGTCCCGGCCCTCGTGGACCGCTCCGGGCTGGTGGCCGAGCACCGGCGGCTGCGGGCCCTGCGGCGTGACCTCGCCGCCGAGCACGCGCCCCTCGGGCGCCGGGTGGGCGCGTTCTTCGCGTGGTTCTTTGCCCGGTTCATGGCCCTGTTCCCGGTCCGGGTGGTGGCTCACTACATGTTCCACGGCGGGCCGCTGATGGCCGCGGGGCTCGCGTACCAGTTGCTCTTCGCCTCCACCGCCCTGCTCGTGATCTTCTTCGCGGCACTGGCCACGTTCCTGGGCACCAACTCCCCGCTGCAGCAGAATCTCGTGGCCGGGCTCGTGGAGAAGATCCCCGGGCTGCTGGACGTGGGGGACGGACGCGGCGGCGTGATCCCCCTGCGGCTGCTCGAGGACACCGGACCGTTCACCGTGGCGTCCACGGTGGCCGTGGCCGTGCTGCTGTTCACCGCGTGGCGCTGGGTGGCCGGGGTGCGCCTGGCCACCCGCCGCATGTTCGAGCTGCCACCCGCACCCGGGGTGCCCATGGCGGCCGTCCCCCGGGACCTCGGCTGGCTCGTGGTCATCGGGGTGCTGCTGCTGGCCTCCGCCACCGTGAGCGTCTTCGCCTCCGGCGCGGTGGACGGCGTGATCGGCTGGCTCGGGGACATCGGGCTCACCCGCCTGCAGCCGTGGCTCGACGGCGGCGTGAAGTCCGCCGTGACCTTCGCGGTGGGCCTCGTGGTGGATTGCGTCATGAGCTTCTCGCTGGTGCGCGGCGTCGCGCAGCTCAAGCTGCACCGCAAGGCGCTGGCCGTCACGGTGGTGGTGGGGGCCGCGGGGTCCCAGGTGCTGCGCTACGGCGGCAGCGAGGTGATCGGGCGCGCGGGGGAGAACCCCTACCTGCTCTCGGCGGCCGTGCTCGTGGGTGTGCTGCTGTGGTTCAACCTCTACGGCCAGATCCTGCTGCTGGCCGCAGCTTCCGGGGCCGTGGTGCAGGCCGACATCCGGGGCGCGCGCGCCCAGCCCGAGCGGGAGAAGCGCGCGGTCACCGCCGTGGCCGTCTCGGCGCTTCCCGACGCCGCCCGGGGCCGTGGTCACGAGGCCCCCGTGAGCTTCGGGCAGGCGTCCGGCAGCAGTGCGGCCCCCTCGGACGCGCGGTAGGGCCGAGCCCGTGTGAGGTACGGGAAAGGCCCCGGATCCGACGGGATCCGGGGCCTTCCGCTGCTCTCAGGCGCTCACAGGGCGGAGGCGAAGACCGCCTTCTTGACCTCAGCGATGGCCTTGGTCACCTGGATGCCACGGGGGCACGCCTCGGTGCAGTTGAAGGTGGTGCGGCAGCGCCACACACCCTCCTTGTCGTTGAGGATCTCCAGGCGCATGTCACCCGCCTGGTCGCGCGAGTCGAAGATGAACCGGTGCGCGTTGACGATCGCGGCGGGGCCGAAGTACTGCCCGTCCGTCCAGAACACGGGGCACGAGGACGTGCACGCCGCGCACAGGATGCACTTGGTGGTGTCGTCGAAGCGCTCGCGGTCCTCCTGGGACTGGAACCGCTCCCCGGTGGGGGTGTGGTCCTCGTTCACCAGGAACGGCATGATCTCGCGGTAGGACTGGAAGAACGGCTCCATGTCCACGATCAGGTCCTTCTCGCACGGCAGGCCCTTGATGGGCTCCACCGTGATGGGCTTGGACAGGTCCAGGTCCTTGAGCAGGGTCTTGCACGCGAGCCGGTTGCGGCCGTTGATGCGCATGGCGTCCGAACCGCACACGCCGTGGGCGCACGAGCGACGGAAGGACAGCGAGCCGTCGAGTTCCCACTTGACCTTGTGCAGGGCGTCCAGCACCCGGTCCGTGCCGTACATGGTGAGGGGCCACTCGTCCCAGTGGGCCTCGGACTCGAACTCGGGATCGTAGCGGCGGACCCGGAGCACGACGTCGTACGTGGGGATGCTCTCCTCGCCCTCGGGAGCGGGCTGCTGAGCGTCCTGGTTCTGGTTCTCGGTCACTGCAGTGGACATCAGTACTTACGCTCCATCGGCTCGTAACGGGTCATGATCACCGGCTTGGTCTCCTGCCGGATGCCCGCGGTGGCGGACGTCGGGTCCTCGTAGACCATGGAGTGGACCATGAAGTTCTCGTCGTCGCGGTCGGGGAAGTCCTCGCGGAAGTGCCCGCCGCGGGACTCCTCTCGGTGCAGGGCGGCCACGGACATCACCTTGGCCAGCTCCAGCAGGAAGCCCAGCTCCACAGCCTCCAGCAGGTCCAGGTTGAAGCGCTTGCCCTGGTCCTGGATGGAGATGTTCGCGTAGCGCTCCTCGAGCGCGGCGATGTCGTCGAGGGCCTTCTGGATGGTCTCCGCGGTGCGGAACACCTGCATGTTGAGGTCCATGGTGTCCTGCAGGTCCTTGCGGATGGCCGCGACCTTCTCATTGCCGTGGGGGCTGCGGGCGTTGTCCAGCAGCGCCACGGTGCGCGCCTCGGCGTCGTCCGGCACGGGCAGGAACTCGGCGCTCTGCGCGTACTCCGCCGCGTAGATGCCGGCGCGCTTGCCGAACACGTTGATGTCCAGCAGCGAGTTGGTGCCCAGGCGGTTGGAGCCGTGCACGGACACGCAGGCCACCTCGCCCGCGGCGTAGAGCCCGGGGATGGTGGTCTCGGAGTCCTGGAAGACCTCGCCCTTGATATCGGTGGGGATCCCGCCCATGCAGTAGTGGGCGGTGGGGAACACCGGAACGGGCTCGGTGTAGGGCTCCACGCCCAGGTAGGTGCGCGCGAACTCCGTGATGTCCGGCAGCTTGGCGTCGATGTGCGCCGGCTCCAGGTGGGTGAGGTCCAGCAGCACGTAGTCCTTGTTGGGACCGCAGCCGCGGCCCTCGCGCACCTCGTTGGCCATGGACCGGGCCACGATGTCACGCGGCGCGAGGTCCTTGATGGTGGGGGCGTAGCGCTCCATGAAGCGCTCGCCCTCCGAGTTGCGCAGGATGCCACCCTCGCCGCGGGCGGCCTCGGAGACGAGGATGCCCAGGCCCGCGAGGCCCGTGGGGTGGAACTGCACGAACTCCATGTCCTCCAGCGGCAGGCCGTTGCGGAAGGCGATGGCCATGCCGTCACCGGTGAGGGTGTGCGCGTTGGAGGTGGTCTTGAAGACCTTGCCCGCACCGCCGGAGGCGAAGACCACGGACTTGGCCTGGAACACGTGCAGCTCACCGGTGGCGAGCTCGTAGGCCACCACACCGGCCGGGCGACGCCCCTCCGGGGTGTCCACCATGATGAGGTCCAGCACGTAGTACTCGTTGAAGAACTCCACGTTGTGCTTGATGCACGTCTGGTAGAGGGTCTGCAGGATCATGTGACCGGTGCGGTCGGCCGCGTAGCACGCGCGGCGCACGGGGTTCTTGCCGTGGTCGCGGGTGTGGCCGCCGAAGCGGCGCTGGTCGATCTTGCCCTCGGGGGTGCGGTTGAACGGCAGCCCCATGTGCTCGAGGTCGAGCACGGCGTCGATGGCCTCCTTGGCCATGACCTCCGCGGCGTCCTGGTCCACCAGGTAGTCGCCACCCTTGACGGTGTCGAAGGTGTGCCACTCCCAGTTGTCCTCCTCGACGTTCGCGAGGGCCGCGCACATGCCGCCCTGGGCTGCGCCGGTGTGGGACCGGGTGGGGTAGAGCTTGGTCAGTACGGCAGTGCGGGCGCGCTGGCCGGACTCAATGGCGGCACGCATGCCGGCGCCGCCGGCGCCGACTATTACCACATCGTACTTGTGAACCTGCATACCAGATGTTCTTTCTACGTGGGTGAGTGTGATGGGGGTCCCCGTGCGGGACCGGGGTGGCCGGTGGCGGCGGGACCCGTGGGCCCCGCCGCTCACCCGGTCACCGGGCGTGGCAGAAGGAGGCCAGCAGCGAGGGGTCGGCGCCGGCGGGGCACGGCTCGAAAGTGAAGATCACCATGGTGCCCAGCAGGATCACGAAGGCCGAGGCCACGAACAGGAACACCTTGAGCCAGAAGCGCGTGGTGTTGCGCCCTGCGTAGTCGTCAATGATGGTGCGCATGCCGTTGGTGCCGTGGAGCATGGCCAGCCACAGCATGACCAGGTCCCAGACCTGCCAGAACGGGTTGGCCCACTTGCCGCCCACGAAGCCGAAGTCCACGGCGTGCACGCCCTCGCCCACCATGAGGTTGACGAAGAGGTGGCCGAAGACGAGCACCACCAGCACGATGCCGGACATGCGCATGAACAGCCACGCGAACATCTCGAAGCTGCTGCGGGACGAGGAGGAGCGGTTGTACTTGACGCCGTCCACCTCGAGGTCCCGGCTGCGCGGGACGGAGATCTTGGTCTTGAGAGGAGTGCTCACGGAATCAGCCCCCGAAAACGATCGACAGGTGACGGACAAGGAAGGGGATCATCACGACGACCCAGAGGGCGAGGACGCCCCAGAGCAGGCCCTTCTGGTGCTTGGTCCCGCCCTTCCAGAAGTCGATCAGGATGATGCGCAGGCCGTTGAAGGCGTGGTACACGATGGCGGCCACCAGACCGGTCTCGCCCAGGCCCATGACGGGGTTCTTGTAGGTGGCAATCACTGCGTTGTAGGCCTCGGGGGATACACGCACGAGAGCGGTGTCGAGGACGTGGACCAGCAAAAAGAAGAAGATGGCCACGCCGGTAATGCGGTGGGCAACCCACGACCACATGCCGTACTGGCCGCGGTAAAGGGTGCCCCTGGATGAGTTCGCCACGGAATGTCCTCCCTGTGTCGCTCGTCGTCGTGCGCACTGGTGATCGGTGCAGAACGGCAGCGTTCTCGCGCTGATGCACGGCGATGGCGGAGCCCTGGCTGGCTCTGTCATGGATGATGCGGTAGTTCTCGTCAAAGATACCAGCCTCCCGGGAGTTCACTGACAACGTGTCGCCATCCCGAAAACCGCGCGGGGCCGCGGAATTAGCGCAGTTCGGCATTCCCGAATCGGGGGTCTCGGGGGCGGTTCCGGAGGGGGCTGCGCCTGGGCCCGGGGAGGTCCCCGGGGACCGCGGCGGACGCGCGGACCGGACGCGGCGGCGTCGTTCCCCGGGGGTTTTCCCGCCGTGGGTGGTGGGCCCGCGGGTGCGTCCCCCGGGCGGGGGACGCCGCCCGGCAGGGGGCAGGTCACAGCCGCGAGATCCGCGGAACCGCGCGGGTCTGGCCGTACACTGTCGGTCGTGACTTCGCCACTGCAACGATTCCATCCGTTCATCCCGGCGGGCGGCGTGGGCTCACGGCTGTGGCCCCTCTCCCGCGCGGACGCCCCCAAGTTCCTGCTGGACCTCACCGGTTCCGGCTCGTCGCTGCTGCGCGCCACGTACGACCGGCTGGCCGGGCTCTCGGCGGGGCCCATCATGGTGGTCACGGGACGCTCGCACGCCGGTGCCGTGCAGGAGCAGCTGCCCGAGCTCACGGCGGACGACCTCGTGCTGGAGCCGTCCCCCAAGGATTCCGCGGCGGCCATCGGACTCGCGTGCACGCTGATCGCCCGGCGGGACCCCACCGCGATCATCGGCTCGTTCGCCGCGGACCACGTGGTGGAGCCCGCGGAGGCGTTCCAGGAGGTGGTGAAGGAGGCGGTGCAGGCGGCCGACACCGGTCGGATCGTGACCATCGGCATCACCCCCTCCTCCCCGGCCACCGGGTTCGGCTACATCAAGGCGGGGGAGTCGCTCGAGCTCGCGGAGGCGCCGCACGCGCTGGCCGTGGAGCAGTTCGTGGAGAAGCCGGACGAGGAGACAGCGCGCCAGTACGTGGCCAGCGGCCGTTACACCTGGAATGCGGGGATGTTCGTGGCCCCGGTGGGTCTCATGCTCAGCTACCTGCGCGAGAGCGAGCCTGAGCTGGCCAGGGGCCTGGACCGGATCGCGGACGCGTGGGAGACCCCCGAGCGCGACGCCGTGGTGGACGAGGTCTGGCCCACCCTGACCAAGACCGCCATCGACTACGCCGTGGCCGAGCCCGCCGCGGCCGCCGGGGACGTGGCCATGGTCCCCGGGGACTTCACGTGGGAGGACGTCGGGGACTTCGCGGCGATCAACCGCCTCAACAAGGTGGACCCGCAGACGGAGGCGCCGGTGTCCATCCTGGGGCAGAACAACCGGGTGCTCGCGGACGAGTCCTCCGGGATCGTGGTCTCGGACACCGGGCGGCTCATCGCCCTGATCGGCGTGGAGGACATCGTGGTGGTGGACACGCCCGATGCCCTGCTGGTCACCACCGCCGAGCACGCGCAGCGAGTGAAGAACGCCGTGGACTCCCTCAAGCGCAACGGGGACACGGACGTCCTCTGAGCCCGCGCCGGCGCGTCCCGGCCCCGCCGCCCGCACCCGGTGCGGGCGGTGACGCGTTCCCGCGGATGACGGCCGGGCCCGCCGTGCGGGACGACGACGCCCGCGCGGCGCCCCGCCCGCGCCGCCCGCGCCGCCAGGCCGGTGGGTCCGGTGAGCGCGGCCCGGGATGCGATCCGTCTCACGTGGGCGGCGGTACTCTGGCTCTCATGTTGGATCTGCCGCTTCCCTCCGCCGACGACGTGGGGCTGCCCCCCGCGATCGGACCCCTCCTCTCCCACTACCTCCCGGACCTGATCCGCTTCCGCCGGGACGTGCACCGGCACCCGGAGCTGTCCTACGAGGAGTACCGCACCACGGAGCGGATCGTGAACGCCCTGGAGGCCTCCGGCCTGCACCCCGTGCGCTTCGAGCGCACCGGCTGCTACGTGGACGTGGGGCGCGGACCCGTGATGGTGGGGCTGCGGGCGGACATCGACGCCCTGCCGATCCTCGAGGACACGGGGCTGGACTACGCCTCCATCAACGAGGGCGTGATGCACGCGTGCGGCCACGACATCCACACCACCGTGATGCTCGGGGTGGCCCGTGTGCTCGCGGACCTGCACCGCTCCTCGCCGTTCGCGGGTACCGTGCGGATCGTGTTCCAGCCCGCGGAGGAGAAGCTGCCCGGCGGGGCGCTGAGCATCATCAGGCAGAACGTGCTGGCGGGGGTGCCGCGGATGTTCGCGCTGCACTGCGAGCCCAAGCTGGACGTGGGGCAGGTGGGCACCCGGATCGGGGCCATCACCTCGGCGTCCGACACCATCCGGATCGAGCTCTCCGGGCGCGGCGGGCACACGTCCCGTCCGCACCTGACCGAGGACCTGGTCTACGCGATGAGCCAGATCGCGATCGACGTGCCCGCGGTGCTCTCGCGCCGGGTGGACGTCCGCTCGGGCGTGGCCGTGGTGTGGGGCCAGATCCACGCGGGCGTGGCCCCCAACGCCATCCCCATGTCCGGCTTCATGGCCGGGACCATGCGCTGCCTCGACGCGGACGCGTGGTACCAGGCCGGGGAGATGCTCGACGAGGTCGTGGGGCAGGTGGCCGCCCCCTACGGCGTGAACGTGGACCTCGAGCACATCCGCGGCGTGCCCCCGGTGGTCAACGGGGAGACCGAGACCACCCTGCTGGAGATCGCGGCCCGTGCGGAGCTGGGGGAGGAGAGCATCCTGCTCGTGGAGCAGTCCATGGGCGGGGAGGACTTCGCGTGGTTCCTGCAGCACGTGCCCGGGGCCATGATGCGCCTCGGCACGCGGGAGCCGGGCGGGCGCACCTACGACCTGCACCAGTCCGACTACACCCCCCAGGAGGAGGCGATCCGCTGCGGCGTCCAGGTCATGGCCTCCACGGCACTGCGGGCGGTCCGGCTGCGGGTGCGCGAGCTCTCGGACGCCGCGGCGCCGGCCGAGCCCGCCGAGGCCGAGCAGGGAACCCCGTGACCACGTGGCACCTCCGGGGCGCCCTGGCGCTCGCCCTGGCGGGGGTCACCGGGCTCGGTGCGACCGGCTGCGGTGCGGTGTCCGGCTCCTCCGGGGACGGCAGCGCCGAGGGCTCGGAGTTCACGGGGTGCATCGTCTCCGACGACGGCGGCTTTCAGGACCGTTCCTTCAACCAGAGCTCCTGGGAGGGTCTCAAGGCCGCCGAGGAGCACCGGGGGATCACGGTCGGTCAGGCGGAGTCGCAGTCCCAGACGGAGTTCGAGCCCAACCTCCGGTCTATGGTGCAGCGCGGCTGCGGCCTCACTGTGGCGGTGGGCTCCATGCTCGCGGACACCACCAGGAAGGTCGCAGCGGCCAACCCGGACCGGCACTTCGCCATCGTGGACGACGCCTCCGTCACGGCCGATAACGTGAAGCCGATCGTCTACAACACCGCGGAGGCGGCGTTCCTGGCCGGCTACCTCGCGGCGGGCACCACCCGCAGCGGCACGGTGGCCACCTACGGCGGCATGGACATCCCCACCGTGACCGTGTTCATGGACGGCTTCGCCGACGGTGTGTCGTACTACAACCGGAAGAACAAGAAGGACGTCACGGTCCTGGGCTGGGACCGGCAGTCCCGCAAGGGCACGTTCCTCAGCTCCTTCCAGGACACCGAGGATGCGAGCCGGACCACCGCAGAACTGATCGGGGACGGTGCGGACGTGGTGCTGCCCGTGGCCGGGGAGGCCTCCGAGGGAACGGTGGAGGCGGTGGTGGAGGCCAACAAGGGGAACAAGGGCGACAAGGACGTCCGCATCATCTGGCCGGACACGGACGGCTACGAGACCCTCGACGCCGGCAGGGAGTTCCTGCTGACCTCGGTGCTCAAGCACATGTCCACCTCGGTGGAGGAGGTGGTGACCCAGGCCGCGGACGGCAGGTTCGACAGCACCCGCTACGTGGGAACGCTCGGCAACGGCGGTGTGGGCCTGGCGCCGTACCACGACCAGCAGAAGACCGTGGGCGAGGCCCTCGACAAGCAGGTCCAGAAGCTCAAGCAGGACATCATCGACCGCCGGGTCGCGGTGACGTCCAGCAGCGCGCCGACCGCGCGCGCCACCTAGACCATCCGCCGGGCGCCGCTCGTCACCGCCCCGGCACCGCCACGACCACCAGCACGAGGAACGGGAGCCACCATGACCGAGAACCAGCACACCGTGGACGAAGCCACCTGGCAGCGGCTACAGCGGGCCGCGACGGACGCGCTCGCGCACTCGTACTCGCCCTACTCGAACTTCCCCGTGGGTGCCGCGGCCCTCGTGGACGACGGGCGCACGGTGACCGGGGCGAACATCGAGAACGCCTCCTACGGGATCACCCTGTGCGCCGAGTGCTCCCTGGTCAGCGCGCTGCACATGTCCGGCGGCGGCAAGCTCACGGCGTTCGTGTGCGTGGACGGCCACGGGGAGGTGCTCATGCCGTGCGGGCGCTGCCGCCAGCTGCTCTACGAGCACCGGGCCCCGGGCATGCAGCTGCTCACCGTGAGCGGTGTGCGCACCATGGACCGGGTGCTGCCGGACGCGTTCGGCCCCGAGAACCTCTAGCGCCCCGCGGAGCCGCCGCCGCGAGAGCTCCGTGCTCCCCGCGTCCGCGCAGGGCGGCGCACCTATACTGAGCACCAGACCGAGCCCGGCTTTCGAAGGGAAACATTCACGTGGGTTTGAGAGATCTGTTCCGCAGCACGAAGCACGACACCCCGACGCCCGAGCCGTCCCCGGGGGCCCGGCCCACCGCGCCCGGTCCCGAAGACGGTGCGGGCCGCCAGCAGCACGAGGCCGCCCAGCAGACCGCCCCCGGTGAGGCGGCCCCGCGCCGTCGTCCCGAGCCGGCCTCCGAGCCGCTGCCCGAGGACGGCGCGCTGCACCACCTCGTGGAGCTGCTGCTCTCCCGCGGAGCGGACCGCGCGCGGCTCACGCTGGTGCAGTCCGGCAACATCATGACCCACCAGACGCGCCAGGCCGTGGGGGAGGCCCAGGACGAGGTCGAGAACGGCACGGTGGACCAGGGGTCACCGCTGTTCGACGACGTCGCGGACCTCTACACGCAGGCCATGAGCACCCCCGTGGGGCCGTGGCGGCAGCTGGACCTGGTGGTCGCGGCGCCGGAGGACGGGCTGCGCGAGATCACGGTGAGCTATGACTTTCCCAACGGGGAGTCCCGCACCGAGCACTACAGCCACGGCCGGGCCCGCTCCGGGGACTCCCAGGACCGGCACGGCGTACCGGGCACCACCGAGCACGCTCGTGACGGGCAGCCGGTGGAGCACGCGCCCGCCGAGCAAGCGTCCGAGTCGCACCCGGGCACCGGGGTGGGGGCCGCAGCCCTGGCCGGCGGCGCCGCCGGCGGTCTCGCGGGCGCGGGGCACTCCCGCACCGACGAGCACGGGACGGCCGGGGAGGCCGGTGCCCACGACGGCACCGCGTCCACCCAGGGCACCGTTGCCCATGACGCTCCCGCCACGGGCGACGCCGCCATGGACCACGCCGCTGCAGACGACGCCGCGGCGCCCACCGAGGCCGAGGACAGCGTCCGGGTGGTCGAGGACGGCCACGCCGAGCCCGCCGAGGACGGGGACGTCCTGACCGCGGGCACCACCGAGCCCGTGGTCGCCCACGACGCCTCCGCCGCGCAGCCCTCCACCGGGCAGGAGTCGGCCGGGACCGTCGCAGCTCCGGAGAGCGCGGAGCTCGCTTTCGACGCGCAGGACGGCCGCTTCCCCGAGGATGCCGAGCTCGGCGCCGAGGACGACGCCCGGTTCGAGCAGGGCCTCGGGGAGGACCCGCGGGTCGCCGAGGACGCGCCCGCCGGCCAGGTCCACGGGGAGCAGCACGCCCCGGAGGGTTCCGACGAGCTGCCCGCCCACGTGGACGAGTCCGCGTTCGGCGCCGACGCCCAGGACCCCCTGCTGCCGGCCCAGGCGGGCGTGTCCGGGGACGACGACCCCTCGGGTGCCCCGCAGCTGGCGACCGCCACGGACGTGTCCCCCTCCTACCGCGCACCCGCCCAGGAGCAGGACGCGGACCCGAACGCCCTCGCCACCGGGAACCTCGTGCTGAGCGTGGGGGACGTGACAGCACGGCTCTCGGATGCCCAGCGCCACCTGTTCGGGGAGGACGGCACCGCGCGTGACGTCTCCACGGTGCTGATCCGCGTGCGCGCGCTCGGCACGTACTACGACGCTCTCACGCACGTCCGCCTCAACGGCTTCTGGGACCAGCGGCCCACGTTCGAGCTGGTTCCGGAGGAGCAGCTGAAGGTCCAGGAGCTCAAGGACGACTCCTACGTGGAGGGCTCCGGCGCCCCCCTGGCCATGATGTTCCGCTTCCGCCCGGGGGTTCCCCCGGAGGTCGCGTTCGACTACTCGGACGAGGAGGCCTTCGTGCGCTACGAGCAGCGCTTGCCGGGGCAGAACTACCTCGAGGAGCTGCGGATGTACCCGCGCACCGGCTCCAACATCCCCCGCCACGTCAACGACGCCCTGCAGGACTGGAACTACTGAGCCATGACCTCACGAGCAACCCCCGAGGGCCCCGTCCGCACCACGGACGGGGCCCTCGGGCCACACGCACTGATCTCGCTGCACGACCACCTGGACGGGGCGCTGCGCCCGGCCACCGTGGTGGAGCTCGCCGCACAGGTGGGCCACGAGCTGCCCGCCACGGATCCAGACTCCCTGGGGCAGTGGTTCCGCGACAGCGCGGACTCCGGCAGCCTCCCGCGCTACCTGGAGACCTTCTCCCACACGGTGGCGGTCATGCAGACCGCGTCCGCCCTGCGACGGGTGGCCCGGGAGTACGTCGAGGACTGCGCCGCGGACGGTCTCGTGCACGCGGAGGTGCGCTGGGCACCCGAGCAGCACGTGTCGGGCGGGCTCACGCTGGGCGAGGCCGTGGACGCCGTCCAGGGGGGTCTGGCCGAGGGCGTCGCGGCGGTCCGCGCCGCGGGGGGCCACCTCTCGGTGGTGCAGATCCTGTGCGCCATGCGGCACCTGGACCGTTCCCCGGAGATCGCCCGTCTCGTGGTGCGCCGCGTGCGCGCGGCCGAGCAGACCACGACGCCGCACGGCTCGGTCGCCGGGGAGCCCTCGCCGGGATCGGTGGTCGGCTTCGACCTCGCCGGCCCGGAGGCGGGCTTCCCCGCCTCGGGCCACCGTGAGGCCCTCGACCTCCTGGCAGGGGAGCGGATCCCCGTGACGCTGCACGCGGGGGAGGCCGCCGGGGCGGAGTCCATGGCGGACGCGCTCGACGCCGGCCGGGCCCTGCGGCTGGGCCACGGGGTCCGGCTGCTGGACGAGGACCGCGGCATGAGTGCACCCCTGACGCGGTGGATCCGGGACCGCAGGATCGCCCTCGAGGTCTGCCCGTGCTCCAACCTGCAGACGGACGCAAGTGCCGCGTGGGGCACCACCGTGGCGGAGCACCCCGTGACCGCGATGCTGCGCGCGGGGTTCGCCGTGACCGTGTCGCCGGACAACCGGCTGATGAGCGCCACGTCCGTGACCCACGAGCTCGACCGGCTGCGCGCCGAGGCCGGTTGGAGCGAGCAGGACGTCCTCGCGGTCCAGCGCACCGCCGCCCGCGCGGCCTTCGTGCCGCGCGAGTACCAGGACTGGCTCGAGCGCCGCGTCACGGGGGAGGCCTCGTGAGCCCGGAGCGTCACGACGACGCGTCCTCGGAATCGGCGTCGACCGCCCAGACCGGTGAGGGGAACGGATCACTCCGTGAACCGCTCGCGCCCTCCCACCCGGACGCGGCCCCGACGGCCACCGGCGCGGGCCACGGAGGACCGGGGGAGCGCTTCGAGCGGCTGCTGGCCGTGATGGACACCCTGCGCTCCCCGGGCGGCTGCCCGTGGGACGCGGAGCAGACCCACGAGTCCCTGCTGCGCTACCTCGTGGAGGAGTCCTACGAAGTGGTCGAGGCGGTCGAGGCCCTGGAGCCGTCGCAGCGGCGACGGGACGAGCTCGTGGAGGAGCTCGGGGACGTGCTGCTGCAGGTGGTGTTCCACGCGCGGATCGGGCAGGAGCACCCGCAGCCCCAGCGCTTCGACGTCACGGACGTGCTCGCGGCCGTGACCGACAAGCTCGTGCGGCGCCACCCGGCCGTGTTCGGC